>PLEY01000194.1:196-33776 GCA_003136595.1 Burkholderiales bacterium
GGCGAACGGGTCCTGGAAGATGATCTGGATCTGGCGGCGGGCACGCAAGAGGGGTTCGCCCTTCAAGCGCTCCAGCGGCTGACCCTCGAGATGCATATCCCCCGAGATCTCGGCCTGGCGGCGCAACAGCTGCACGAGCGCCTTGCCGGTGGTGGTCTTGCCGCATCCGGATTCGCCCACGAGTGCGAGCGTGCGCCCCGCGGCCACGCTAAAGGAGACTCCATCGACGGCCTTCACGTGGCCCACGATGCGGCGCAGCAGCCCGTGGCGCACCGGGAAGTGCACTTTCAGGTTGCGCACTTCCAGAAGCGGGCGCGCGGCCGGTCGACGAGCGGCCTCCGAGCCAGCGTTGGCGCCAGCAGCGTGGGGCGAACCGGGTACGCGCCGCGCGTTCCGGGCCTGGCCAGGCGCCGCCTGCTGGTTCTCGGGGGCGACAGCTCCAGCCCGGTAGAGGATGCAGCGCACCACGTGGCCAGGCGCCGTCTCGATGACGGGCGGTTGCTGGGTCCTGCAGTGTGCCTGGGCACTGTTGCAGCGCTCGGCAAAACGGCAGCCGGTGAATTCGGTGGTCAGGGGCGGCACGCTCCCGGCGATCGTCGCCAAGGGCTCGTCGCGCCGCGCCGACTCGGGCAGCGCGGCAAAGAGCTGCTGTGCATAGGGATGCCGGGGATGGGCGAAGAATTCGTCGGCCGTGGCGAGCTCGACGATCTGCCCGGCATACATGAGCGCGACCTGGTGCGCCATGCGCCTGACGACCCCGAGGTCATGGGTGATGAGCAACATGCCCATCCCGAGCCGTGCCTGGAGGGCGGCGAGCAGATCGAGGATCTGCGCCTGGATCGTGACATCGAGTGCGGTGGTCGGCTCATCGGCGATGAGCAGGTCCGGTTCGGCCGCCAGCGCGATGGCAATCATGACGCGCTGCTTTTGGCCGCCTGAGAGCTGGAAGGGATAACTGTCGATGCGCCGCTCGGGTTCAGGTATGCCCACCAGGCGCAGCCATTCGAGCGCCTTGGCGCGTGCCGGGCCGCCGCGCAGCCGGGTGTGGACCTTGATGGTCTCGACGATCTGCTCACCGACGCGCAGCACCGGATTCAAGCTTGTCGACGGATCCTGAAAGATCATGCCGATGCGCCCGCCACGCCGCTCACGCATGCGGGCCTCGGGCAGACCGAGCAGTTCCTCACCCTCGAGCGCGACCGAGCCGCCTGCCATACGCCCGTTTTCGGGGAGGAGCCGCATCAAGGCGAGCGCGGTCATCGATTTCCCGCACCCGGACTCGCCGACGAGCGCGAAGGTCTGTCCCGCGGCGATCGCAAGGCTGATACCGTCGAGCGCACGCACCAGACCGCCCTCCGAATCGAGGACGACGCTGAGCTCACTGGCTCTGAGCAGCGCCGTGCCCTGCGCCCTCACCGTGCGGCTCCGGTGGGCAGTTTCAGGCGCGGCCGGAAAATCCGGGCGCGTGGATCAAACGCGTCGCGCACGCCATCGGCAAACAGGTTGACCGCGAGCACGAGCGCCAGCATGAAGACGAACGCGGTGATGAGGTTCCACCAGACCGCCGGGTCGCGTGCCATCTCCGAGCGGGCCAGATTGATCATCGTGCCAAAACTGCTGGTCGACGGATCGACGCCGACGCCGACGTAGGAGAGCACCGCCTCGTAGAGCACGATGCCTGAGAATTCGAGGACCAGGGTGATGATGACGATGTGCATCACATTGGGCATGATGTGGCGGCGCATGATGACCACCGAGCTCGCGCCGAACGCCTGGGCGGCCTGGACATAGTCGAGTTCCGAGAGCTTCAGGGTCTCGCCGCGTACCAGCCGGCACATGGTGGAGAATTCGGTGATACCGATGATGAGGCACAGAAACAGGAGCTTGATGTCGGCGCGCTCTAAACCCGTCGGAAAGTGCTCGGGGTTCTTGTCGATATAGACCTGGATCAGCAGCACGCAGGCGGCGATGAGCAGCACCGAGGGCACCGACGAGATGGTGGTGTAGAAGTACTGGATGACGTCGTCCACCCAACCTTTCAGATAGCCTGAAAGAATGCCAAGGACGAGCGCGAAGGGCAGGATCGCCGCGGTGGTCAGGGATCCCATCACGAGCGCCGTGCGGATGCTCTTCATGACCTGGAAAAACACATCGTTGCCGGTCCTGTCGGTACCGAAGACGTGATAACCCGAGGCGAGCGATGCGATGAGACCGATCCCGCTGGAGAGCACAAGGAGCGTCCAGAACACGGCACGCCAGGGCACGTCAGCCCCCCCTGCCAACATGGCCTGCCAGGCCGCGCCCAGTGCGCCGCCATGGTTGCGTGCGACGACGGCTGCGCACAGGAGAAACAGCATGAGGCCGAGAAGCGCACCGAGAACGAGCCCGGCTGCGGTGCGCGCCAAGAGATCAGTCTGCCAGTCGCGCTCGGGGCGCGAGAGATGGGCCCCGCCGAATTTCAGGCGCACGAACTTCCGCGAGGTCTGTCCGCCCTCCTCCACCGCCTCCTTGGTGAAGGACTCATAGGCGAGCGGCATGGAGTAGCTCTTCTCGCGCGAGGCCCGTTGCCGGGCGAGCGCCAGATCGAGCAGNNCCGATCACGACAAACAGGCCCAAGAGGAGCGCCGCGCTCATCGAAGCTGGCGCATGGAAGACACGCCGCCAGCTGGCAGCAAGGTTCGGGGAGCGCAGCACCGCGACGGCATAGTAGACGGTGGCAGCGAAGATCAGCCAGACAAAGACATCGGTCCACAGCAAGACGAACTCGGGCATGGCGGGCTCAGGTCAGGCGAGCCGCACGCGCGGGTCGGCGATCGTGTAGGCGACGTCGGCAAGGAGGTAACCCAGCACGTAGAGCACGGTACCGAGGAACACCATGGTCCTGACGATCGCGAAGTCCTGGGCCCCGATCGCCTCGATCGTGTAGCTGCCAAGGCCCGGGATGCCGAAGAAGGACTCAAAGACGAGCGAGCCGAGAAACAGGATCGGGAAGACCGTGAAAGTGTTGGTGATGATCGGGATCATCGCGTTGCGCAGCACGTGCTTGAAGAGCACCACCTGCTCCGACAGGCCCTTGGCGCGCGCGGTGCGCACGTAATCGCGGCTCAGTTCCTCAAGGAAGATGGCGCGGTAGAGCCTGGCATCGGCCCCAAGGCGCGAGATGAGGCTGATCACCACCGGCAGGATCAGGAACTTGACGAGCCCCAGGCCCTCGGCGAATCCGGCCACGGGCACGACGCGCAGGGTCTTTGAGAACAGCCACTGGCCGGCGATGATGTAGAACAGCGCCGAGATCGAGAGCATGACGACACACAGCACCACCCCCCAGAAATCCAGATAGGTGCCACGGAAAAACACGACGGCCAGCGAGAACACCACCGACACGAGGATCGTCAACACAAAAACCGGCAGTTGCAGGGCGATCGACGGCCCGATCCGCTGGCCGATCTCGTGACCGATGTCGCGCCCGCTGTCGGAGGCGCCGAAATCGAACAGGAACAGGCCCACCGAGCGCTCCCAGAAGATGGTGTGCGTCACCGCCCCAAGACCGGTCGCGCCGGCGTTCCAGACGAGCGGCCGGTCATAGCCATGCTGGACCTTCCAGTTCTCGATCGCGTCCTGGGTCACACGCTTGCCACCGATGTTCAGACGCGCGATATCGTCGGGCGTGTTGACCGCAAAGAACAGGACAAAGGTGAGGAGGTTCACGCCGAGGAGGATCAGCACACCGTAGAGGATGCGGCGCAGGAGGTAGGCGGCCACGATGCGTCCTCAGGCCAAAGGCGGGATTGAGCCGGCCCGGCCGAAGGGTCCGGCGACAGCGCCCGGCAAGACGGGCGTGGCGGCGGCGGGGGCGGATGGGGCCGCGTCCGGCAGGGCGCTCGCGCGCTCGCGGCGCAAGAAAACGCGCCACGCCGGCACCAAGCCCGCGAGCACTACGGCCCCGATCAGCCACAGGGGCCAGAAGATCGGCTGGTTCCAGGTCGCGATCTCGCGGGCGCGGCGCGGCGCATCGATGCGCCGGTACTCGAGCTTGTCACCGATGATCGAGCCCGGCTTGGCATTGGTCATCCAGTCGTGAGTCGCCACGGCTGAATAGGGGTTGTAACCCCACAGCCAGGGCGAATCTTCCTGGACGATGTGCACCATCTGATCGATCAGGGCCTGTCTCTCGGGACCGTCATCCAGGTACTTCATCTTCTCGAAGAGCCGGTCGTACTCGTCGTTCTGGTAGTTCGAGGCGTTCTCGCCGTTGCCATGCGTGGCGGCCTTGGAATTCGGTCCGTAGAGCAGAAACAGGAAGTTCTCCGGATCGGGATAGTCAGCATTCCAGCCCCACCAGAAGATCTGCTCGGAGCCGGCGTTCATCTTGTCCTGGAAGCGGTTGTAATCCGTCGCGCGGATCTCAAGCTGGATGCCCAACTGCTCAAACTGCTTGGCGACCCACTCGATCTCGGCCTTGAACTCGGGGGTGGGAATGCGCTGGTAGTCGTAGTTCAGAACCAGGGGCTGGCCGGTGCGCGCATCGCGCCCCCCCGGATAGCCGGCCGCAGCCAATAGCGCGCGGGCCTCGTCGAGCGAACGCCGCACGGCACGGCCATCCTCCCAGCGATAGGCGATCGGATTCATGCCTTCCAGGCCGCTGCGCGCGCCGAACACCCCCGGGGGCACCGGCCCCATGGCGGGCGGCCCCGCCTTGCCCTGGGATTCGAAGATGTCGGAGTATTCCTCCCAATTCACGGCAATCTCGAGCGCCTGCCTCAGTTTGCGGTGACGCAGTTGCTCTTCAGGCGTCCTGCCCCGGCCCACCACCGGATCCAGCCAGTTAAAGCCGATATACCAGTTCTGGGCCTCCACGCCCCTTGAGAAGGAGATGCCCTTCTCGGCATATTCGCGAGCCTTGGCCACCGAGTCGCGCGCCTCCGAGGCGAACTGGATGCCCCATTCAGGATGATACTCGTCGGGCTCATCATAGAATCCCGCCACGAACTTGTTCTCGGTCGGGATACGCTCCTTCTCGATCGAGAACACGACCTTGTCGATGAAGGGCATCGGCTGACCGCAGTCGGCAAGCAGCCCCGCCGCAGCGTCGCCCGGCGCTCCCGCGCACGGATACGGCTCCCCCCGGAAATTGGGATTGCGCAGCATCACATGGCGGCGGTTCTCCTGATACTCGGTCATCATGTAGGGACCGGTGCCCACGGGCCAGTAGTTCAATGAGAAGTTGCGCTCGGCCATGCCGGGCTGCGCATAGAAGGCCTCGGCCTCCCAGGGGATGGGCGCAAAGAACGTCATGGCGAGCCAATACTTGAACTGGGGATACTTGCCGTGGATGCGGATGCGCAGCGTATGCGCATCCAGCGCAGTGGCCCCTGGCAGCGGAAACTTGCGTAGATCGAGAAACGGCAGGTCGCGCGCGGTCGGGGCAAGGCCCCCACGCAAGCCGAGATCGGCTTGGCGAAGTGTGGCTGCGAGATCCTTCAGGCCGACAATGTACTGTTCCATCACCGAGTAGATCGGCGACTTGACGCGCGGGGTTGCGAGCCGCTTGATCGCGTACACGAAATCGTCGGCGACCAGTTCTCGCGTGCCGGTCTCCTTGAAATCCGTGATCTGGTAGTGCCCCGCGAGATCGCCGGGTCCGAGGTGCGCATAGACGAGTTCGCCGTCGGCGCGGCGCGCCAAGGCCGGGTGCGGGGCAAACAGGATGCCGGGGCGGATCTTCAGTTCAAAGACACTCTCGGCGACCTGGTCCCCGGGACCGTCGGGCGGCAGTTCATGGCCGTTCCTGTCGTAGTAGCGCGGCGTCACCACGGCCAGCGCGGCGCGGCCTTCGAGCGTGTAGGGGCGCTTCAGATAGTTGTAGCGATAGGGCGTCTCGTAGACTGAATAGGTGAAGGGGACCTCGTTGGTGGCGTAGGAACTGGTCGGATCGAAGTACTTGGGCGAGGACTCGTCAAACGAGGTGAACAGGGTGTTGGTGAGTTCCGCGCCAGGAGGGTTCGGGCTGTTGTCGATGCCGCAGCCGATGCAGGACAGGCAGGCCGTGAAGAGGAACGCACGGGCAGTCCTCTGGCACCCGCCACGCGCCTGCGCGCCGCGCGCGGCGATGCGGACCCACGCGTTGTGCATCGTCCTGCCGACCCGGTCCGACCGACCCAACTCACCCAACCGACCCAACCGACCCAACCGCTGCATAAGGCTCATAGCTTGTTCCTTGGGGTCGCCTGCAGCCCCCCTGCTCGCCGCGGCGATGCGTTTTCTCCGCTTCTCGCCGGCCGATGAAAAAGGGGCGCGACCGGTTAGGTCGCGCCCCATCGAATCTGCCACGGTTCGCATTATGCAATGGAACGCGCGTAATCCGCAAAGGAAGGCCCCACACATCAAAGACGCCAACCCCGCGACCCCCGCCAAGGTCCGCACGGCGCGGGCGCCGTGGTCTATACTTCGGCGGCGCAGAAACGCTCTGGCGGCAGGGCCCCGTGCCCGGTCAGGGAGCGCCCGCGCCCCGAACACATGACGCTGCCCCGCAGAACATGTTGCCAGGCTGCCGCGGATGCCTCATCCGCGCCCGTCGCCGTCGCAAAGGAGTTGTCCATGGGGTTTCTCGCCGGCAAGAAGATCCTGATCACGGGCGTGCTGTCAAACCGCTCGATCGCCTACGGCATCGCGCGTGCCTGCCACCGTGAAGGCGCGCTTCTCGCCTTCACGTACCAGGGAGAGCGCTTTCAGGAACGCATCACGGGATTTGCCCGGGAATTCGGCAGCGACCTGGTCTTTCCCTGTGATGTCGCCAGTGACGAACAGATTGCGGCGGTCTTTGCCGAACTGGGCAAGACCTGGGACCGGCTCGACGGCATCGTGCACGCGATCGGTTTCGCGCCGCGCGAGGCGATCTCGGGCGACTTCCTCGAGGGCATCTCGCGCGAGGCCTTCCAGATCGCCCACGACATCTCCTCCTACAGCTTCCCTGCCCTCGCCAAGGCGGCGCTCCCCTTGCTGGGCCCGGGTAGTGCGCTGCTCACGCTCACCTATCTCGGCGCCGAGCGGGTCCTGCCCAACTACAACACGATGGGGCTTGCCAAGGCGTCGCTCGAATCCGCCGTGCGTTATATGGCCGAGAGCCTTGGACCGCGGGGCATCCGCGTGAACGGCTTGTCGGCCGGCCCGATCAAGACGCTCGCCGCATCGGGGATCAAGAGTTTCGGCCGGGTCCTCGAATTCGTCGCCGCCAGCGCGCCCTTGCGCCGCAATGTCACGATCGACGATGTCGGCAATGTCGCGGCGTTCCTCCTGTCGGATCTGGCGGCCGGGATCACGGCCGAAATCACCTACGTCGACGGTGGCTTCAACGCGCTGGTCGGCGGCATGTCGCAGGCGTCGGCGGCCGCGGCGGGAGAGGGGGGATAGCGCTTCTGATCAGTGCGGCGGCTAGGCCCGCGCGGCGTGGAAGCCGGCCGCATTGATGCGCTCGATGACGAGTGCGATGTGTTCCGGGCCGCGGGTCTGCAGCACGAAATCCACCTCGACGCTCTGCACGGGTAAAGTGGTGAATGCACGCTGGTGGTGGACCTCCTCGATGTTCGCATTGGCCTCGGCGAGAATGGCAGTGACGCGGGCGAGCGCACCCGGCAGATCGCGCAAATCGACGCGGATGCGCGCGAGGCGCCCTGCCCGCACCATGCCGCGCTCGATGATGTCGGCCAGCGTCAAGGGGTCGATGTTCCCGCCGCACAGCACAAGCCCGATGCGCTTGCCCAGAAAACGCCGGTCGCCGTCAAGCCGGGCGCGCAGGAGCGCCGCAAGCCCGGCCGCCCCCGCACCCTCGACCACGGTCTTCTCGATTTCAAGGAGCAAAACGATCGCATGCTCGATGTCGCTCTCCCCGACCAGGACGAGGTCGTCGACGCGCTCCTTGACGATGGCCGCGGTCAGCGTCCCGGGAACCTGCACGGCGATGCCTTCGGCGATCGAGCTCGTGGCGCTTTGCAGCTCCACGCCCTTGAAACGCGCATACATCGCCGGAAAGCGTTCGGTCTGCACGCCTATGACCTCGATGGCGGGTGCCAGGGCCTTGGCGACGGTCGCGATCCCCGAGATCAGGCCACCTCCCCCCACGGCCACGACCAGCATGTCGAGGCCGGGTTCGGCAGCCAGCATTTCCAGCGCGATCGTGCCCTGGCCTGCGATCACGGCCTCGTCGTCGTAGGGATGGATCATGGTGAGGCCACGGCTTAGGGCGAGCTCGAAGCCGTGCGCCTTGGCCTCATCGAAGGTCTCCCCGTGGAGCACCACGTGGGCGCCGAAGCCACGCGTGTTCTCCACCTTCACCGTCGGTGTGAAGCGCGGCATGACGATGAGCGCGGGGATGCCAAGCCGCTGGGCGTGGTAGGCCACGCCCTGGGCATGGTTGCCGGCCGATACAGCGATCACGCCGGCGCTGCATTGCGCGGGGCTCAGTTGGGCGAGCCGGTTCAAGGCGCCGCGCTCCTTGAAGGAGGCCGTGAACTGCAGGTTTTCAAATTTGAGGAAAATCTCAGAACCGACCATCGCTGAAAGCGTGCGCGAGTGGACGAAGGGCGTATCGAGGATATGCCCCTTAAGACGGGCCTGGGCGGCCCGGACTTGTTCCAGATTGACCACGATCATCCCCTTCTTGCCAGTAGCCCCAATTCTATGCGATCGCAGGCGCAGGTCTCATGAGGGACTCTTGCGGGTCTCGTGCGGGTCTCGTGCCGGCCCCCGAGGGTCACATGAGCATCTCATCGGCCGCACGAGCACGTGCGCCCCGCTACAATGCAGGCCATGCTCATGCTCTGCGGTCTGACCAAGTCCGTGCCCGGCGGGCGGGTGCTGTTCCAGGACCTCGATCTCAACGTCGCCCCCGGGGAATTCGTCGCGATCATGGGCGAATCGGGCGTCGGCAAGTCGACCCTTCTGAACCTTGTGGCAGGCCTTGACCGTGCCGATGCCGGCAGCGTGGTGATCGACGGCGTGGCCCTCGAGCCGCTCGACGATGACCGGCGCACCCTCTTGCGCCGTGACCGGCTGGGCTTCGTCTTCCAGGCCTTCCACGTCCTGCCGCACCTCTCGGTCGCGCAGAATGTCGCCCTGCCCCTCGTCCTTCAGGGCGTGGCCAGCGCCGCGGCGCTCGCGGGCGCGCAGGCGCTCCTCGATGATGTGGGACTGGGCGCGCGCGGCGCGGATTATCCGCGCCAGCTCTCCGGAGGGGAACTGCAGCGGGTCGCGATCGCGCGTGCCCTGGTTCACCGGCCGCGTCTCATCCTCGCCGACGAGCCGACCGGCAACCTCGACCCCGAGACCGCGGCGCGCGTGCTCGAAGTCTTCTCGCGCGAGGTGCGCTCGCGCGGCGCAAGTACCATCCTTGTCACCCACTCGGAGGTCGCCGCGGCAATCGCCGAGCGCACCTACATCCTGACGCGCGCCGGGCTGGTGGCGGCATGAATGCCCTCCTGTTTGGCTGGATCGCCTGGGGCGAGTGGCGCGCCTATCCGGTGCGGGTGGCGCTGTCCGTGCTCGCCATTGCGGTCGGTGTCTCGCTCGGGTTTGCAGTCCACCTCGTCAACCGCGCAGCGCTCGGGGAGATGGCGAGCGCTCTGAACACGGTGGCGGGAAGCGCCGACCTGCAGATCGTGAGCGTCGAGCCGAGCGGATTCGACGAGGAGCTGTTTGCAACCCTCGCAGCGCGACCCGAGATCGCCGCGGCGAGCCCGGTGATCGAGCGCTCGGTCGCCCTGGCGGCGGGTCGGGGCACGCTCGATATCCAGGGCATCGATGTGCTGCGCGCCGCGGCGGTGACGCCGGCGCTCATTCCCAATCCGGACGCGAGCGCCCGGGAGCGCCTCTTCGACACCGACAGCCTGTACCTTTCGCCGGCCGCCCAGGCGGCGCTTAGCGCCAAGCCTGGCGCCTTCCTCGACATTCTTGCGAACGGCAGGAGCCAGCGCCTGGCGGTCGCCGGCACCCTCGGCGGCGCACGGGCCGGCGAGAGCCTCGGCATGATGGATATCGGCGCCGCACAGTGGCGCCTTGGCCTCATCGGCCGGCTCTCGCGCATCGACCTGAAGCTCAATGCGGGTGTCTCGCCCGAAACCTTCACAAGAGTGCTCGAGACCCTCGTCCCCGAAGGGGTGCGCATCGTGACCCCCCGGCAGCGCGACGCGCGCACCGACAGCCTGTCACGGGCCTACCGGGTGAATCTCGACATGCTGGCATTGATGGCGCTCTTCACCGGCGCCTTCCTGGTCTATTCGACGCAGTCGCTCTCGGTCGCAAGGCGCGCGGCACAGGGCGCCCTTTTGCGGGTCATCGGTCTGCCGCGCCGGGCACTGGTGCTCCAGGTGGTCCTGGAAGGCGCACTGCTCGGAGTGGCGGGCAGTCTCCTCGGACTCGTCCTCGGTCTCGCGCTGGCCGGCACGGCTCTCCACTGGCTGGGAGGAGATCTTGGGGGCGGCTACTTCACCGGCATGCATCCGCACCTCGTGATCACGCCCTGGGCCGGCGCGACGTTCTTCGTGCTCGGCTTGGCGGCCGCGCTTTTCGGCAGTTTCCTGCCGGCCCGCACCGCAAGCCGCGTGCAACCGGCAATCGCCCTGAAGTCCGGGAGCGAGTCCGGTGATCCGCGCGCCCGCCCCGTCGCGTTCTGGGCCGTGGGCGCGCTCGTGCTGGGGGCCCTGTGCGCGATGCTGCCGGCGCTCGATGGCCTGGCCGTGTTCGGCTACCTGTCCATGGCGCTCTTGCTGTTTGGCGGCATCGCGCTCATGCCCTGGCTCGCGCACGCCCTCTTGGGGCCGCTCATCCGGCACGCTCCGCGCCAGATGCCCCTCACGCTCGACCTCGCCCTGAAACGGCTCTGGGGTGCACCGACCCAGGCGGCGGTCGCCCTGTGCGGCATTGTCGCGGCGACCAGTCTCATGGTCGCCATGGGCATCATGGTCACGAGCTTCCGGGAATCGGTCGATGCCTGGGTGGAACGCCTCCTGCCGGCTGAGCTCTACCTGCACATCACCGGTCCGATCGAGAGCGTCGGTCTTGATCTGGCCACCGAGCAGCGCTTGGCGGGGCTGCCGGGCGTGGGCTCGATCGAATTCCTGCGCACCCTGCCGCTGCAGCTGTCGCCGAGCCAGCCGCCTGTCGTCTTGCTCGCCCGCTCGATCCCGCCAGAAGGTCCCGGTGCGACACTCCAGCTGGTGGCGGAACAGCCCGCGCCAGCGGGGGCGATACCGGTCTGGATCTCCGAAGCGGTGGTCGACCTCTACGGGGTCCGGCTCGGCCAGACCCTGTCCCTGCCGCTGCCCGATGCCGCCGGGATGCCGCGTGGCGTGCGCGTGTTCGTCGCGGGCGTGTGGCGCGACTATGCGCGCCAGGCGGGCTCGATCGTGATGCGCGAGACCGACTACACGGCGCTAACAGGGGACCATCTGCGCAGCGACGCCGGTGTGCGGACCAGCGCGGGAGCCGATCTTGGCGAACTGTCGGACCGTATCCGGGCCGTGCTGCCCGAAGCAGTGGCCGCGCACGCCGAGCTGGCGCGCCCGGCCCAGATCCGCGCGACGTCACTGCGTATCTTCGATCGCAGCTTCGCCGTGACCTACGTGCTCGAAGGGGTCGCGATCGTGATCGGCCTGCTGGGCGTCGCAGCCACGTTCTCGGCGCAGACGGTGGCCCGCGCGCGCGAATTTGGCATGCTGCGCCACGTCGGCGTGCTGCGTGTCCAGATCGTGCGCATGCTCTGCTGGGAAGGCGCCCTGCTTGGCCTGCTGGGGGTGGCGGCGGGCCTGTTGGTCGGCCTTGCCATGAGCCAGGTCCTGATCCACGTGGTCAATCCGCAATCCTTCCACTGGAGCATGGACACCCACATCCCCTGGCTGCTGCTGGGCACGGTGGGCATGCTGCTCCTCGCAGCCTCGGCCGGCACTGCGGTCCTGGCAGGCCGCGAGGCGCTCTCGGGGGCCGCCATCCTGGCGGTCCGGGAGGACTGGTGAAGCGCCGCGCGCTCGTGCTCGCGACACTCGCCGCCGCGGGCCTTGCCAGTGGCGCGGGTGGCGCGACGCGTGCCGCACGCGCGGGCCGCTATCTCGACTACCCCGATGTCATGCCCGGCGTTAAGCTCGAGTTCCCGCGCGACCATGGTGCCCATCCCGAGTACCGGACCGAATGGTGGTACGTCACCGGCCTCTTGCAGCGCACCGACGGAGCAAAGGAGCCCGCGCTGGGTTTTCAGGTGACGTTCTTCCGCTCGCGCCTGGATACCGACCCGGCCAACCCGAGCCGGTTCGCACCCCACCAACTGCTTTTCGCCCACGCCGCGGTCTCGGATCCGGCCCAGGGGCACCTCTTCTCGGAGCAGCGCGCAAGCCGTGCCGGATTCGGCCTGGCCGAAGCGACACAGGGCGACCTGGCTGTGCACCTGGGCGCGTGGTCCCTGGTGCGCGACGTCGTGAGCGGGCGGTTTCAGATCCGGCTTGCCGCACGCGAGTTCGCCTTTACGCTGGAGCTCACCGCTACCGAGCCACCGCTCCTGGAAGGCGAGGCGGGCTACAGCCAGAAAAGCCCGCTGCGCGGGGAGGCGAGCGAGTACTACAGCCTGCCGCATCTGCAGGTGAGCGGGTCGGTCAGGGTCAAGGGTTCCGAGTCGGCCGTGCGGGGACAGGCGTGGATGGACCGCGAGTGGTCGAGCAACTACCTTGCCGAAGAGGCCAGTGGCTGGGACTGGACGGGCTTGAATCTCGAGGACGGAGGTGCGCTGATGGCGTTTCGCATCCGGCGCCGCGGTGCCGATGCACTCTGGGCGGCTGCGACGCTTCGACATGCCGACGGCACCATCGAGCGCTTCGGAGCGGCAGCCGTGCGCTTCACCACCCTCTCGAGCTGGCGCTCGCCGCGCAGCGGCGTGCTCTACCCTGTCATGCAAAAACTCGTCGTCGGACCCTATGCAATGCAGTTGGAGCCCCTCATGCAGGACCAGGAACTGGACAGCAGCGCCTCGACCGGCACCATCTACTGGGAGGGCGCGGTGCGTGCCGTGCCGGACCGCTCGGCTGCGGCGATCTTGGCCCCTGCCGAGGGCTACCTGGAGTTGACGGGGTATGATCAGCCTCTGACGCTGTAGGGAGGTCCGTGCAGGCAGGTCCTGTCAGCAGTTGCTGCACCGGCGGCCAGCCCCGCTGCCCTCCTTGCCTGCCCCCTCCTGTCCCCCGACTCCATGACGACCGCCGCCTCCACCAAGTCTCCTGTTGCTGTCCTCGGAAGGCTCATGCCCTTTCTTGCGCCCTATCGCTGGCGCCTGTTCGCAGCCTTCATCTATCTATGCCTGGCCGCGCTCGCGACCCTGGTTGTGCCGTTTGCCTTCAAGCAACTCATCGATCATGGGTTCACGGAAGGCTCGCGCAGCCAGGCGGGGGTGAACCAGTACTTCCTCGCACTATTTGGCGTGTCGTGCGTGCTGGCGGTTGCGACCGCACTGCGCTTTTACATGGTCAGCTGGCTTGGGGAGCGGGTGGTCGCCGACATCCGAGGGGCCGTCTACGAACGCATGCTCCACCAGAGCCCGGAGTTCTTCGAGACCACCCGTACCGGCGAGGTGCTCTCGCGCCTGACCGTCGATACAACCCTGGTGCAGACCGTGGTCGGCACGAGCCTGTCACTCGGGCTGCGCAATCTGTTCCTCTTTGCCGGCGGCATGGTGATGCTCGCCGTGACGAGCGTGAAACTGTTTCTCATCACGATCGGACTCTTAGCCCTGGTCGTCGTGCCCATCGTCGTGCTCGGGCGGCGCGTGCGCAAGCTCTCGCGCGCCAGCCAGGACCGCGTGGCCGATTCCTCGGCGACCGCAAGCGAGGTGTTGAACGCCATGGCCACGGTGCAGGCCTTCACCCAGGAAGACCAGGAAGCCAGCCGCTTCGGCGCCACGGTCGAAAACGGCTTTCAGACGGCGTTAAGGCGCACGCGCACGCGCGCCTGGCTCACCGTGGTCGTGATCCTGCTGGTGTTCGGTGCGATCGTCTTCGTGCTCTGGCTCGGGGCGAGTGCGGTCATCGGCGGCAGCATGTCGGCCGGCGCCCTGGCTGCGTTCGTGCTCTACGCGGGCCTGGTTGCAGGCGCCATCGGCGCGCTCACCGAAACCTGGGGGGACGTGCTGCGCGCAGCCGGGGCGACAGAACGGCTGACGGAACTCCTCGATGCACAGACCTTTGTGACCTCGCCCAAGCAGCCCAAGCCGCTTGCGAAAGCGGCCCCCAACGGGGTCGTCCTGAGCTTCCAGCATGTGCGCTTCCATTACCCCTCGCGCCCTGACCACGCCGCCCTCGAGGACTTCAGCCTCGAGGTCGCCCAAGGCGAGACCGTCGCCCTGGTGGGGCCCTCCGGTGCGGGCAAATCGACGGTCTTTCAGCTGCTGCTGCGCTTTTATGACCCGCAGGCGGGCCGCATCCTTCTGGACGGCGTTGCGACCTCCGAGCTCGACCTGCAGGCGCTGCGCGGGCAGCTCGGTATCGTGCCCCAGGACACCGTCATCTTCTCAGCCGATGCGCTCGAGAACATCCGCTACGGCAGGCCGCATGCGAGTGATGCCGAGGTCATGGCCGCAGCGCGCTCGGCCCAGGCCCACGACTTCATCGAAAGGCTGCCCGAGGGTTACCGCACCTTTCTCGGCGAGCGCGGTGTGCGCCTGTCGGGCGGCCAGCGCCAGCGCATCGCCATTGCGCGCGCGATCCTGAGGAATCCTCCGGTGCTGCTCCTGGACGAAGCCACGAGCGCGCTCGATGCCGAGAGCGAATTCCTGGTGCAGCGCGCCCTCGAGGCTGCGATGCAAGACCGCACGACGCTCGTCATCGCCCATCGCCTGGCCACGGTCAAAAAGGCCGACCGCATCATCGTCATGGATGGCGGGCGGATCATCGAAGTCGGCTCGCACCTGCAACTCGTCGGCAATGGCGGCCTTTATGCGCGACTCGCACAACTCCAGCTGGCCGCCTAGGGAGCGCGGCCTGCGCGCCTTGGGGCGGCTTTGGGGGCGGCTTGGGGGCGACATTTTGGGCCGCTTCGGGCTCCGCTAGAATAGCGCTACTTTCCAGGGATCCCATGCGCCAATATCTCGACTTCATGCGCCACGTCTACCAACACGGGACGCCCAAGACCGACCGCACCGGCACGGGGACGCGCTCGGTATTTGGCTACCAGATGCGGTTTGACCTGGCCGATGGCTTTCCGCTCGTGACGACCAAGAAAATCCACACCCGCTCGATCATCTTCGAGCTGCTCTGGTTCCTCTCGGGCTCGACCAATGTGCGCTACCTCCAGGAAAACGGCGTGAGCATCTGGGACGAATGGGCCGATGAAGAGGGCGAACTCGGCCCCGTCTACGGCTCGCAGTGGCGCTCCTGGGCGTGCCCGGACGGGACCCAGATCGACCAGATCGCGGTGTTGATCGATTCGATCCGCACCAACCCCGACTCGCGCCGCCTCATCGTCTCGGCGTGGAACGTCGGCGAGATCGCACAGATGGCCCTGCCACCCTGCCACGCGTTCTTCCAGTTCTACGTGGCCGATGGCAAGCTGTCCTGCCAGCTCTACCAGCGCAGTGCCGACATTTTCCTCGGCGTTCCCTTCAATATCGCCTCCTACGCCCTGCTCGTGCACATGGTGGCGCAGCAGTGCGAACTGCTTCCGGGTGAATTCATCTGGACCGGCGGGGACTGCCACATCTACGTGAACCACTTCGAGCAGGTCGAGACGCAACTGTCCCGTCTGCCCCATAGCCTGCCCAGACTCACACTGGCGCGCCGTCCGGAGACGATCTTCGACTATCGCTACGAGGATATCCTGATCGAGGGCTACCATCCTGACGCTCCGATCAAGGCGCCGGTGGCCGTCTAGCGGTGAGCGTGGCCATGGCCGTGACAGGAACGCCGTCCGAGCCCGCGCACGCGGCTGGCGCCGGTTTGTGCCTGGCCCTCGTCGTCGCGATGGGGCGCAATCGCGCCATCGGACGGGCGAACACCCTGCCCTGGCGCCTGCCGGAAGACATGGCCTACTTCAAGCGGCTCACCATGGGTCATCCGATCATCATGGGACGCAAGACGTTCGAATCCATCGGTCGCGCGCTGCCCGGTCGCCGCAACATCGTCGTCACCCGCCAGCCTGGGTGGCAGGCGGACGGGACCGAGACGGCGTCCTCGCTCGACGCCGCGCTGGCACTGTGCAGCGGCGCCGGCCTCGCGTTCCTCATCGGCGGGGCCGAACTGTATCGCGCGGGCTTGGCGCGCGCCACTCGGCTGTTCATCACCGAAATCGACAGGGAGTATGCTGCCGACACGTTCTTTCCCGAACTGCCCGCGGCGTTTCGTGAGACGGCACGCGAACATCACCAGGCCCAGAGTGATCCCTCACTTGGCTATGCCTTCGTCATCTACGAGCGCTAGCGTCAACATCGGCCCCGACGGGGCCGTACAAGGAAACAATCCCATGTCAGGCGACGAATTCGAAGTCCGGGGACCGCACGAAGAGTCTCTGGAAGGGGGACACGAAGAGGGCAGGCAAAATCCGCTTGCGGGTCGGCTTGCGCTCACCACGGCGCTGCTTGCGACTGTCGGGGCCCTGTTTGGCTACATGGCCGGGCTCACCCAGGCCGACGCGATCCTCTACAAGAACTCGGCTGCGATCCGGACCACCGAGGCATCCGACCAGTGGAATTTCTATCAGGCCAAGAGCAACAAGCAGAATCTGGCTGAGCTCGGCATGGCCCTGACCGGGCCCAGCCAGCAGCAGACCTATGCCGCGGCGATTGAACGCTACGGTCATGAGAAGTCAGACATCAAGCGCGAGGCGGAGCGCCTCACGGCCGAGTCCAAGCACATGGATGAGCTCTCCGAGCAGTCGATGCACGTCCACCACCGGTGGGCCCAGGCCACGACCCTGCTGCAGATCGCCATCGCCATGGCAGCGATCGCCCTTCTGACCCGCAAGGACTGGTTACAGTACCTGGTCTATGCGTTTGCGCTCGGTGGTGCTGGGCTCGGTGCACTTGCGCTCGCCCAAATCTAGACGCCCCCGACCGGTGGGCGCGCTCCGCCGCCGGTGTCCCCGGGCAGGCCAACTGCGGCCATGCCGGGGAGCGAGGCGGCCCTAGAACTTGTATTCTGCGTGCACGCTCGCGAACCGTCCGGTCGCATCATAAAGCGTGATGTCGAACGGGAAGTTGGTCGCATCCCAGGGCGGATGCTTGTTGAAGAGGTTGATGATCGAGCCGTAGAAGCGCCAGTGACGGATGCCGCGGTATTCGCCATAGATGTCATAGGTGGTGAGCGAGCCGACATTCTGCGCGGCCGCCGAGCCGGTCGCAGACCCATTGCCGCAACCGAAATTCTGGCAGATGACCTCGGTATAGCCTGACGTGTAGTTCGTCGCCAGGCGCGCCACCCAGTTCGGATTCTCCCAGGTCGCGCTCGCCGTCTCGCGGATGCGCGGTACCGGCCCGCCCCCTCCGATCGGTGAGAAATACAGCCAGCCGTCGGTTCCCGCGTAGTTGATGAGCGGCCCCCCCTGGGACGAGTTGACTGCCATGCGGTCGACGTACGTGCCCCCAAGATCCAGCGTCAACTTGGCATCTAGCGGCAGACGAATGACCGTCTGGGCGTCGTAGTCCACGCCATTGGTCTCGACGTTATAGAGATTCTCGTAGGGGATCACGACATACTGCAGAAAGCCCCCTGGGGTACGGAAGATCTGGCCCGGATAGGCAGCGGGGTCGTCGACGATGTTCTGCGGCGTGGTCTGGCTCGCAATCGCGTTACGCACCGAGATCTGGTAATAGTCCGCCGAGAGGCTGACGTCGCTCACCGGTGAGAACACGAAGCCCAGATCGATGTTGGTGGACTTCTCGGGCTTCAGATTGGGGTTCGCCTTGGTGACATCGGCGATCGTGATCGCGGGACGGCCGAGCGGGTCGAGCGGATCGAAAATGCCGCCCACGAACGACGTCGACGAGGCGTTGCTGATCTCCGGCAAAGACGGGGCCCTAAAGCCGGCCGAGACCGAACCCCGCAGCACCAGCGAATCGATCGGCTGGAAGCGCAGGCTGCCCTTTGGGCTCACATTGTTGCCGGCATCGCTGTAGTTCTCATCGCGAATCGCAAAATCGGCCTCGAGGGTCTTCAAGATCGGCACCTCGAGTTCGCCGTAGATGGCGTTGACGTCGCGCCCGCCGTTCACGGCCGTGGAACCGTAGTTCAGGATCTGGCCGGTGGTGATGAGCTTGTCCGGGACGTCATCGATCGACTCGTGCCGGTACTCGTAGCCGACGGCTGCCCGGACCGAGCCCGCGGGCAACGCAAACAGGTCGCCCGAGGCCTTGAGCCCCAGGGTCTCGAGCTTGCTGACCGAGGTCTGGCTAAAGGCCGTGCGCAGCGCATTGTTGGCAGCGGGAGTGAGGCCCGGATTCAGGAAGTTGAAGGACCCGTTGGCGATCTCGGCCTCCAGCACGGGCACGACGATCGAGTTGTAATTCGTCTGGGTCACATCGTTTTCGGAGTAGCCGACGTTCGCCTGCCATTCCCAGGTGCCGAGGTTACCCTTTAGCCCACCGGACAGGCGCGCCGTGTTGGAGCGCACGATATAGTCCTGCAGACCGACCGACGAGAAGGTGTAGACGATGTCCTGGGGCGCCGTGCCCGGATTGGAAGGATTACCCACCGGCAGGGTGTTCGACACCGTGGTGACACCGCCCGTGGCGGGGTTGTAGGCGACCGCGGTCTGGCCGAGACCCGCGGGGGTGCCGGTGACCGAAGTCTGCACGTTCGAGAGGAACAGGTCCGCGTTGGCAGTCAGGGTCGGCGTGATCTTGAAGGTCCCATTGCCGACCAGTGCGGTACGTTCCGTGCCCGGGATGTAGTCGGTCTGGGAAGCCTGGTTATAGGCGCAGATATTACCCACTGCGGAGGTCGGATACAGCGACAGTGAAGTCACCTTGCCGCCCTGGGATGCGCAGGTGGAGAACGGCTGCTGCACGAAGGCCGGATTGGTATCGCTCACATACGCATTGAGCGTCGCCCAGTTGTAGAAGCCGGCCGGAAACTGGCGAAAGTCGTTGGTTCCAATATAGGGGATGTCGGAGGCCAGGACCTCGGAGCGCTTGAAGTAGCTGGCGGCCAGAAGCACATTCCAGCCGTCCTGCTCGAGGCTGCCAAAGCCCAGCGTCGCCGACAGGTCACGCGTCTTCTCGTTGCCCGCCGGGCCCTGCCCGTAGCCGACCTCGACCACGCGCTCCTGATAGTCTGACTTCAGGACGATGTTGACCACGCCCGCAATCGCGTCCGAGCCATAGATCGAGGAGGCGCCATCTTTCAGGACGTCGATGTGATCGACCGCGTTGGCGGGGATCACGTTCAGGTCGACATACGTGTCCTCGAGGTTCTGCGCGAAGCCATAGTTCGCGATGCGCTGACCGTTGAGCAGCACCAGCGTGTTCTTCTGGCTCAGGCCGCGCAGCGCGACGCTGCCCGCGCCCGGTGAGAAGCTGTTGGAGAAGGTCTCGTTGTAACTCGCGAAATTGGCGGACAGGGAACGCAGTACATCGGCGACGGTCTCCTTGCCACTGCGCTGGATGTCCTCGGCGGTGATCGTCTGGATGTTATCTGCCGAAACGGTATCGGAGCGCTTGATGTTACTGCCCGTGACCTCGATTCTCTCGACCTGCTGCGCGACCGGGGGGGTGTCGGTACTCTGGGCCAGGGCACTTGTGGCAGCAGTCAGTCCGATGACAGTGCCGGCATAGGCCAGCGCAAAACCTCTCACAGTGGTGCGTTGTCGAAACATCCCGGTGTCCCCCAGATATCGAAGTTGGGAAACCGCGGCGCGCGGGTCATGCTCCCAGCGCCGCGGGCACACGACAGCACGCGATTTCTGACGCGATCTGTCGCGCAACACCAAAGTTTATTCTGGAAGGGCGGCGTGGAGCCATCCATGTCCTGGACAAATCCGCGTCTGTGGCATTTCAGTGACAGAGCCGTTCGGGGGACTTGTGCTCAGCCCCGATTTGTCCTTGCGAGGGCTCGCACTAGCGACTGCGGGCTGCCGGCCCGGCCCTCGCGCGCGTCCTACAGGCGCACGCAGTCAACGTAATAGCGCTTTGCGCCCTCGACCTCCTTTTCAACCAGGCCGTGGATGTCGGTCTCGAAACCCGGGAAGGCGGCGTTGAACATGCGCGCGAACTTCAGGTAGTCGACGATCGTGCGGTTAAAGCGCTCACCCGGAATCAAGAGAGGGATGCCGGGCGGATAGGGGGTGAGGAGCACGGTCGTGATCCGTCCTTCGAGCGCGTCGATCTCGACGCGGTCCATCTCGCGATGCGCCATCTTGGCGTAGGCCTCGGAGGGCTTCATGGCCGGCTGCATGTCCGACAGGTACATCTCGGTTGTCACGCGCGCGACGTCGTGGGAGCGGTACATATCGTGGATCTGCTGACACAGATCGCGCAGACCGACCTTCTCATAGCGCGGCTGCTTGGCGCAGAACTCGGGCAGGATGCGCCAGATCGGCTGGTTCTTGTCGTAGTCGTCCTTGAACTGCTGCAGGGCCGTGAGCAGCGTGTTCCAGCGACCNNTTGGTGATGCCGATCGTGAACATGATGAAAAACGAATAGAGCCCGGTCTTCTCGACGATCACGCCATGTTCGGCCAGATACTTGGTGACAATCGCGGCCGGGATGCCCGCCTTGGCAAATTTGCCCGACACATCGAGGCCCGGCGTGATGATGGTGGCCTTGATCGGGTCGAGCATGTTGAATCCGTCGGCCAGATTGCCAAAGCCGTGCCACTTCTCGTTGGACCTTAGCATCCAGTCCTCGCGCGAGCCGATGCCATCCTCGGCGAGTCGGTCGGGGCCCCAGACCTTGAACCACCAGTCGCGCCCGAATTCGGCGTCGACCTTGCGCATCGCGCGCCGGAAGTCGAGCGCCTCGAGAATGCTTTCCTCGACGAGCGCCGTGCCCCCGGGCGGCTCCATCATGGCCGCCGCCACGTCACAGGACGCGATGATCGCGTACTGCGGACTGGTCGAGGTGTGCATCAGGTAAGCCTCGTTGAAGACGTCCACGTCGAGCTTCTGGGATTCGGGCTCGGACACGAGGATCTGCGAGGCCTGCGACAGGCCGGCCAACAGCTTGTGGGTCGACTGCGTCGAGAAGATCATCGATTCCTTGGTCCGCGGCCGATCGCGCCCGATCGCGTGCATGTCCTTGTAGAAGTCATGGAACGTCGCATGCGGCAGCCAGGCCTCGTCAAAGTGCAGGGTGCCGATCTGGCCGTCGAGCATGCCCTTTAGCACCTCGACGTTGTAGATGACGCCGTCGTAGGTCGACTGGGTCAGTGACAGGATGCGCGGCCGGGTCGAGCCGCCCCGGGCCATGACCTCGCGCGCGAACGGATTGGCCTCGATCTTCTTCATGATGTTGGCCATCTCGAATTCCTCGACCGGAATCGGGCCGATGATGCCCAGATGATTGCGGCGCGGCGTGAGAAACACCGGGATTGCACCGGTCATGGTGATGGCGTGCAGGATCGACTTGTGGCAGTTGCGATCGACCACGACGATGTCGTCCGGCGCAACCGTGGCATGCCAGACCATCTTGTTGGAAGTTGAGGTGCCATTGGTCACGAAGTAGCAATGGTCGGCACTGAAGATGCGCGCCGCGTTGCGCTCTGAGGCCGCCACGGGTCCCGTGTGATCGAGGAGCTGTCCGAGTTCGTCGACCGCATTGCATACGTCAGCGCGCAGCATGTTCTCCCCGAAGAACTGGTGGAACATCTGCCCCACCGGGCTTTTCAGGAAGGCGACACCGCCCGAGTGACCCGGGCAATGCCAGGAATAGGAGCCGTCCTGCGCATAGTGGACGAGCGCCCGGAAAAACGGTGGCGCGAGGCCGTCCAGATAGGCCCGCGCCTCGCGGATGATGTGGCGCGCCACGAACTCGGGTGTGTCCTCGAACATGTGGATGAAGCCGTGCAGTTCGCGCAACACGTCATTGGGAATATGGCGCGAGGTGCGCGTCTCGCCATAGATGAAGATCGGAATGTCCGCGTTCTTGAAGCGAATCTCGCTGATGAAGGCGCGCAGCGAACGCAGCGCCACCTCCATCTCGCCCACCGAGCCCCCACCGAACTCCTCGTCGTCGATCGACAGGATGAAGGCCGAGGCACGCGACTGCTGCTGCGCGAACTGCGACAGGTCGCCATAGCTGGTCACGCCGAGGACCTCCATGCCCTCGGTCTGGATCGCATCGGCCAGCGCCCGGATCCCGAGACCCGAGGTGTTTTCGGAGCGGAAATCCTCGTCGATGATGACGATCGGAAAACGGAATTTCATTTTCAGCTCACTTTCGGCATTCAGGCGCGCACGAGCGCCACGCAACGGAATCCACCGGCCGCCAAGCTGCGGCGCCACGCGGGCTTGGGTCTGATGGGATGAATGGGACGACCGCGGCAGGGTCCAGCCGGACACCTGGCGCGCATTCTAAGCGCAATGCGCATCCCCTGCTCCAGCGCGGGCCAAGGGGCCCGTCAGGTCTTGGGCAGGGTCACACCGCGCTGCCCCTGGTACTTGCCGCCCCGGTCCTTGTAGGAGGTCTCGCAGACCTCGTCACTTTCGAAAAACAGCACCTGGGCGACACCCTCGTTGGCGTAGATCTTCGCCGGCAGGGGAGTGGTGTTGGAGAATTCCAGGGTGACATAGCCCTCCCATTCCGGCTCAAAGGGCGTGACATTGACGATGATCCCGCAGCGCGCATAGGTGCTCTTGCCAAGGCACACCGTCAGCACCGTGCGCGGGATGCGGAAATATTCGACGGTGCGTGCCAGGGCGAAGGAATTCGGGGGGATGATGCAGACCTCGCCCCGGAAATCGACAAACGACTTCTCGTCGAAGTTCTTCGGGTCGACGATGGTGCTGTTGATGTTGGTGAAAATCTTGAACTCGTCGGCGCAGCGGATGTCGTACCCGTAACTCGAGGTGCCGTAGCTGACAATCTTCTCGGCACCGCGATAGCGCACCTGGTCCGGCTCGAAAGGCTCGATCATGCGCTGGTCTTGCGCCATGCGGCGGATCCACTTGTCGGATTTGATGCTCATGGAAGCGCCGTCTCGAGGGAGGCCAAAAGCGGGAATTGTCGGCAAGATCGCCGCAAAACACAAGCGCGCGCGCCGCTGGTCGCTGTGCTGCCGGCCCATGACATGCCGCGTGGAGTGCCACCTGAGGGACTACATGAGGCGCCGCCGACCCCAAGGGCAGCAGGCGTGCTGCTAATATGGCACTCCCCCGTCACCACCCTGATCTGCACTCCCATGGCCCGCACGCTGTTTGTCACGACCGCCCTTCCTTACGCCAACGGCTCGTTCCACGTCGGCCACATGATGGAGTACATCCAGGCGGATATCTGGGTCCGGTTCATGCGCATGCAAGGGCACACGGTGCATTTCGTCTGCGCCGACGATGCGCACGGCGCGCCCATCATGCTGCGCGCCGAAAGCGAAGGCGTGACGCCACAGGAGCTGGTGGCCCGGATCGCCGCCGAGCGGCCGCGCTACCTGCACGGCTTCCACATCGAGTTCGACCACTGGCATTCGACCGATTCCCCGGAAAACGTCCTGCTCTCGCAGAGCATCTACCGGACACTGCGCGAGGCGGGCCTCATCGAGACCAAGACGATCGAGCAGTTCTTCGACCCCGTCAAGGCGATGTTCCTGCCGGACCGTTATATCAAGGGCGAGTGTCCGAACTGCCACGCCAAGGACCAGAACGGCGACAGCTGCGAGGTCTGCGGCACGGTGTATGCGCCCACTGAACTCATCAGTCCGTATTCGGCGCTAAGCGGTGCGACCCCGGTCTTGAAGGCCGCCGAGCACTACTTCTTTCGCCTCTCCGATGCGCGCTGCGTGGCCTTCCTGAAGGATTGGACACTGGGCAGTGCGCCCCATACGGGACTGCCGCATCTGCAGCCGGAGGCACGCAACAAGGCCAGCGAATGGCTGGGCGGCAGCGATGCCGCGGCGGCTCTGGGTGACTGGGACATCTCGCGCGATGCGCCCTATTTCGGCATCCCCATCCCCGACGCGCCGGGCAAGTACTTCTATGTCTGGCTTGACGCACCGGTTGGCTACCTCGCGGCGCTCAAGAGCTATTTCGACAGCGGCCGGGCGCAGGAGCGCACCGGCACCACCCAGACCTTCGATGAGTTCATGGCCGACCCCGCGACCGAGCAGATCCACTTCATCGGCAAGGACATCATCTATTTCCACACGCTGTTCTGGCCGGCGATGCTGAAGTTCTCAGGGCGCAAGGTCCCCGACCAGATCAATGTGCACGGTTTCATTACGGTCTCGGGTGACAAGATGAGCAAGTCGCGTGGCACCGGCATCTCGCCCTTGCGCTACCTCGAGCTGGGCATGAATCCCGAGTGGTTCCGCTACTACATCGCGGCCAAGCTCAATGCGCGCATCGAGGACATCGACTTCAATCCAGAGGACTTCGTCGCGCGTGTGAACAGCGATCTCATCGGCAAATACGTCAACATCGCGAGCCGGGCGGCGACGTTCCTTGCGCGCCACTTCGAGGGTGCGGTGCTGCCCGTGGCCGACTCCGCCGACTGGCAACAACTCGGTGCCGCGGCGGTCGGGGCCGAGGTGCGTGCGGCGCTCGAGGCGCGCGACTTCGCGCGTGCGGTGCGTCTCGCGATGGCCTTTGCCGATGCGACGAACCAGTATTTCGATGCCCAGAAGCCGTGGGAACTCGCGCGCAGCGAAACCCAGCGCGCCCGGCTTCACGAGATCGCCTCGGTCTCGGTCCACGCGTTCCAGAGCCTCACACTCTGGCTCAAACCGATCCTGCCGGAACTCGCACGCGCGGCCGAGGGCTTCATGGGCTGCGGCCCGCTCTCCTGGACCAGCCTGCCCACGCTGACCCGCTTGAACGCCTATGAGCACCTGATGACGCGCGTGGACGCCAAGCAGATGAACGCGCTGCTCGAGGCGCCGGCGGCGGGGTCGGCGGCATCCGCCGCGCCGCGCACTCCAGCGGGGCAGCCGAGCCCGGCCACGCCCCTGGCACCAGAGATCAGCATCGATGATTTCATGAAGGTCGACCTGCGCGTGGCGCGTATCGTCGCCGCCCGCCCGGTGGCCGGCTCGGACAAGCTCCTCGAGCTCACCCTCGATGTCGGCGAGGGCACGCTGCGTACGGTCTTCTCGGGGATCCGCTCGGCCTACGATCCAGAGAGCCTGGTGGGCCGACTGACGGTCGTGGTCGCGAACCTTGCCCCGCGCAAGATGAAATTCGGCCTGAGCGAGGGGATGGTGCTGGCCGCGAGCGGGCCCGAGGCCGCCGGGCTTTATCTCCTTCAAGCCGACAGCGGCGCGGCCCCTGGGATGCGGCTGACCTAGGGGAGACACCGGCGGCGGCCTGTCGCGTGCGCCTGTCCCGGGCAAAATCTTCGCCGGTCGGGCGCCCGAGGGCGCTATAATGTTTCCGTACACT
Source organism: Burkholderiales bacterium (assembly GCA_003136595.1). GTDB lineage: Bacteria > Pseudomonadota > Gammaproteobacteria > Burkholderiales > Burkholderiaceae_D > BOG-994. The sequence continues at coordinate 25,739 of PLEY01000194.1, forward strand.
AGTGCGTGGAAAAAGCCCGCTGCCCAGACGGCTCCGCCCCGAACGGGTCCGCGCCGAACCGGGAGGAAAACCCGGCGAGAATGCCACACCGATGCGAGGAGACGCAGATGAGAGCAGTGCTGTGCAAGGCCTACGGTCCGCCGGAGAGCCTGGTGGTCGAGGACGTCCCGGCGCTTGCGCCCGGACCTGGTCAGGTCGTCGTGACGGTCGAGGCCGCTGGGGTGAACTTCCCTGACACCCTCATCATCCAGAACAAGTACCAGTTCAAGCCCGCGCTGCCGTTCTCGCCGGGCGGTGAGGCGGCCGGGACCATCAAGGCACTGGGCGCGGGCGTGAGCGGCTTTGAGGTCGGGCAGCGCGTCATTGCCTTCACCGGCCATGGCGCGTTCGCCGAGGAGGTGCTGGCCGATGCGGGGCGCCTCCTGCCGATCCCTCCAGGAATGTCCGCGGAGATCGCAGCGTCCTTTGTCATGACCTACGGCACGTCCTATCACGCCCTGAAAGATCGGGCGCTGCTGCAACCGGGCGAGACCCTGCTGGTCCTGGGCGCGGCCGGCGGCGTCGGACTCGCAGCCGTGGAGATCGGCAAGGCGCTTGGCGCGCGCGTGATCGCGGCCGCCTCGAGCGCGGCCAAGCTCGAGGTGTGCCGGGAGCATGGCGCCGACGCGCTCATCAACTACGACAGCGAGGACCTGCGCGAGCGCCTTAAGACGCTGACCGAGGGGCGCGGCGTCGATGTGATCTACGATCCGGTGGGCGGCGGCTTCACTGAGCCCGCGCTGCGCAGCATGGCCTGGCGCGGCCGGCTCCTGGTGGTGGGTTTTGCCAATGGCCAGATCCCCTCCATTCCGTTGAACCTGACCTTGCTGAAGGGCTGCTCGATCGTCGGCGTGTTCTGGGGCGACTTCGTGCGCCGCGAGCCCAAGGCCAGTGCGCGCGATCTGCGCGAACTCCTCGCGCTGCTCGATGCCGGCCGCCTGAAACCGCTGGTGTCGGCACGCTACCGCTTTGATGAAGTCGCCAAGGCCCTCTATGCCATCCTCGAGCGCAAGGTGACCGGCAAGATCGTCGTTACGCCCTAACACCATCCAAAGGAGATGCTATGAATTTCGACTACACACCGAAGGTGGAGGAGTTAAGGGAGCGGCTGATCGCCTTCATGGATGAGCACGTCTATCCGAACGAGCGCACCTTCCATGCCGAGGTCGCCGCAAACCGCGCCAGCGGCAACGCCTGGATCCCGACCAAGATCGTCGAGGAGCTGAAACCGCTGGCGCGCAAGGCGGGGCTGTGGAACCTGTTCCTGCCGTTCTCCAAGCGCGTGCCCGAAGGCCTGACCAACCTCGAATACGCGCCCCTGTGCGAAATCATGGGTCGGGTCAACTGGGCTCCCGAGGTGTTCAACTGCTCGGCACCCGACACGGGCAACATGGAGACGCTGGAGCGCTATGGCTCGGAGGAGATCAAGCGCGCCTGGCTCGATCCGCTCCTGCGAGGCGAGATCCGCTCGGCCTTCCTCATGACCGAACCGGCGGTCGCCTCCTCGGACGCCACCAACATCCAGTGTCGTATCGAGCGCTCGGGCGAGCACTACGTGATCAATGGCCGCAAGTGGTGGTCGTCGGGGGCCGGGGATCCGCGCTGCGCCGTCTACATCGTGATGGGTAAGACCAATCCGGACGCCGGGCGCCATGAGCAGCAGTCGATGGTGGTGGTGCCGGCCAACGCGCCGGGCGTGAAGGTACTGCGCGCCTTATCCGTGTTCGGCTACGACGATGCGCCGCACGGCCATATGGAGGTCGACCTGAAGGATGTCAGGATTCCGGTGGGCAACATCCTGCTTGGCGAGGGCCGGGGCTTTGAGATCGCCCAGGGGCGCCTTGGACCGGGGCGCATCCACCACTGCATGCGTCTCATCGGCGTTGCCGAACGGGCCCTGGAACTGATGTGCAAGCGCTCACTCGAGCGGGTCGCCTTTGGCAAGAAGATCGGCGAGCAGACCGTCACGCAGGAGCGTATCGCCCAGGCGCGTTGCATGATCGACCAGGCCCGCTTGTTGACGCTCAAGGCGGCTTACATGATGGACACGGTCGGCAACAAGGTCGCGCGCACCGAGATCGCGATGATCAAGGTGATCGCGCCGAGCATGGCCTGCCAGGTCGTGGACTGGGCGATCCAGGCTCATGGCGGTGGCGGGGTGGCCGACGATTTCCCGCTGGCGCACATGTATGCCAGCTCGCGCACCCTAAGACTTGCCGACGGTCCGGATGAAGTGCACCGCAATGCCATCGCCAAGCTGGAACTGGCCAAGCACTTGAAGATCCCCGGTGCCGCCGACCGGGTGGAGCTGCCGATCACGCGGGGCAGCTAGGCCCCGCGGGGAAACCCGTCCAGAGCGCACTCGGTGACCGCGCCTGCGACGGATGCCAGTGGGGTGAGGGGGACTTCCAAGGCACAGCCGACCCGCTCGCTCCCGTCGCGCTGCGAGGGTTCTCGTCCTGGGGCGTCATGCCTGAATTCCACTAAAGCGGGCCGGGTCCCGGCATGAGTTTTCAAGCGCATCCGATCACCTGGCCACTCGGCAGGTACTTTCGGGAGGACTTGACTTACCCGGAAAACATATTAAAGTGATATCACTTTAATAGCAATTCACCCGGTACAGCACACCTCCCTGGAGCCTTTCCATGAACCAAGCCACCACCCGCGAAATCGCGAAATCGACCTTCAGCGGCTATCCGATGTTTGCGCTCGCCTTGCTGCTCGCGCTGGCGGGCAGCGCGCTTCTGATCCTGTCTCCCACCGGGCCACTTGCGTTCGGAATCGGCGTGGTCGGTCTGCTTCTCGCTGCCTTCACGGTTGCAGGTCTATACGTCCTGCAACCCAACACCGGCGCGCTGCTCACACTCTTTGGCAGTTACCGGGGCACGGACCGGGGCGATGGGCTGCGCTGGGCCAATCCCTTCTTTCGCAAGACCCGGATCAGTCTTCGGGCGCATAACTTCACCTCCGATAAGATCAAGGTGAACGATCAGAGTGGCAATCCCATCGAGATCGCAGCCGCAATCGTCTGGCGCGTGCGCGATTCGGCCCAGGCCGCCTTCGATGTCGAGGACTACGAGGTCTATGTGCGCATCCAGTCTGAGGCTGCGATCCGCCACCTGGCCTCGAGCTATCCGTATGACGAAGGCGAAGGCGGGGCGCTCCATGCTCCGGGCGCTGTCATCAAGACGTTGCGCTCGTCCACCGACCAGGTCACCCAGAGCCTCGTTCAGGAACTGAGCGAGCGCCTGGCGCGGGCGGGCATCCAGATCGAGGACGCCAAACTGACCCACTTGGCGTACGCCCCCGAGATCGCGGGCGTGATGCTGCGCCGCCAGCAGGCCGAGGCGATCATCTCGGCCCGCATGAAAATCGTCACGGGTGCGGTCAGCATGGTCGAGATGGCGCTCAAGGCGCTCTCGGAACGCAAGATCCCCGAACTCGACGAGGAGCGCAAGGCCGCGATGGTGAGCAACCTCCTCGTGGTGCTGTGCGCCGAATCGGAAGTGCAACCGGTGGTCAACGCCGGCACGCTCTACAACTAGGGGCCCCGCCATGGCGCTCGCCCGCGAACTCTATCGCCACCGCCAGTTCGGCTGGCTGATCATGGGGGGCACGTGCGGGCCGCTGGTGCTCCTATTCGTGCTGCTGCCCCACGCCACCGGCAGGGCCTCTGAGGTCCTGCCCCAGGCACTCGTCCCGGCGCTCTTCGGGCTCGGGGTCTGTCTCGTGCTCCTGTTCGGCGCGCTTGAAGTGTGTGTGACCACGGACGCGCTCGAATGGCGCTTTGGCGTCGGGCTCATTCGCGGCCGCGTGCCGCTCGCGGACATCACCGCCATCAAGGCGGTGCGCACCCGGGTTGCCAACGGCTGGGGCATACGCCGCACCGCGCGCGGCTGGCTCTATAACGTGAGCGGCTTTGACGCGCTCGAGGTGGAACAGAAGTCAGGCAAGGTCGTCCTCATCGGCACCAACGATCTGCACACGCTGCGCCAGGCGCTGGCGCATGCGATCGATCACTACAGCTCCTAGAGCGTGGCCAGTCCCGCGAAGAAATCCTTCCTCCTGCGCATCGATCCGGTGCTCTGGAGTCAGCTTGAACGCCTCGCCGCCGCCGAGCTGCGCAGCGTCAATGCCCAGATCGAATTCCTGCTGCGCGATGCGGTTCAAAGGCGCCGACCCACGGCACCGGCAGGCATGCCCGCAAGGCGCCCCGGAGAGCCGCAGCAGGAAGCACCGCGGGAGCCACCGCAAGCGCCACCCGAAGAGCCACCCGAAGAGCCATCCGGAATCGCCTAGCTCGGCCGGGACCCTGCCCCGGGGCGCGGCCACGCGCCCCAAGACAGGGTAAAATGACTCTTTGCTCCTCTCGCAAAGCCTGCCATGTACGTATCGGAAGTCACCGAATTCCTGCGCGAACTGAAGAAGAACAATCCGCAGATCGAAGTCGACCAGAAAAAGGGGCGGGCCATCTGGTGGGACAAGGAGCCAGCCAGCCTCGCGCGCATTGCCGAGATCCGCGAAGCCACCGTCGCGCAGCAGGGTTACGTCTACCAGATCAAGGGTTAGGCGGTGACCGGGCCACAACCCGAGGCCGCTCCCACCGAGCTGCCGCCGGCGCTGCACGATTCGACACCGGACGTCATCGATGGGGTTGCCTTCGCGCGCCTGTACGGCGAGCCGCTGTTCAGGTTGCCACAGGACCTCTACATCCCGCCCGATGCGCTCGAGGTGTTCCTCGAGACCTTCGAAGGGCCGCTCGACCTCTTGCTCTATCTCATCCGCAAGCAGAACTTCAACGTCCTCGACATTCCGATGGCCCAGGTGACCAAGCAGTACCTGGGCTACATCGAGCAGATCAGGAAGAGCAACCTGGAACTCGCCGCCGAGTACCTGCTGATGGCGGCGCTGCTCATCGAGATCAAGTCGCGCATGCTGCTGCCCGTCAAGAAAGGTGACTCGGGAGTGGAAGCCGAGGACCCGCGCGCCGAACTGGTGCGCCGGCTGCTCGAGTACGAGCAGATGAAACTCGCTGCGCAGAAGCTCGACGAACTCCCGCTCATGGGCCGCGACTTCGTGCGCTCACAGGTGATCATCGAGGAGGCGCTTGGCGTGCGCCTGCCGCAGGTCGACCCGCTGGATCTACGGGCGGCCTGGGCCGAAGTGCTCAAGCGCGCGAAGCTGGGCGCATCCCATCACATCACCCGGGAACAGCTCTCGGTCCGGGAACACATGACCTCCATCCTGCGGCGCCTGCAGGACACGCGTTTTGTGGAATTCAGCGAACTGTTCGACCCGGCCCGGGGCGTGCCAGTGGCCATCGTCCATTTCCTCGCCCTGCTTGAACTCGCGCGCGAGGCGCTCATCGACATCACCCAGGCCGAGGCTTACGCGCCGATCTACGTGCGTCTGACTTATATTCCTTCTTAGTTTCCTTCTTAGCTTCCTTCTTGGCGCGCGTCGCCATGCCTATTCGGCGAAGTATTCCTTGACCTTGTCAAACCAGGTCTTGCTCTGCGGACTGTGCTTGGCCCCGCCATCGCGGGTCGAGTGATCAAATTCCTTCAACAGCTTCTTCTGATGCTCGGTGAGCCGCACGGGTGTCTCGAGCAGCACATGGCAGTACAGATCGCCCGGATAGCCCGAGCGCACGCCCTTGATGCCCTTGCCGCGCAGCCGGAAGGTCTTGCCGGTCTGGGTGCCCTCCGGAATCGAGATGGTCGCCTTGCCGGCGAGCGTCGGGATGTCGATGTCCCCGCCGAGTGCGGCGGTGGCAAACGAGATCGGCATCTCGCAATGCAGATCATCACCCTCGCGCTGGAACACGGCGTGAGCCTTGATGTGGATCTCAACGTAGAGGTCGCCCGGTGGCCCGCCATTCAAGCCCGGCTCGCCATTGCCCGAGGAGCGGATGCGCATCCCCTCGTCGATACCGGCCGGAATCTTGACCTCCAGCGTCTTGTTGCGCTTGATCTTGCCCAGTCCCTCGCACGTGGGGCACGGCTCGGGCAGGTATTTTCCGGAACCGTGACACTTCGGACAGGTCTGCTGGATCGAGAAGAAGCCCTGCTGCATGCGGACCGTACCCTGCCCCTGGCAGCTCGGACAGGTCTGGGCCTTGGTTCCCGCCTTGGCACCCGAGCCGTGGCAGGTCTCGCAACCCTCCCAGCCCGGAATCCGGATCTGGGTCTCGTAACCCTGCGCCGCCTGCTCCAGGGTGATCTCCATCGAGTAGCGCAGATCCGCGCCCCGATAGACCTGGGGACCGCCGCGCTGCCGACCCGCCCCGAAGATATCACCGAAGATGTCCCCGAAGGCATCGGCAAAGCCCCCCATGCCGGCGCCGGCGAAGCCCGCGGCCTGCGCGTTGGCATCGACGCCCGCATGACCATAGCGGTCGTAGGCGGCGCGCTTGTCTGCGTCCGAGAGCATCTCGTAGGCCTCCTTGGCTTCCTTGAAGCTCTCCTCCGCCCCCTTGTTGTCAGGGTTGCGGTCGGGATGGTACTTCATGGCAAGCTTGCGGTACGCCTTCTTGATCTCTTCTTCCGAGGCGTTCTTGGCGAGCCCCAATATCTCGTAGTAGTCCCTCTTGGCCATGATCTTCCCACCCGGCGGTTGAACGGAAACGCCGGACCGCGAGGCATCACCCCCGGGATCCGGCGATCGACTGCTTTACAGCGCGATCGGCCTATCCGCGCTTGACTTCCTTGAATTCGGCATCAACGACGTTGTCATCGGCCGATTCATGAGCTTCCTGGGCAGCGCCGGCATGAGCGCCTGCGCCGGCTGCAGCACCTGCCGCCTGCTGGGCCGCCTGCGCGTCAGCATACATCTTCTCTCCCAGCTTCTGCGAGACACTCATGAGAGCCTCGGTCTTGGCCTCGAGTTCGGCCTTGGTCGCAGTGGCTGACTTCAGCACATCCTCGGCGGACTTGAGCGCCTCTTCGATCTTGGTCTTCTCGGCCGCATCGAGCTTCTCGCCGTACTCGGTGAGCGACTTCTTCACTGAATGCACGAGCGCATCGGCCTGATTGCGCGCGGCCACCAGCTCGATCTGCTTCTTGTCCTCCTCGGCATTGGCCTCGGCGTCCTTGACCATCTTCTCGATCTCGGCCTCGTTGAGGCCCGAGTTGGCCTTGATGGTGACCTTGTTCTCCTTGCCGGTCGCCTTGTCCTTGGCGCCCACGTGCAGGATGCCGTTCGCATCGATGTCGAAACTGACCTCGATCTGCGGCATGCCGCGCTGTGCGGGAGGGATGCCCTCGAGATTGAATTCGCCAAGCAGCTTGTTGCCTGCGGCCACCTCGCGCTCGCCCTGGAAGACCTTGATGGTCACCGCCGACTGGTTGTCGTCGGCCGTCGAGAAGGTCTGGCTGAACTTGGTCGGGATGGTGGTGTTCTTCTGGATCATCTTCGTCATGACCCCACCCAGCGTTTCGATGCCAAGCGACAGCGGCGTGACGTCGAGCAACAACACGTCCTTCACGTCGCCCTTGAGCACGCCGCCCTGGATCGCCGCCCCGACTGCCACGGCCTCGTCCGGATTGACGTCCTTGCGCGGCTCGCGGTTGAAGAACTCCTTGACCTTCTCCTGCACCTTGGGCATGCGCGTCATCCCACCCACGAGGATCACGTCATTGATGCTGGCGACGTCAACCCCGGCGTCCTTGATGGCAACACGGCACGGCGCAATGGTGCGCTCGATCAGGTCCTCCACCAGCGACTCGAGCTTGGCGCGGGTGATCTTCAGGTTCAGATGCTTCGGACCCACCTTGTCCATGGTGATGTAGGGCAGGTTGATCTCCGACTGCGCCGTCGACGAGAGTTCGATCTTGGCCTTCTCCGCAGCCTCCTTCAGACGCTGCAAAGCGAGCACGTCGTGACTGAGGTCGACGCCCTGGTCCTTCTTGAACTCGGCGATGATGTAATCGATGATGCGCTGATCGAAATCCTCACCACCCAGGAACGTGTCGCCGTTGGTCGAGAGCACCTCGAACTG
>PLEY01000058.1 GCA_003136595.1 Burkholderiales bacterium
GCCATCGGCATCACCAACCAGCGGGAGACCACGCTGCTGTGGGACCGGGCCACCGGCGAGCCGCTCTACAATGCCATCGTCTGGCAGGACCGCCGCACGGCGGCCTGGTGCGAGGCGCAAAAGGCCCGCGGCCTGCTGCTCGCAGTCCAGGGCAAGACCGGCCTCGTCTTCGATCCCTACTTCTCGGCGAGCAAGATCGTCTGGTTGCTGGAGAACGTCCCCGGCGCGCGCGAGCGCGCCGCCCGGGGCGAGATCGCCTTTGGTACCGTGGACTCCTGGCTTATCTGGAAGCTGACGGGCGGCCTGCATGCGACGGATCCGAGCAACGCAGCCCGCACGATGCTGTTCAACATCCACCAGGGTGCGTGGGCGGCGGAGCTTGCCGAGGCCTTTGCCATACCGAGCACCGTCTTGCCCGAGGTCAGACCCTCCTCCGGCGACTTCGGGGTCGCGCTGCCGCAGTGGCTGGGTGGTCCGGTCCCCATCGCCGGGGTGGCCGGTGACCAGCAGGCAGCGCTCTTCGGACAGGGCTGCCTCGCCTCCGGCCAGGTCAAGAACACCTACGGTACTGGCTGCTTCATGCTCATGCATACCGGCGAGAGCGCGGTCCAGTCGCGCCACGGGCTCCTGACCACGACGGCCGCCCAGCCGGGGGCCACCGCCGAGTTCGCGCTCGAAGGCAGCGTCTTCTCAGCGGGGTCGGCGGTGCAGTGGCTGCGCGACGAACTGCGCATCATCGAGCATGCCGCCGAAGTCGAGTCCCTGGCCGCCAGCGTCAAGGATAGCGGCGGCGTGCGCCTGATACCGGCCTTCACCGGACTCGGCTCGCCATACTGGGATGCCGAAGCCCGTGGTGCCCTCCTCGGGATCACGCGCGGCACCAATCGCGCCCATATTGCGCGCGCCGCGCTCGATGCGATCGCACTCCAGTCAGCTGAATTGCTCCTCGCGATGCAGGCCGATGCGCAGAACAGCATCGCCGAGCTGCGCGTCGACGGCGGCGCGACTTCCAATGATCTGCTCATGCAGCTGCAGGCCGACCTCCTCGGGGTGCCCGTGATCCGGCCCGAGGTCCAGGAGACCACCGCGCAGGGCGCGGCCGACCTGGCGTCCCTCGCAGTCGGGATCTGGAAGTCGCCGGCTGCGCTCGCCCAAGCCCGGCGCACCTCGGCACGCTATCGGGTGTTCCAGCCGGTGGCCGCGCGCGACTGGGCCGAGGAGCAACTCGACGACTGGCGGGCTGCGGTCGGCCGGATCCTCACGGCGCGCAGCCCAAGCGCCTAAGCTCGCGGGCGTTCCAGAAGGAGCCGGATCAGGGCTAAACTAAAGCCTTGACCCGTGCCGCCTGACCCATGAAATTCGAGCATCTGATCGAGATCAACGACCCCGCGAGCCCCTGGATTGCCCCCCTCACCCGGGATATCCTGTGGCATGGTCTCGTCTGGCGCGCCCAGCATCCGGTGTCGTTCGTGGTGGGACTGGACTCGTGCGAGATCCTGGAGCGCCTGCCCGATGGCATGCGACGCGAGCTGCGCTTTGGCGAATTGCGCGTCGTCGATCGGGTCATTTACGAGCCGCCTCGGCGCATCCGCTATGCGACCGAACCCCTCCAGGACATGCCGGCGGCGCGGCTGACCATGAGCATCGAGGAGCCCGCGCCGGGCGCTCTCTTCGTGCGCTTTGACTATGACAGCGGCCCGAATGCACTCGAAGGCTCGGTCGAGGCGATGTATGACGAGTTCCGCAAGAGCGCCTACGAGGAGGCCGACATCGACACCATCAGGCGCATCCGGCAGCTGGCCGAGGAAGGACTTCTGGATCGCCCCGCGAACTAGGCTTGCAGGAGGGCGTCCCCGCCGACCTGGCGCGCAGCTAGGCTGCGAAATCGGGACCGATCAGATCGATCCGGTCGGTGCAAAAGGCATCGATCCCCCAGTCGAGCAATTCGCGCGCACGCCCGACATCGTTGACCGTATAGCAGAACAGGCCCACGCCGTGTGCCTTGATCGCCTGAACGCGGCCGCGGTCCAGCGGCCGGTGGTCACAGTGCAGGGTCTGGGCCTGAAGATCCTGCAGCTGCGCCTGCCAGTCATGGGGCACCTCGCCGACCAGGAGCCCGCGCGCGACGCCGGGCGCATAGACGCGAGCCTCTGTGAGCGCCGTCGCGCTAAACGAGGAGAGCAGCGGGGCAGGCGCCCGCCCTCCGGCGTCCTCGCAGTAGTGCGCGACGTGCAGGGCCACGACCTGCCCCGTACGTTTTTCATGCCCGGGCGCGGGCTTGATCTCGATGTTCATGAAGATGCCGTGCGCGTGGCAGTAGTCGAGCACGGCTGCAAGCGTCGGCACGGGCTCCCCGGCGAATTCCGGGGCGAACCAGCGGCCCGCATCGAGCCGCACGAGCTCGCTCGCGGGAGTCGCAGCAACGGCTCCCGGAGCCCTGACCGTGCGGCCGAACACGGGGTCATGCATCAGCACGGGCACCTCGTCGGCCGAGAGCATCACGTCAAACTCCACCGCGCGAAAGCCGCGCTGCCAGCCGCAACGCAGCGCGGCCAACGTGTTCTCCGGCGCAAGGTGGCCGGCACCGCGATGGGCGAGCACCCGGGGATAGGGCCAGCCGGTGCGGCTCACGTCGCTTTCTTCGGACTCTTGGCACCGGACGGCTTGGCTTCCGGCTTGGGCTTGGGGGTCACCGTATGCATGGCGAGATCGCCCTCGCGCACCGCATCGTCGAGAGCCTCCTTGGCGGGCTTCTGGCCGGACCAGACCTGTTCCAGTTCGGCATCGACAGCATCGCGGACCTTGTCGAAATTGGGCAAGCGCACGCCGCGCGCGGCAGGCCCCCCAGACAGCGAAGCGAGTTCCATCACCCCGGCCATTCCGGGGGCGCGCTCGTAGCCGGTCGAATTCACCGAGGCGCGCAGCGCCGCCGTGGTGAGCGGCAGAGACCCGGTCTCCTGGGTCCACTGCGCCGCAGCCACGGGTGTCGCGAGGTAGGCAAGGAACTCGGCGACCGCCTTGTACTGGTCGGGCTTCTTGCCCCCGATCGCCCAGAAGGCCGAACCGTTGACGAGCGTGTTGGCGGGCTGGTGGGCCCCTTCCTCATAGAACGGCATGGGTGCCACGCCCACCTTGAATTTCGCGCTTGCAAGAATCTCGCCCAGCGCATCGCTGCCCGTGGTCAGCGTCGCGCATTCGCCTGAGGCGAAGTGCACATCGCCTTCCCGCTCATGGCCGAAATACTTGAAGAGACTGGACTTGACCCAGCTCTCGAGAAGCGCGACGTGGCGCACGTGCAGGAGGTCGTTGAAGGTCAGCACCGCACCCGGGCCCTCAAGGCCATTGTTCTTGCTGGCGAACGATTCACCGTGCCAGGTGGCAAGGTTCTCGACATGGATCCACGACATCTCGCTGGTCGTGTAGGGACACTGGAGGTCCTGGATGTTCTCCCGCAGCGCGAGGAGCTGGCTCTGCAGATCGCGCCAGGTCCGTGGCGGCTTGTCGGGATCGAGCCCGGCCTTCACGTAGGCGTCCCGGTTGTAGAGCAGCACCGGCACCGAGGCGCGGTAGGGAAACCCGTAGAGCCTGCCCTTCGCATCCTTCATGAAGGTGACCGATGAAGGGATCAGGAAGTTGAAGTCCGGTGACTTCGCGAGCGGCAGGATCTCGTAGATGGGACGCACGGCCCCGGGCAGCCCGATGAGCCGTTCGGTGACCTCGTCTTGGACCTGCACCAGCTCCGGTGCATTCGGCGTCTGGAGCGCCGCCACCGCCGCCTCGACCGTGGCCTTGGCATCGCCCTTGTATTGGAGGGTCACGTGGACCGCCTTTTGCTCCTCGTTGAATCGATTCACGAGCGCGGTGAACTCATCGCCCGCCGTGCCATTCATGGCATGCCACACCACCACTTCAGTCGTGGCACGCGCAGGGCCCGTGCCCAAAAGGAGCATCGCCACGGCGAGCAAGGCAAGAACAGGTAATCGCATTGTGTATCCTAGGGGTTGCAAAGCCGTGATTATAGCCAGCCCCCAGGGGGCACCCGCCAGGAGAGACCTGATGACCGATGCTGTGCCAAGCCCCTCTGCCGCCCCTGGTGCCCTAAGCGGGGTGCGGGTCCTCGACCTGTCGCGTGTGCTCGCCGGCCCCTGGTGTGCGCAGCTGCTCGCCGACCTCGGCGCCGAGGTGATCAAGGTCGAGCGGCCGGGGACGGGCGACGACACGCGCGCCTGGGGGCCGCCTTTCCTCAGGGACGTGGCGGGCAACGACACCGGCGAGGCGGCCTACTACCTGGCTGCGAACCGCGGCAAGAAGTCCGTCACGATCGACCTGTCCACGCGCACCGGCCAGGCCGAGGTGAGGCGCCTTGTGGCGCGCTCGGACGTCGTCATCGAGAACTACAAGTTCGGACAACTGGCCAAGTACGGACTCGACTACGAGTCCCTGAAGGTGCTGCGGCCCTCACTCATCTACTGCTCGATCACGGGCTTTGGCCAGACCGGCCCGTGGAAGCATCGCGCGGGCTATGATTTCATCATCCAGGCCCTCTCCGGATTCATGTCGGTCACCGGCGAGCGCGATGCTGCAGAAGGCGGCCCACAGAAGGCGGGGGTGGCGATCAGCGACCTGTTCACCGGAGTCTATGCCGCTCTGGCGATCGTCACGGCTCTCTACCACAAGCAACGCACCGGGGAAGGTCAGCACCTGGACCTCGCCCTGCTTGATGTCATGGTCTCGAATCTTGCGAACCTGAACACCAGCTACCTGGCCACCGGCAGCGTCCCGCAACGCACGGGCAATGCGCATGCAAACATCGTGCCCTACCAGACCTTTGCCTGCGCGGACGGCCACATCGTCGTCGCCGTGGGCAACGATGGCCAGTTCCAGAAATTCTGCGACGTGCTGGGCGCGCCGGCACTGGCCACCGATGCGCGCTTTGCCACCAATCCAGAACGCGTGCGCAATCGCGAACTGCTCGTCCCCCTCCTTGCTGAGCGCCTCGCGGCACGCCCGCGCAGCGCCTGGATCGACGCGCTGGAGGCGGTCTCGGTCCCGTGCGCACCGATCAATGCGCTCGACGAGGTCTTCGAGAATCCGCAGGTCAAGGCGCGCGGGCTGCGTATCGACCTGCCCCATCCTCTTGCCGGGATCGTGAAACTGGTCGGCAGCCCCTTGAAGATGGGCGCGACGCCTCCTGTCTACAACCTGCCGCCGCCCTTGCTTGGCGAGCACAACCAGGAGCTCCTCGAGGACCTGCTGCGCCCGGCGCAGTATGACGAGCGCCGCTAGCCGGCTTGCGGGCCCGCCTCGCGCTCGATCAGCCGACGGGTGTCGAAGTGCTGGTTCAGGCGCGCGTTGAGCACGTGATCGCGCCAGCGCCCGTTGATGAACAGGTAATCGCGCGCGAGTCCCTCGCGCTCGAAGCCCACGCGCGCCAGCACACGCGCGCTGCGCTCGTTCTCCTCGAGATGATTCGCCTGGACGCGATGCAGACCCCGTTGCTGGAACATGTAGTCGATGCTCGCGGCCAGCGCTTCGCTCATGAGGCCCAGCCCCTCATGCGCGGCATCGATCTGGTAGCCCAGCATGCAGCTCTGAAATGCGCCCCGCGCGATCTGGGAAAACCCGACGCGGCCGATGAGGGGCCCGTCGGACCGGCCCGTCAGAAACAGATCGAAGCGCACCGCGCGGTCGGCATGGAAATCCTCGACGGCGCGCGCGAGGCCGCGCTGCCAGAAATCGGCCGTGTAGAAGTCCGGCGGCGCCGGCGGATCCCAGCGCTGGAAGTGATCCCGGTTGCGCGCAAAAAACGCGACCGTCTGAAGCGCGCCCCCCGGACGCGCGTGGCGCAGCACCAGCCGGTCTGTCACCAGTTCGGGCAGGCCCCTTTCAGACGATCTGGGCAGCTTCTTCAAACGTCAACCTCGGGTTGCGCTCATACAGCTTCGACGGATCGCCGTAGCCCAGATTCACGAGGAAATTGGCGTGGTAGGTGGTGCCCGCGAAGAACGCCGCGTTGACCTTCGCGATATCGAACCCGGACATCGGTCCGGCATCGAGACCCAGCGCGCGCGCAGCGAGGATGAGGTAGGCGCCCTGCAGGCTCGAGTTGCGCAGTGCCGTCGACCGGATCAACTCGTCGTTGCCTGCGAACCAGCTGCGCGCATCGGTCTGGGGAAAAAGTCTCGGCAGGTGTTCAGGAAAGGCGAGGTCCATGGCGACGATCACCGTGACCGGCGCGGCCATGGTCTTCTCCAGATTGCCGGCCGACAGTGCAGCACGCAGCTTCTCCTTGCCTGCCGCCGACGTGACGAAGACAAAGCGCGCCGGGCTCGAGTTGGCAGAGGTCGGGCCCATCTTGGTCAGATCGTAGAGTTCATGCAACTGGGCGGGGGCGACGGGTTTGTCGAGCCAGCCATTGTGTGTACGCGCCTTGCGGAACAGCACATCGAGCGCTTCGCTGTCGAGGATTGTCATGGTGAGTGGGGTAGGAGGCTATCGAGGATGGAGTGCGGCCGCGGCCGTCTTCGGCGCGCGGGCGCTCCCATTCTAGACGCTTTCCCCGGGCCGCTGCCGGCGCCCTGCCGTCTGATGATTATTGCTATATTGCAGGGTCCTCCACAGTCTTTGCGACCTCATGAACTTCAACTGGCACAACCCCTATGCGACGGTTCGCAGCCCCGTGTTCGCAAAGAACGTGGTCTCCACTTCGCATCCGCTCGCCACTTCGGCAGGGCTTAGGATGCTCCAGAAGGGCGGCAATGCCGTCGACGCGGCACTGGCCGCGGCAGCGGCCCTGACCATCGTCGAGCCCGTCTCCAATGGACTCGGCAGCGACTGCTTCGCGATCCTGTGGGACGGCCGCGAACTGGTCGGGCTGAACGCCTCGGGCCGGGCCCCGGGCGCCTGGACCCCGGACTACTTCCAGCGCAAGTACGGCGCGACGCCCCCCATGCGCGGCTGGGACAGCGTCACGGTGCCGGGCGCGGTCGCAGGCTGGGTGGCGCTCTCGGAAAGGTTCGGCAGCCTGCCCTTCGCCGATCTGCTCGAGCCCGCGATCGAGCTCGCCGAAGGCGGCCATCCGGTAGCCACGATCGTCTCCCAGAAGTGGCAGGCGCAGGTCGAGGCCCTGGCGGGGCTGCCCGGGTTCGCCGCAGCCTTCATGCCGCGCGGTCGCGCGCCACAGCCCGGCGAGCGCTTTGTCTTTGGCGATGCGGCACGCACGCTCACGGCCATCGCGAGGACCCGCGGTGCGGCCTTCTACCAGGGCGAGATCGGCGCCGCCCTCGCCCAGCACAGCGCAGCCAATGGAGGCGCCCTGAGCGTTGCGGATCTCGCCAGCTACCAGTGCGACTGGGTGCAGCCGATTCACACGGATTACGCGGGCTACACCCTGCACGAGATCCCGCCCAACGGACAGGGCATCGCGGCCCTGATGGCGCTCGGCATCCTGCGCCATCTCGGCATCGAGAACTATCCGCTCGATTCAGTCGATTCCCAGCATCTGCAGATCGAGGCGATGAAGCTCGCCTTTGCCGATGTCTACCGCTGGGTTGCCGATCCGGGCGCCATGCGCGAGGTCAGGCCCGCCGATCTGCTCGATGACGGCTACCTGGCCGGGCGGGCGCGCCACATCGACCGGGCGCACGCGAGCGACTTCCCGCATGGCCTGCCGCCGGCCGGAGGCACCATCTACCTCTCGGTGGCCGATGCAAAGGGCATGATGGTGAGCTTCATCCAGTCGAACTACATGGGTTTTGGCAGCGGCATCGTGGTGCCTGGCACCGGCGTGAGCCTGCAGAACCGCGGCTACGGCTTTAGCCATGACCCGACGCATCCCAATCTCGTCGGTCCGCACAAGCGGCCCTTCCATACCATCATCCCAGCCTTCCTGACCCGGGCCGGGCAGCCGCAGATGAGCTTTGGCGTGATGGGCGGCAACATGCAGCCCCAAGGTCATCTGCAGACCCTGGTGCGCATGCTCTCCTACGCCCAGCAACCCCAGGCCGCCTGTGACGCGCCGCGCTGGAAGGTGAATCGAGGCATGTCTGTCGATTGCGAGTCGACCATGCCGAAAGAGACGGTCGCGGCACTGCGGGCTCGCGGCCACGTGATCGAGAACATTCCCGATGCGTACATGGACTTCGGCTCGGGCCAGTTCATCTGGCGCCTCTCGGGTGATCATGAGGAGGGCTACGTGGCCGCGAGCGACTCGCGGCGCGACGGCCAGGCGAGCGGCTTCTAGCGCGCGCCGCAGTCCGGCAGGAGGAGTGCCTGCAGGACCTCTCCGGTCTCGGTGTTCTCGACGAAGGCGACAAAGCCCGTGTGCTCGGGTCGCGCACCGGCGGGCAAGGGCTGGTGCCAGCTCAGGGCGGCGCCGCCCTGGCTGTCGATTGCGACCGGGCTGCCCCACTGGCGTACGACAAAGCCATGGTGCAGGCTCGCGCCGCGGTTCTCGCCGGATTTGACATCCGACACCAGTTCGCTCTCATAGACAGCAAAGAACAGCTGGAGGGGAGCGCCCCGGTCGGTGGTACCGACGCTTGCCCGCGCCTCGACGGCGACACTGCCTGCGGGGGCGGGGACCTCGGTCAGTTCGACCTGAGCGCGCGCCGGGCGCGCGTTGACGGCGCGCACGCTGGCTGCGAAGTCGCCGGAGCGCCAGTCGCGATCCTCGCGACCGGCAAGGAACACTTCCGGTGTATACACCGAGCGCTCGCGCGCCGTCGCCGCGAGCCAGTACTGGCGCTGGGTGAACTCGGCGCGCGCGAAACGATCTCGCCAGCCCAGTGAATCCCAGTAGTCGACATGCAGGGAGAGCGGCACGACCTGGTCCGCGGAAAACCCGGCACCATACAACCCGCGCACGAACGCGTCGGCCGGCGGGCAGCTGTCGCACCCTTCCGAGGTATAGAGTTCGAGAAGCGCGACCGTGTGTGCGGGGCTGCGCACCGAGCAAGCATCCTTGGGTGCCGCAAGTGCGCCAAGGCAGAAACCGGCAAGCAGGAACGTGCTGGCGATGCGACGCGCAATATCCATGGGCTGGCCTATGAATGTGGGGTGGATCCTCAAGCCTCTTGGTCGCAGCGCCCGACCGATCCTTACAGGCGAGAGCGGAGAGGGACCGCAGCCCCGGCCGGGCCGTGGCGGCCCGCCGGCGACGCTCGCCTTGTTGTCCGCGGGCGGATCAGATAACATTTGGGTCATAAAACAAGAGGTTGCACAACATCGATGGACAATCTGAACGTACAGGCCGTGCAGGAGCTGGAGGTCGCCGAGCTGATCGTGGCGACGCTCAACCTGGAGGTGCAGCCTGCCGAGATCGATCCCAAGGCCCCGCTCTACGGGGAGGGTCTGGGTCTGGACTCTCTCGACATTCTCGAGATCGCGCTGGCCATCTCCAAGACCTATGGCTTCAAATTGCGCTCAGACGATGAGGACAACACCACGATCTTCCGTTCCCTGCACCATTTGAACCAGTACATCCAACAGCACCGGGTGAAGTAGGTGCGCCTTCTGGCGTGGGCGGGACGCATCCTCGCGTTTCTCATCATCGGTAGCTATCCTTTCCTGACCCACGCGGCCCTGACCAGCCAGAGCCCGTGGACGACGTGGGCCGCGATCCTGATCTCGGTGCAGGTCGTGGCGCTCGGCGCCGTCTTGACCTGGCGCTCGACGGCGCGCCACCGCTGGCTGGCGGCGCTCGCCGGCCTGCTCATTCTTGCGGCCTCCTGGCAGTCCGCCCACGAGAGCCTCCTCGCGGTCTCGGGCGTGCCCCATGCCCTCGTGAATCTTGCGCTCCTGATTCTTTTTGGCAGTTCGCTCCTGCCCGGCCGCCGTCCCCTGGTCACGACGCTGGCCTGCCGCATCGACCCCGAACTGCCCGCGGTCATGCTGGGCTATACGCGACGGGTGACGCTTGCCTGGACGGTTTTTTTTGCGGCACAGCTGGTGCTCTCGGCGATCCTGTTCAGCGCCGCACCGGTTGGCGTCTGGTCGCTTTTCGTGAATGTGCTCAACGGGCCCCTCATCGCCCTCATGTTCCTTGCCGAGTACGGCTTCCGGCTGGTGCATTTCAGGGGCTACCGCCATGCATCGATCAGCCAGATGATCCAGGCCTTCACGCATGCACCGGGTGCGCCGGGCAGACGCCATCCATCTGCGACTTCGCTAGACCAGGGTTAGGCGATGGCCAGCACGACCCTGCCGCTTCTGCAAGACGTCGGTGCCCGGGGCGTCGTCGCCTATCTGCAGCGCGAGCCCGTCAGCCTCACCCGTTTTCTCGCGGATGTGGCCGCGGTCGCAGCCGTTTTGCCCGAGCGCGACTGCGTGCTGAACCTGTGTGCCGACCGCTACCGGTTCTCGGTGGGACTGGCCGCGGCCTTAGCAAGGCGCCAGGTCACGCTGCTGCCCCCCGATCTCACGCCCGAACTGATCGCGCAGCTCGCGCGGCGCCACCCCGGACTCTACAGCCTTGCAGATCGGGCTGCGCCTGACGTGGCCCTCGAGCGCCTTGACTATCCCGAGACCGCGCCTGCGCCGCACACCGAGCTGGACCCGCTCATTCCTTCGTATCCCGCGGACCAGCTCGCAGCCCTGGTCTTCACCTCGGGTTCGACCGGCGAGCCGCGCCCCCACGCCAAGACCTGGGGATCGCTCGTCATGGGCAGTGCGGCTGCGGGGGCTGCGCTCGGGATCGCCCGGTGGCCCGGGGCCAGCCTGCTTGCGACCGTACCGGCCCAGCACATGTATGGCCTGGAATCGAGCATCCTCTTGCCGTGGCAGCACGGCCTGGCGCTGGACGGTCAGCGGCCGCTCTTTCCAGCCGACATCGCGGAGCGCCTCTACGAACTGCCGCGCCCGCGCGTGCTCGTCACCACGCCCGTCCACCTGCGCGCACTCTTGTCCGATATCCAGGCCCTGCCTGAACTCGACCTGGTGGTGTGCGCGACGGCCCCTCTGGCACCCCAGCTTGCCGCCGCGGCAGAGCGGCGCTTCGCCGCGCCGCTCCTCGAGATCTACGGCTGTACCGAAGCCGGGCAGCTCGCCACGAGGCGCACGGTCGAGGGCGCGACCTGGAGCACGCTCCTTGGCATTAGCCTCGTGGCACGCGAGGAGGGTGTGAGTGCCCTGGGCGGGCCGGTGCAGAAGGAGGCCCTGCTGCAGGACGTGGTCGAACTCGCGGGCCCCAACAGGTTCCTGCTCCACGGGCGCATCGCTGATCTCATCAACATCGCCGGCAAGCGCACCTCGCTTGCGAATCTGAATTTCCAGCTCAATTCGATCCCCGGGGTCACTGATGGCATCTTTGTCATGCCCGAGGAGGCAGACAGCCGCGTGACCCGGCTCATGGCTTTTGCCGTCGCACCGGATTTGAGCGAAGAGGATCTGATGGCGGCCCTGCGCCTACGCATTGACGCCGCCTTTCTACCGCGCCCGCTCATCCGGGTGGCGGCACTGCCGCGCAATCCGACCGGCAAGCTGCCCCGCGCGGCACTCGCCCGTCTCGTCGCCGATTCGCTACCGGTGTAGGGCATGTCGCCGCCCGTTCACGTCACCTTCGCACTCGACCATCCCACCGCCAGCGGCCACTTCCCGGGCGACCCGATCATACCCGGTGCGGTGCTGCTGGAGACCGTTCTTGGCGCCCTCGAATCCGCCGGCCAGTCCCTCGAGAGGGGCGTGCGGCTGACCTCGGCCAAATTCCTCGCACCGGTTCGTCCGGGGGACTCGATCGAGATCCTCTGGCAGCCGATCGTGGCCGGCCGGACACGCTTTGAGTGCCGGGTGGGCGAGCGTCGGGTCGTCCAGGGGGCGCTGGAGTTTCCAGGACCGTGACTACCCAGCAGTCGACTCCCCCAGACTGGCGCCAGCGCCCCGAGCGCAGCAACATCCCCGTCATCCGGACCATGGTGTGGATCGCCCTGCATCTGGGGCGCGGCGCGGCGCGCACCCTGCTTTACCCCATCTGCCTGTACTTTCTCCTTTGCTCGCCCCGGGCGCGGACCGCCTCGGCCGACTTTCTGGAGCGCGTCCTCGGGCGCCGACCCCGCCTTCTGGAGCGACTCCTCCACTACCACCGATTCGCCGCGACCATCCTCGACCGGGTGTATTTCCTGAACGACCAGGCCAAGGACTTCGATATCCGGCTGCATTGTCCCGCCGACGTGGAGGCGCTCCTGGCGGGGACTGGCGGCGTGGTTCTCCTCGGAGCGCACCTGGGCAGCTTCGAGGCGATCCGCGCCGTGGGGCGACGGCGCGCCCAGGCTGCGGTCAAGCTCGTCATGTATGAGGAGAACGCGCGCAAGCTGAACGCGGTGCTCGGTGCCATCAACCCGGCGCTGGGGCAGGAGATCATAGGACTCGGGCATTGCGACTCGATGCTCAAGGTTCAGGAGTGTCTCGAGCGCGGTGACCTGGTCGGCCTGCTCGCCGATCGTGCGCTCGCCGGCGAGAAGCGGATCTGGCGCCCTTTCCTCGGCGTGCCGGCGGGCTTCCCCCTCGGCCCGTTCCGGATCGCCAGCATGCTGCGGCGCCCGATCGTGCTGATGGTCGGACTGTATCGCGGCCAGGCACGCTACGACATCCATTTCGAGCTCCTCCAGGACGCCGCTGAGCCGGCCCGCGGGCAGCGCACGATGCAGCTCGAAGACACGGTCACACGCTACGCCGAGCGGCTCGAGCACTACTGCCGCACCGACCCATTCAACTGGTTCAACTTCTATGACTTCTGGGCCTAGCCTTCTTGCGTGGCGGCGCCTGCCGGCAGCGCTCGCCCTGGCGGCAGGACTGCAGGCGTATGCCGCCGCCGATGCGCCCAGCTTCGATCTGGAGGGCCTCATGGCAAGCCTTGCCGCCGTGCACAGCGCCCGTGCGCACTTTGTCGAGCGCAAGTACCTAAGCGTGCTCAAGCAGCCTCTTGAGGTGTCGGGCACGCTCATCTACACCGCCCCCTCGCACCTCGAGAAGAACACGCTCCTGCCCCGGCCCGAGCGCCTGGTCGTCGATGGCGACGAGCTCACCTTCGAGCGTGATCAGGGGCACGAGCGCCGCACGCTGAGCCTGCAGGAGTATCCCGACATCTGGGCCTTCGTCGAGAGCATCCGCGCCACACTCGCCGGCGACCTCGCGACCCTCGAGCGCTTTTATGTCATCGACGTGTCAGGGGGCCCGCACCACTGGCGTCTGGTGCTCGTACCGCGCGAAACCCCGATGCATGCGCTCGTCAGCGCGGTGACCATCACAGGTCGGGACAGCCAGGTGGATACCGTCGAGATCCAGGAGGCGGACGGAGACCGCTCGGTGCTCAGTGTAGAACGCGATCCATGACAGCGCGCCAGCGCGCGACCTACGTGGCCCTTGCGATCTGGCTCGTGGGTCTGGGGGTGGCGGCCGCCCTCATCGCGCGCACACAGTTCACGGCCGACCTCTCGGCCTTCCTGCCGCGCTCACCCTCGGCCGCGCAGAAGGTGCTGGTCGAGCAGCTGCGCGACGGCGTCGTCGCGCGCCTCATCCTGGTGGGCATCGAGGGCGCCTCCGAGGTCAAGCTGGCCGCGCTCAGCAAGGACCTCGCAAGGCGTCTGGAAGCCGATACGCACTTCGTCGCCGTCCACAATGGCGAGGACCGGACCCTGGCCCGGGACCGGGAATTCCTGTGGTCGCACCGCTACCTGCTCAGCAGTGCCGTCACGCCCGCGCGCTTTAGCGAGGAAGGCCTGCACCGCGCCCTCGAGGATGACGTGGAACTGCTGGGCTCGCCGGCCGGCGCGCTCACCAAACGCATCCTCGCCGATGACCCGAGCGGCGAATTGCTGCAGATCATCGGCCGTCTGGCCCCGGGCAGCCAGCCGCCCAAGCGCCTGGGCGTCTGGTTTGCGGCGAGCGGATCCCGCGCCCTTCTCGTGCTCGAGACCCGCGCCCCGGGCTTTGACATCGATGCGCAAGAGGCGGCGCTAGGCATTCTCGAGCACGCTTTCGGGGACGCCCGCACCGCAGAGGACGCCCCAGGTGCGAGCCTCGTTGCCAGCGGTCCGGGTGTGATTTCGGTGCATACCCGGGAGCGCATCAAGCGCGATGCGTCGCGCCTGTCCTTCGTGGCCACGCTCCTTGTCGCAAGCGTGCTGCTTCTGGTCTATCGCTCACTGCCGGTGCTGATTCTCGCCCTGCTGCCCGTGGGCAGCGGGGCGCTTGCCGGCATCGCCGCGGTCAGTCTCGGATTCGGCTCGGTGCATGGCATCACGCTGGGCTTTGGCGCGACCCTCATCGGCGAGGCGGTCGACTATGCGATCTACCTGTTCACCCAGACCGCGCCGGGCAGCCCGCCTGAGCTGACTCTGCCACGCATCTGGCCGACGTTGCGGCTGGGCGTGCTGACCTCGGTGTGCGGCTTTTGCGCCCTGCTGTTTTCGAGCTTCACCGGCCTCGCCCAGCTCGGTCTGTTCTCGATTGCAGGACTCGTCGTCGCGGTCTCGGTGACCCGCTGGGTGCTGCCCGGACTCATGCCACGCAGCTTCACGGCCGCGGGTTCCTCCCTGCTGCGGCCCGCAGTGGCGCTCCTCGCGCCGCGCGGTCGCCGCTGGCGCCAGGCGCTCCTCGTGCTCGTCGTGGCAGCGCTCGGCGTGATCCTCACCAAACCGGGCAGCCTCTGGGATGAGCGCCTCTCGAGCCTCAGTCCGACGACGGCGGCAGATCAACAACTGGACGAAGGCCTCAGGCAGGACATCGCGGCGCCGGACGTGGGCTCCCTCCTGGTCATCCGTGCTCCCGGACAGCAAGAGGCCCTCCAGGCGGCCGAGGCGCTCGCCACAAGCCTCGATGCCCTCGTGGCGAGGCGCGTGCTCTCCGGGTACGATTCGCCCGCCGATGTGTTGCCGAGCGCGCGCGCCCAGAGCGAGCGGCAGGCCGCGCTACCCGAGCCCGGCGTTCTCGGGGCACGGCTGGCGAGGGCGCTGGACGGCGAGCCCTTCCGGGTCGACCTTTTCAAGCCCTTTCTCGCCGACATCGCGGCGGCCCGTGAGCAACCCCTCATGGACCGGGCGAGCCTCGAAGGTACGAGCCTCGCGCTCAAGCTCGATTCGCTCCTGGTGCGCGAGGACGGGCAGTGGATGGCGATGCTGCCCCTGCACGGGGTCAGCGATCCGGCCGCGCTGCGCACGGCGCTCACCGAACGTGACCTGCCGGGCGTCGTGCTGCTCGATCTGAAAACGGAATCGGATGCGCTCTATCACACCTATCTGCGCGAGGCTCAGCTGCTCTCTCTCGCCGGTTGCTTGGCCATCGTCGCGCTCTTGGGCCTGAGCCTTGGCCGGGTGCACCGCTGCCTGCAGGTGCTCGCGCCGCTCGCGTCCGCGGTCGTGGTGACGACCGCGCTGCTCGTCCTCTGTGGCGAAGCGCTTACCATCTTCCATCTGGTCGGACTGCTGCTCGTGGTTGCCGTAGGCTCGAACTACGCGCTGTTCTTCGAGCGCCAGGAGTCCAGGGCGCAACGCGAGGAGCGAACCGTGGCCTCGCTGGTTCTCGCCAACGTGTGCACGGTGATCGGCTTTGGCACGCTCTCGTTTTCGCGCATCCCGGTGCTGCACGGCATCGGCCTGACCGTTGCCCTCGGTGCCGTGCTGTGCCTCGTCTTTGCCGCGCTCGGCTGCCTGCCCCTGCGGCGCACGGCTGAGTCGGCTGAGTCGGCTGAGTCGGCTGAGTTGGCTGAGTCGGGTTAGCCGCTTGGATCTGCTCCACTTTCCGCCGGCACGCGGGGGCGCGGGACGCGTCCTTCTGGTGATGCTGCCTGGAATCAATGACGTGGCAGACTCTTTCGTGCGCGCGGATTTCATGGCGCTGCTCGCGGGGCACACCGGCGGTGTCGACGTGATCGCCGCCAACACGCACGCCGACCAGTATCTCGAGGGCAGCCTCGTCGCCTGCCTAGCCGACGAGGTTGTCGGGCCGGCACGCGCGCGCGGCTACCGGCGCATCTGGTTCCTGGGGGTCTCCCTGGGCGCCATGGGCTGTCTGCTCTTTGCGCGCGAGCATCCGGACCTGCTCGAGGGCGTGATCCTGCTTGCGCCCTATCTGGGCGCAAGCGGTACGATAGCCCGCGTGCTCGGCAAGGGCGGCCTCGGGAGTTGGCAGCCTGGCGAAATACGCGCCCCCGATGATGAACTCGCCCTCCTCACCTGGCTGGGCGGCACCTGGCGCACGGGGCTCGCACGCAAGGGCTGCTATCTCGGCTATGGCCTTGACGACCGCTTCGCCTCGAGTGCGGCCCTGCTCGCGCCGCACCTGCCCGGGGAGCGCATCGTCGCGCTCGCGGGCGCGCACGACTGGCCCACGTGGAGCAAGCTTTGGTCAGGCATACTGGCGCTTGACCCGTTCGCCGTCCGGCCAAAGTTTGCCCCGGGAACCGATCCGCCATGACACCCCCCGCATCGCTCTTTGCGACCAGCTCGATGACTGCGCAGGCTGCGCGCCTGCACCCCAGAACGTGGCGGCCGGCGGCGGTCATCTGGTTCAGTTTGGCCCTGCATGCAGTGTGCCTGCTCATCGTGTTCCTCGAGCCCAGCGCCTGGGGGCCGCTCGCCGCGGCCGTGGCCGCGAACCATCTGGGACTCACCGCATTGGGCCTTTGGCCGCGCAGCCGCTGGCTGGGGGAAAACCACGTGGTGCTGCCGGCTGGCGCCAAGCAGCGCGCTGAGATCGCACTCACCTTCGATGACGGTCCGGACCCGGCGGTCACGCCCGCGGTGCTGGACTGCCTGGACCGCTACGCCGCCCGGGCGAGCTTCTTTTGCATTGCGCAGCGCGCGCTATTGCATCCCGAACTCATCCAGGAGATCGTGCGCCGCGGACACTCCGTCGAGAACCACAGCCTCTGCCATCCCCACGCCTTCGCGTGCTACGGTCCCGTGCGCATGCAGCGCGAGATCGAATCCGCGGAGACGACACTCACACGGCTGGCCGGCGCGCCGCCGCGCTTCTTCCGGGCACCGGCAGGCCTGCGCAACCCATTTCTCGACCCGATCCTCGCCCGGACGGGCTTGCGCTACATCTCATGGACGCGGCGTGGCTTTGACACGCGCGAGCGTGAGCCCGAGCGGGTCCTTGCGCGTCTCACCAGAAAACTCGCGCCCGGCGATGTCCTGCTGCTCCACGATGGCTCGGCAGCCCGCACGCGGGCGGGGGAACCGGTGGTGCTCGCGGTGCTGCCCGGCCTGCTTGAGGCGGTGCGCGCGCACCGGCTGGTGCCGGTGTCCCTGCCCGAGGCCTTCGACATGGAGCCTGCGGCGGTGCGTTCGGGCCCGGGTCTGCCCGCGCCGGCCTGACCCGGACTGAAGCGGCCTGTGGGGGCCCGCGCGCCTGGCCCGAGGCCCTGCGCGCATCCTTTGCTAAACTAGCGCAGGCGTTGGTCCGCGCCAGCCCTCATGGCTCGAGAACAGGCCTAGCCCAGCCCCGCCTGGCGTCTCACCCTTGCCTGACTGTCATAATTTGCAGCCTCTCGTCCTTAGCCAACTATGCATCGCCACGAGTCTTGGGGCCGGTCTCGATGCGACACTCGCGGCTCTGCTTGGCAGGCGTAGCGGCCTTGCACCGTGCCACTTCGAGACGGTCACCTTGAACACCCACGTCGGCGAGGTTGCGGGTCTTGATGCGGTCCGCATGCGCTCCGACCTCGGCTCGTTTGACTGTCGCACCAACCGGCTCGCGCAGCTGGCCCTCGAGCAGGATGGTTTCGCGCAGGAGGTCGCGCGCGCCCGCGAGCGCTACGGGGCTCGGCGCATCGGCGTGTTTCTCGGCACGAGCACCTCGGGCATCCTCGAGACCGAACTCGCCTACCGTCGGCGCGACCCCGGCACGGGCGCGCTGCCCGAGGACTTCCACTACGCGACCACTCAGAACACCTTCTCGGTGGCCCACTTTGTGCAGAGCTATCTGAATCTTGAAGGCCCGGCCGTGGTCGTCTCCTCGGCCTGCTCGACGACCGCAAAGGTTTTTGGCAACGCCCAGCGGATGCTGGCCGCGGGGCTGTGCGATGCGGCCATCGTCGGTGGCGCAGACTCCCTGTGCCTGACCACGCTCTACGGTTTTCATGCGCTGGGACTCGTCTCCGAGCAGGCCTGCCGGCCGTTCGATGCCGACCGCGACGGGATCTCGATCGGTGAGGCCGCGGGTTTCGTGCTCATCGAAAAACCCCGCGCCCGCGGCCTGTCGGAATGTGTCCACCTGCTCGGTGTGGGCGAGAGCAGCGATGCCTACCACATGTCGACGCCGCATCCCGAAGGCCTGGGCGCCCGCCTGGCCATGGAGCGCGCCTTGGCGAGCAGCGCTCTCGCGCCCGACGCCATCGACTACGTCAACCTGCACGGCACGGCCACCCGGACCAACGATGCCGCCGAGGATCAGGCCATCGTCGGCCTCCTTGGGCCCGCCACGCCGTGCAGTTCCACCAAGGGCTGGACCGGCCACACGCTCGGCGCGGCCGGCGTCACCGAGACGATCATCTGCGCCCTTGCCATCCAACACGGAATCCGGCCCGGCAGCCTCCATACCCGCCGCGTCGATCCGACGCTCAAGAGCAACTACCTGATCGAGCATCAGCTGGGCACGATCGACCGCGTGATGAGCAATTCGTTTGGCTTTGGGGGCAGCAATTGCAGCCTGGTGCTGGGACGCGCACCTTGATGCACGTCTATGTCGAGGGCGTGGGCGTGCGCGGACCCGGTCTGGACGGCTGGCAGCACGCGCGGGATGCGCTCGCGGGCACGGTCCCGTACGAGGCACGTACGACCCTGGTCCCACTGTGCCCCCAGCTGCCGCCCGTCGAGCGACGTCGCACGGTGGCGAGCGTGAATCTCGCCCTGGCAGTGGGCATGGAGGCCCTTGCCAACGCGGAGCGGCCGTCAGCCGACCTGCCGGCTGTGTTCAGTTCCTCGTGCGGTGACGGCGCCACCATCCACGAGATCATCGAGGTGCTCAATTCCCCCGAACGGGCGGTCTCGCCCATCCGCTTCCACAATTCGGTGCACAACGCCCCGGCCGGCTACTGGGGGATCGCCACGCGCTCGCGCGAGGCATCGACGAGCCTGTGCTGCTACGACGCGAGCTTCTCCGCCGGGCTGCTCGAGGCGGCGGTCCTGGTCACAGTCGAGCGATGCCCGGTGATCCTGGTCGTCTACGACATGCCCTACCCCGAGCCGCTGCATCAGGTGCGTCCCATCGCGGCACCTTTCGGCATGGCCCTGGTGCTGGGCGCCCTGCCCTCGCCCCGAACGCGCGCGGTGCTGAGCATCGAGCTCTCTGCGAGCTCGCAGGGGCCCAGCACACTCGCCGAGGCCGCGCTCGAGGACCTGCGCCAGAACAATCCGGCAGCGCGCGGCCTGCCACTCCTCGTGACCCTGGCCACGCGCTCGAGCGCGGAACTCGCGGTCGACTACGTGGCAGGCAACCAGCTCCAGGTCGGGGTGCGCCCGTGCTGATCGAGCGCGCCGCCATCGCCGAGCGCATTCCGCACAAGGGCCGCATGTGCCTCCTCGATGGCGTGCTCGCCTGGGACGCGGGCTCGATCCGGTGCATGGCTACCAGCCATCGCGATCCGGACAACCCGCTGCGCCACCGGGACCGGCTCGCAGCGCTTTGCGGCATCGAATACGCGGCGCAGGCGATGGCCCTGCACGGCGCCCTGTGTGGAGCGGTGGCCACACCGCGCGCGGGCTACCTCGCGGGTGTCCGCGACTGCGTCTGTCGCATCGCGCGGCTTGACCTGCTCGAAGCGGACCTGCTGATCGAAGCCCGCCGCATTTTCGATGACGGCCGGCACAGCCTGTACGAATTTGCGCTTCACTGCAACGAGCTCGAACTGCTCTCTGGCCGCGCCGCGGTGGTGCTCGATGCAGGCCCGCTAGAGGGAGCACTGAACTGAAGCGCGCGCTCGTCACCGGCGGCAGCGGCGCCATCGGTGCGGCCACCTGCCGCGCCCTCGCTCTGGCTGGCTGTCATGTCGAGATCCATGCCCATCAGAGCCTGGAGAGCGCCCAGCGGCTGGCCGCGGCGCTGTGCGCCGAGGGCTGCTCGGCGCACGCCCTGGCTTTCGACGTCACCGATCGTGCCGCCAGCGCCCGTGCGCTGGAGGCGGTGCTCGAGGCGGGGCCGATCCAGATTCTCGTGAACAACGCTGGCATCCACGACGACGCGATCTTTCCCGGCATGCGCTGGGAACAGTGGCAGCGGGTCCTTGACGTCTCACTCGGCGGCTTTTTCAACGTCACGCAGACGCTGCTGCTGCCGATGCTTGCGACCCGCTGGGGCCGGATCGTCACAATCTCATCGGCCGCCGCCCTCGCGGGCAATCGAGGCCAGACCAACTATGCGGCCGCCAAGGCCGGACTGCATGGCGCCTCACGCTCTCTCGCTCTGGAGGTGGCAAGCCGCGGGGTCACGGTGAACGTGGTGGCGCCGGGCATCATCGCATCGACAATGAGCGCCGAAAGCTTCGATGCCCGGCGCATCAGCGAACTCGTGCCGATGAAGCGCGCGGGCACGCCCGATGAGGTCGCCAAGCTGGTGGCCTTTCTCGCCTCCGAGGATGCGGCCTATATCTCAGGTCAGGTGATCTCGATCAACGGGGCGATGCTCTAGAGCGGCGCCAGATCAGCAGCGGCAGTCGCACCACGAAGCCGCAAAAGAGCCTCACGTGCATCCACGAGAGCAGCAGGTTGTCGCGGCCATAGCGGAAATGCGACACCCCCCCTTCACTGGCCCTGTAGTAGCGCACCGGGGTCGCCCGGTTCACCGGCCGGATCCCGCGCCAGCACAGGCGCACCGCCGCCTCCGGATCAAAATCGAAGCGCCGCATCCAGCGGCTTGCCCGCATGACCGCCAGAAGCGGTGCGATCGGGTAGACCCGGAAGCCGAACAGTGAATCACCAATCCCGATCCAGAGCGTCTCGAGGTTGGCCCACCAGTTGGAAATGCGTCGTCCACGCACCCGAAGCGCCGGCGCGCTCGCATCAAAGACGGGCCGCCCGAGTATCAGCGCGTCGGGGTCGGCCGCGGACGCCGCCATGAACTCGGGAATTGAGGCCGCAGTGTGCTGGCCGTCGGCATCCATGGTGAGGACATGCGTGAAGCCGGCTGCCGAAGCAGCGGACACGCCGGCGAGGATGGCCGCACCCTTGCCCTGGTTTTCGGGGAGCACAAGAATGCGCAGCCCAGGGTCGCGTGCCGCCTCCTCGGCCAGCCAGCGTCCGGTGTCATCGGTGCTGCCATCGATCACCACCCAGACCGGATTCCAGAAGGCGCGCGCACCCCGCACCGTCTCGACGATCTTCGTGCCGGTGTTGTAGGTGGGGATGAGGACCAGGTGCGTGCCCGATGGGCTCGTCATGGCCCGGCGCACGCGGGCGCCTCGGGCTTGCCAAGTTCGTGCCGGTAGTAGGCCTCAAGTTCGGCCACGAAGGAGCGCACCTCACCGGAGAGCTCGAAGCGCCGTCCGAGCCGCGCCCTGAAGACGACCGGAAACACCGGTTTGCGATACCACGGCCAATCCTTGCCGAGAAACGGCGAACTGCACTCGATGAAGACCGTCTGGATGGGTGCGCGGGCGCGCGAGGCGATGAGCGCAAAACCGCCTTTGAAGGGATCAACGGGGGCCGCACGGGTCCGGGTCCCCTCGGGAAAGATCAACAGGGGCACCCCCTCGGCGACCGCATGCGCGGCGCGCCGTGTGAGCTGCAGCCCGGCATCGTTGCGCAGATAGCCGCCCAGCCGCGCTCCGCCCCCGAGGAAGGGATTGTCCCAGATCGGCGCCTTGACGATGCACACCACGCGCGGCAGACGCGAGATGACGAGCACGGCATCGAGCAGCGAAGGATGATTGGGCGCGATGACAAGAGACCGCGCTTCGCGCAGCACGTCGAGCGCGGCGAGATCGCAGCGCACGATGCCGACCGCCTCGAGGTAGGCGACGAAGGGACGAAAGCCGGTCATGATCGCCCACTGGCCCAGACGCGCGCCGAGCCGGTGGGGCAGGAGCAGCCTCAGCACAAGCGCAGGCAGGCTCCACAGCAGCGAGATGACACCAAAGAGCAGCCAGCCCCCGTAGTAGACCGCGTACTCGTAGGCACTGCGCAGCCAGCTGCCCCCTCGCCTTGGGCCAAGCGCGGCGGGCGCGGCGCCTGACCCGCGCGAAACCTGCGCCATGCCGCCGGGCGCACCGCTGCCCTGTGCGTCCTGGGGTGGTGGGGATGCCGACGAATCAGACATCAGTACTCCGCCTCGACCAGGGTCTCTGATTTTCCGAGAATCCACGACACCGCGACGCCCGCGCTGCCAAAGGAGCGCCTTCGGACGAGCGGGCTGTCCTCGAAGGCAGCGCCCCTTAAGCTATCCCATTTCAGGAAGCCCCCCACCCACAGGCCCGGATAACGCTTGCTCAGGGCGAGCGTGAACTGGCTGCCGGCGTAGCCCCCATGGGCCGCATAGGCGGGGCGCTCGGGTGTCGCATAAGCCGGTGCGACGCCATAGAAATACTCGAGGAAACGTCGGTCGGCGAACAGCGCCGCTGCCTGGAGACCCAGCCTTGCGCCGCTCCACCCGGGTGGATCGGCGATATCGAGATTCAGCGCCGGCTGGCTGATCCATCCGATGTTCTCGACATGGTAGAAATTGCTTCCTTCGGCGGTGCGCACCGGCAGTCTCAGATCGAGCTTGATGCGCTCGCCCTCGGCACGCAGGAGCGTGACATCCAGGGCAGGACCGATCTCAAGGCTCGGGTCGAGATTCGGCATGCCGGCGCGCGTCTGGTCCTCGCTGCTCTTGACGGGCACCGAGCCGTTGACCGAGACGTCGAGCTGGACGTCGGGACTGTCGAAAAAGCGCGCCCGGAGACTGTCCCGATCGACCTTCAGGAACTCGCCCCGATAGACGAAATAAGGGATCGGCAGGACATAGGTGTGGTAGTAATCCGAGCCGCGGTAGTCAGGAAAATCGACGACCCCGACACCGACACCCGCCTCCCACAGCGGCAGCTCGGCGCCCTGCACGGCCGGGGGCACCACGACCAGGAAGAGGGCCAGGCGGGACGCAAGAAGGGGGGCAAGCAGGGGCGCCCGCGGCCCACGGCGAAAAGCTCCCTTGCGGCACGGCCGGGTGCGCCCCACGCGGCGCTGCCAGAAGATCATCGTGACCGAGCCCCTCAGGTCGCTTCGACTGTCGCGTCGACGCTCGCCTCGGAGATGGCCCGGCGGCGGTTGCGCCATGCCAGCAGGCTTCTTTTGAGATGACGCGCGCTGTTGGCGTAGTAGATGAACTTGAAGGCGACGAGGCGCATGCGGATTTGGGAGCGCCCGAAGATGTCCCCCGCCAGAAGCGACAGCAAAGCCTCTTCGACGCGCAGCACGTTGCGCGGACCCATGAAGAGGTCACGCAAGGCCGGCGTGGTCACCCGGTAGATGTACCAGGAGAAGGTGTCGATGCCATAGCGGATCTGCGCCTCGAAACGGCGCAATGCGCGCGCCGACTGCCGTGGCTCGCGCAGGCAGGTGTCGACCGCATCGGCGCCTAGGAAGGCGCTGTTCATGGCGAGGAACACCCCCGTCGAGAAGACCGGGTCGATGAACGCAAACGCGTCCCCGAGCATGATGTAGCTCGGGCCGCAGGTGCGCTGAGCCCGGTAGGAATAGTTGCCCGTAGCCGTCACCGGACCGGTCAGCTGCGCGCCCTCGAGACGTGCGGCGATGCCGGGACACAGCGCGATCGTCTCCCGGAAGAATGTGGTCGGATCGGCCTTGCGCCGCTTGAAATAGTAGGGCCAGCACACTGCGCCCACGCTGGTGGTCCCATCGGCCAGCGGAATGAACCAGAACCAGCCGTGATCGAACCAGAAGATGCTGATGTTGCCCTCGGCCTCGCCCTCCAGACGCTTGGCGCCGGTGAAATGTCCAAAGAGCGCGGCGCTGTTGTGTTTCGGGTTGGGCCGCTTGATCTGGAAGCGGCTCGCGAGCAGCGTGTCGCGTCCCGAAGCATCGACCAGGAAACCGGCCCGAAAGCATGCGCGGCGCCCGTCGTCGTGCTGCGCCTCGGCACGCACCCCGCCGTCGGCCAGAAACTCGACCGCGCCGACCTTGCACTCCTCGATGACACTGGCCCCCTTGGCACGCGCGTTGTTGAGAAGCACGAGGTCGAAGTCGGAGCGACGAACCTGGTAGGCGTAGGGGAAATTCTTGTTCCAGGCATTGGCGAACTGGAACGTGATGGATTTCTGGTGGTAGGGAGAAACGAACTCGGCGCCATACTTCAGCATGCCGATGCGCGCCACGTCCTCGGCGACACCCAGACGCTCCAGCAGCGGAAGATTCAGGGGCAGCAGCGACTCGCCGATGTGAAAGCGCGGATGCTTGGCCTTTTCGACCAACACCACATGGTGGCCGCGGCCCGCAAGTAGGGCTGCGATCGTCGATCCGGCAGGACCACCGCCCACAACCAGCACGTCGCAGCAGGTTTCGGTCATGGCTTCAGCGAGTTCCGGCACGGGGCACCTCTGGCAGGGGATCACTCAGGACCGACGGACGCATTCTAGCAAATCCATATCGAGCCGCTTCGGAAAAGCGGGCGCAGCCGCCTGCTGCCAGACCTCGGGCGTTTGCTATAGTCGGCGCGTGGGTGCCCTGGCGCCGTTGCCCGCACCCGCCCCACCCCCAATCGCGCCTGCCGGAGTAGAGCCACCATGCAGATCGATCCCGCCATTGCGGCCGCCCTTGCAGCGGCACCCAGCACGCTGCCCGCCGACGTCGCTGATATCGAGGTCGCAAGCCTGCGCACGCTCTACGAGCAGAGTGCCCGCATGGCTCGCCGCCCCCGTCCCGAGACATTGCGGGTGACCGATCACGAGATGCAGGCCAATGGCCGGCGGGTCACGGTGCGCCTGTACCGACCCGCCGGCCCGAAGGCGCTTGGGTGCCTCCTCTTCATGCATGGTGGGGGCTGGGTGATCGGCAGCATCGAATCGCACGACGGCATCGCCGCCGATCTTGCGCTCGCCTCTGGCGTGGCCGTGGCCAGCGTCGAATACGCGCTGGCACCGGAGCATCGCCATCCGGCCCAGATCGAGGATGTCGAGGCGGCTTCCGCCTGGCTCACGGAACACGCCACAAGCCTTGGGATCGATGCCAGGCGGCTCGCCATCGGCGGCGACTCTGCCGGCGGCCATCTTGCCGCGCTCTTCGGGGTGCGCGCCGCCCTGGACGGACGCGCCAGCCCGTATCGCTGCCAGCTGCTGTTCTATCCGGTGGTCGA
This sequence comes from Burkholderiales bacterium, assembly GCA_003136595.1. Classification (GTDB taxonomy): domain Bacteria; phylum Pseudomonadota; class Gammaproteobacteria; order Burkholderiales; family Burkholderiaceae_D; genus BOG-994. Next base: position 25,279 of record PLEY01000058.1, read on the forward strand.
CAGTGGTGTCGAGACCCCCTCCTATGCCGAGCACGCCGTGGGGCCGGGGCTTTCGGCCGGACTCATGCGCTGGTTCATCGCAGCCTTCGCGCCCCCCGAGCATCACGGCGACCCGCGCGCCTTTCCGATGCGCGCGTCGGGCCTTTCCACCTTGCCCGAGACCTACATCGTGACAGCGGGGCACGATCCTCTGCGTGACGAGGCGCTACACTTCGCGCTGCGTCTGTGTGGCGACGGCGTCTCGGTGACGCTGCGCCATGCGGCTGACCTGGTCCACGGATTTCTGCGCCTGCGCCATGTCTCAGAACGCGCACAGGCGGAATTCGAAGCTGCTGCAAACTGGCTCACGCAGAAGCTCGGGGTGCCCGTGCCGGCCCGCGCACCCACTGACTTAACCTAAAGAGTGGCCGCGCTGCGGCGGATCGCCTCGGCCTGGGCGATGAGCCCACTGCGCTCCTCGCTGCTCATGCGATCGAGACTGCGATACACCATGGCGAGCCGGGGCAGATGCGCGAGCCTTGGCCGATTCCTCTCGAAGAACGCCCAGTAGAGTGCGTTGAAGGGGCACGCGTCGGGACCCAGGCGCTTTCTTCTGTCATAGCGGCAGCCCCGGCAATAGTCACTCATGCGGTCGATATAGGCGGCACTGGCAGCGTACGGCTTGGTGGCGAGCTGTCCGCCGTCGGCGAATTGCGACATGCCCAAGGTATTGGGCATCTCAACCCACTCGAATGCATCGATGTAGATGCCCAGATACCAACGCTCGATGGCGTCGGGCTCGACGCCGAGCAGGAGGGCGAAGTTCCCCGTTAGCATGAGCCGCTGGATATGGTGGGCGTACGCGCCCGAGAGGGACTGCCCGATCGCCTGGGCGAGGCAGTTCATACCGGTCTCGCCAGTCCAGTACCAGGGGGGCAGGGGCTCATGCGCGTCGAGGTAGTTGCTGCGCGCGTAGCCGGGCATGCGCATCCAGTAGACGCCGCGGATGTACTCACGCCAACCGAGAATCTGGCGCACAAACCCCTCGACGCTGGCAAGACTCGCGCGACCGTCGCGCCAGGCCTCGAGGGCGCGTTCTACCACCTCCCGGGGACTGATCAGCTTGACGTTGAGTGCGAACGACAGGAGCGAGTGGAAGAGCTCCGGCGCACCCTCTGCCATCGCATCCTGGAAGTCGCCGAAGTGGGCGAGGCGCTGGCCGATGAAGGCCTCGAGATCGCAGAGCGCCTCGGCGCGCGTTGCAGGCCAGGGGAAGGAGGCGGCTTGCGGCTGTCCGAACGTGGTCACGCCCGCCGCCTCGATCTCGCCCCAAAGCGCCCGGTGATCGTGCCTTCCGCGACGCACGCCGGGTGCCGGCGGCACGCCGCGCCAGGCGCGACGGTTCTCGGCGTCGTAATTCCAGCGCCCGCCTGCTGGCTTGCCGTGCGCGTCCACGAGCACATGCTCCTTGATGCGCGCCCGTCGGTAATAGACCTCCAGAAACGCGTGCCGCCGGTGGCCGAAATTCTCGGCCAGCTCGTTTCTCTCCGTGTAGAAGTGCTCGCTGCCGAGCCTGCTGCTCGCGATGGCCTGCCGCGCGGCCCAGTTCGAGAGAACCTGGTCAAGTCGCCATTCGTCAGGCTCCTGCCACTCGAGGCGCGTGGCGCCATGCAGGGCGACGAGGCGCTCGAGATTGGCGGGGATCGACTGCGCGTTGTGCGCATCGCCAATCGTCAGATAGATGACATCGTGGCCCAGGCCTCGCAACAGGTCGGCGAAGGCGCGCATCGCCGCGAAGATGGCGATGACCTTCTGGGCATGATGAACGACATAGTCCGTCTCCTCGCGCACCTCCATGAGGACATAGAGAATGCAGGGTTCGACGCGCCGGAACCAGCTGTGCATGGGGTTCAACTGGTCGCCGAGGATGAGGCGCAGACAGCGCGCGGGCCTGCCCGGCGGGGAGCTGCCTGCTGGTCCGCTGCTGCGGGCCGTCACTTCAGGCACGGCCGGAATCGGCTAAGCTTCCAGCATGAAGAAGCTTACCCGCAGCTTCTATGAGCGCGATGCGCTCGAGGTGGCGCCAGCGCTCCTCGGCAAATATCTGGTTCGCGAGCATGGGGGGGTCCGGCAGGTGGGCCGGGTGGTCGAGGTCGAGGCCTATCTCGGCCCGCACGATCTTGCGGCGCACAGCTCGCGTGGCCGCACCCCTCGCACCGAGGTGATGTTCGGTCCGCCCGGTCACGCCTACGTCTACATGGTCTACGGTCTGCACTACTGTCTGAACGCGGTCACCGCGCCGGCAGGCAACGCCCAGGGGGTGCTCATCCGCGCCGTCGAGCCGATCCAGAATCTGAGCGGGCGCACCCAGGGCCCGGGGCTCGTGTGCCGCGCCTTCGGCATCGATCGCAGCGCCAATGGCATCGACCTGTGCGGCGCCGGCCTGTATCTCGCGGCGCGGGCCGAAGACGCGCCGCTGGGGATCGTACGCCGTCCGCGCATCGGGGTCGACTATGCCGGCCACTGGGCCAGACGCCTCCTGCGCTTCTATGTTCGGGGCAATCCCTTCATCTCGCGCCCCTAGGCACAACCCTAAGCGCGCGCCGGGCAGCGACCCGCCCACCTAGCTGGCGGCCGGCGTACACAGACCGCGCCGCGCCAGCATCGCGCCCGGATCGGCGGCGCGCCCCCGGAACTGCCGGAACAGGTCGTTCGCGTCGACAGTGCCACCGCGTGCCAGTACCTGGGAGCGCAGCCAGTCACCGTTGGCGCGGGTCAGTCCGCCATGCTCGGCAAACCAGGCCGCGGCGTCCGCATCGAGGACCTCGCTCCACAGGTAGGCGTAGTAGCCTGCCGCGTAGCCGCCATCGAAGATGTGCGAAAAATAGCCCGAACGGTAACGGGGCGGAATCGACGCCAGGGTGAGTCCGGCCCGCTCGAGCGCCTGCGCCTCGAAACGCTCCACATCAGCGGCATCGATCGGCTCTTCGATCTGATGCCAGCACTGGTCGAGGACGGCCGCGGCAAGATATTCGGTGGTCTCCATCCCCTGCCTGAAGGTGCGCATCTCGAGGACCTTCTGCAGGAGCGCGCCAGGCAGCGGAGCACCGGTTTCGTGGTGGCGCGCATAGTTGTCAAGGACCTCGGGGCAAAATGCCCAGGTCTCGTTGAACTTGGAGGGGAACTCCACGAAATCCCGCGGCACGTTCATGCCGCCTAAGCTTGGATAGCGCACCCGCGAAAAAATGGCGTGCAGGGCATGACCGAACTCGTGGAACAGCGACACCACCTCAGTCACCGTGAGGAGCGTCGGCGCGCCCGGGGCTGGCTTCGGGACATTCAGATGATTGCCGACGACCGGCAGGGTTCCGAGCAGCTCTGATTGCGGCACGTAGACATTGGCCCACGCGCCACCGGCCTTGCTCGGGCGCGCATAGTAGTCCGTGAGGAACAGGGCCAGGGGCCGGCCATCGTGATCGAACACCTCGTAGACGCGCACATCCGGGTCGTAGACCGGCAGGTCGGTCCGTGCGGCGAATCGGATGCCGTAGAGCTTCTCGGCCGTGAAGAAGGCGCCCTGCTCCAAGACCCGGTTGATCTCGAGGTACGGCCTGACCAGGCTCTCTTCGAAGTCAAGGCAGGCAAGACGCTCGCGCTGCGCATAGTACGCCCAGTCGTGGGCCATGAGGGCGAAGCCCGCTGACTCGCCGTCGATCAGGTTCTGCAGCAAGGCCGCCTCGGCGCGGGCCTGCGCGACGGCCCGCGGCACGAGCTCGCCGAGAAACTGGTTGACCCGCTCGACGCTGCCGGCCGTCGTGTCGCTCAGGACATATTCCGCGTGATTGCGAAACCCCAGAAGGCGGGCCCGCTCTGCCCTTAGGCTGACGATGCGGGCGAGAATCGCGCGGTTGTCGAACTCGCCACCCGAGGCCCCCCGGCCTATGGCGGCTTCGAAGAGGCGCGCACGCACGTCCCGGCGCCGCAGGACCGCAAGCGCCGGCTGCTGGGTGGGAGCTGCGAGCGGCAGGACATAGCCCGTCGTAAGACCCTGCTCGAGGGCGGTGCAGCGCGCGGCCTCGAGCGCGGCTGGATCGAGGCCTTCGAGTTCCTCGCCGGTCAGGCAAACGAGCGCAAGCCGCACCGAATCCTTGCGCACATTCTGTCCAAAGCGCGCCGCGAGACCCGCCAGTTCGCTGTTCATCGCGGCCAGCGCCGTCTTCTGGGCAGAATCCAGACCCGCCCCGGCACGCACGAAATCGAGGTGGTAGCGGCGCAGCAGTTCTCGCTCCTCGCCGGCAAGGCCGAGCTCGGCGCTTTGTTCTTCCAGTACCGCGAGGCGCGCGAACAGGCGCGCGTCGAGCAGGATCGCGTCCTTGTGTTCAGCGAGTCGTCTTGAGAACTCGCGGGCGACGGCCTCGAGTTCATCGGTGCCATTGGTAGACAGGAGATTCCAGAACACGCGCGTGACCCGATCGAGCAGCCGTCCGGCTCGCTCGATGGCAAGCACCGTGTTCTCGAACGAGGCCGGCTCCGGATTGCTGGCGACAAGCTCGATCTCCGAGCGGTGCTCGCGCATGCCCTCGGTCAGTGCCGGCGCAAAATGCCGGGCCCCGATAGAACCGAAGTCGGGCAGGCCATAGGGCAGCTCACTGTCCAGAAGCAGCGGGTTTGGCGCAGATGTGTCGGGCATCGGTGACATCACTTTGGACAGATGCGCCACAGCCGGCGCAAGAATGGAATGCGGAAGCCTCGCGACCGTTACGCTGGACCGACCGGTGGCGCTGCTCAACTCAGGATCAATCCAAAAGCGCGAGGGCGAGCGAGGTATCGAATGCTTGCGCTTCGGGTCACCCCCGTGCTACCTGCAGTGGCTGGGGCCATGGGCCTGCCCCTGCGGCACTTCTTATCGCGTTCCTACTCTAACTGATTTCACCAGGGCGACACCACGCTACCTTCGGATGGTCCCGCGGCTGAACCGGGTCTGACTCACAACCTTCGGCGTGGCCGCGGCCCACGCCCCTGTCTCGTTCGAGGAGAGCTTAACGATGAACATTCTGGTACTGGGTGGGACCCGTTTTCTGGGGCGGCATTTCGTCGCCGAGACATTGGCGCGCGGCCACCGCCTGACGCTCTTCACGCGCGGCCAGAGTCCGAATCCGTTTGGCACTGCAGTCGAGTTGCGAGTGGGCGATCGCGATCCGGATGTCGGCGCCGGCCTTGCGGCGCTTGCCGCAGGTCAGTGGGATGTCGCCCTCGACACCAGCGGCTATCTGCCCCGCCACGTCGAGGCAAGCTGCGCGCTCCTCGACGGACGCATCGGGCATTACATTTTCGTCTCGTCCGTGTCAGCCTACGCCGACCTGTCCTCCCCGGGTGTCGACGAGGGCGCCGCACTGGCCGCACTCCCGGACCCGCCCTCCGAGGACATCGCCCTCCACTACGGAGGACTGAAGGCCGCCTGCGAGGCGCACGTGCGGGCGCGCTTTGGCAACAAGGCGCTGATCGTGCGGCCGGGCCTTATCGTCGGCCCGCATGATCCCACGGACCGCTTTACCTACTGGGCGGCCCGCTTCGGGGCGCCCACCCTGCTCGGCGCGCGCGGCGCCCGCGCCGTGCTGCCGGCCCCACCTGGTCGGACCATCCAGTGCATCGACGCGCGCGACGTGGTGGCCTGGCTCCTGCAGGCGATACAGGCCCAGCGCGGCGGAACCTATAACCTCACGAGTCCTGCCGGACGCTTCACCATGGGCGGTCTCGCGGAGGCGGGACACGAGCTCTCAGTGGCGCGCGGCTTTGACGTCACCATCGCCTGGGTGGGCGAGGCGACTCTCGAGGCGCGTGGGGTGGTGCCCTGGAGCGGCCTGCCGCTTTGGATCCCTGATTCAGACCGGGTGCTGCGCGGCATGCTGGCGGTGGACGTCACGCGCGCCCTGGACACGGGCCTGTCGATCCGCCCGCTCCTGCAGACTCTCACGGACACGCTTGAGGTTCTCGTCAGCACGCCACAGGGGCAACGCTTTACCAGCGTGCTCACAGCTGAGCTCGAAACCGAGCTCGCGGCCACTGCCTGAAGACCCCTCGTTTGGGTACAATCGGCCAAGGCTTGGCCCCGCAGCGCGTGCACGGGGCAGCCTTCCGATTCCGGCGCGCCACCGGGTAGCCCGGGTTCAACACGAGGGGGACGCCCAGCATGACCGAACCGCAGAAACTCGCTGCCGGCGCACTCGGGACGAGCGAGTCGATCATCATGGGCGTGGCCGGCACCGCCCCGGCTTTTAGCGTCGCAATCACCACGGCGACCCTGGTGGCGGCGGTGGGGGTGCTCTCGCCTGGCAGCATCCTCTATTGCGGCCTCATCATGTTCGGCGTCACGCTCGCCTTCATGCACCTGAACCGTACCGAGGCCAATGCCGGTGGATGCTACGCCTGGGTGGGCCGCATTTTCAGTCCGATACTGGGCTTTTTTGCCGGCTGGGCGCTGCTCGTCGCTTCGGCCATCTTCATGGTATCAGGCACCACGCCCGCGGCGACGGCCACGCTGCAACTGCTGATTTCGCTGGGCGCGGTGGACGCTGCGCGCATCGATGACCCCATCTGGGTGAACGCGGTTGCGTCCGGCTGGCTGGTCGCGGTCAGCGCCATCATCGTCAAGGGCATCAAGCCCACGAGCTACACCCAGATCATCATGACCGGCATCGAGGTGCTGGGCTTGGCCGCCCTCATCATCGCCGCCTTTGTCGAATATGGTTCGCACCCCGCCCACCAGCTCGACAGCGCGTGGTTCTCGGCCGCATCGTTTAGCCCCGACACCTTCGCGACCGGCGCGCTCACGGCGCTGTTCTTCTTCTGGGGGTGGGATGTCACCGTCAACCTCAACGAGGAGACCCGCGACGCGCAGCGCTCGGCCGGGCGCGGCGCGCTCTGGTCGATGCTCATCGTGATGGCGCTCTTCGTCTCGTTCGTCACGGCGGTGCTGCTCGTCTTGAGCGACGCCGAGATCGATGCGGCCGGCACGAACATCGTGTTCGTCCTCGCCACCAAGCTGTTCCCAGGCCGCTTCACCTACATCGCCATCATCGCGGTCATGCTGAGCACCATCGGCACGCTCGAGACCTCGATCCTGCAGTTCTCGCGCACCCTGTTTGCCAAGGGCCGCGACGGCGTGCTGCATCCGCGCTATGCACAGCTGCACCGCCAGTGGCAGACGCCCTGGCTTGCGACGCTGGTGATCGCCCTGCTCGGGCTGCTGTTCCTTTTCCTGTCCTCGTTCATCCCGACCATGACCGAGATCATCAAGGACTCTGTGAACGCGATCGGCTTTCAGGTGTGCTTCTACTACAGCCTCGCCGGATTCGCGTGCGCATGGCACTACCGGCAGGACGCCCGCGCGGGGCCGCTTCAGTTCATGCTGATGTTCGCCTGGCCGCTGGCAAGCGCCCTGTTCCTGGTGTTCATCGGGCTCTACAGCGTCCCGACGTTCGATCTGACCGCCAAGGTGGTCGGCATCGGCGGCATCGCGGTCGGGGTCGTCCCCTGGCTCGCCAACCGCCTGCGCAGCCGGCGTGGGTCGGTCGCGACGGCTTAGCGGGGCAGGGTGGCGGCGTTGGGGGGCCTGGTTGCGATGCCCCGGTGGCGAGTGTTTAGTCGGGCGCGGGGGCGCTGGCGGCGTCCAGATGGGCGAGAGCCGCTCGCGGCAGGTTCAGAGTGACTGCCGCGAGGAGTTCACGCAACTGCTCGGGAGAGGTCGCGCTCGCGATCGGCGCGGTCACCACCGGACGGGACAGAAGCCATGCCAGTGCGACGCACGCGGGCGTCGTGTGGGACTCTGCCGCGACCTCGTCGAGCGCAACAAGAATGGCCCGGCCGCGCGGCGTGAGATAGCTCTGGGCGCGTGCGCCACGCGGGCTTTTGCCGGCATCCAGGGCGCTGCGGTACTTGCCCGTCAGGAAGCCGGAAGCGAGCGGATAGTAATTGATCACCCCGAGGCCGTGACGCTCGCACACGTCGGCAAGCCCGGCCTCGAAGTCGGCCCGGTCGTAGAGGTTATAGAGAGGCTGCAGCGACTCGTAGCGCGCAAGCCCATGGGCCGCACTCACCGCGAGCGCCTCCTCCAGGCGCGCTGCAGAGTAGTTGGACGCGCCGATGGCGCGCACCTTTCCGGACCGGATCAGCGCGTCGAAGGCGCCGAGCGTCTCCTCAAGCGGCACGGCGGGATCATCCAGATGCGCCTGATAGAGGTCGATATGGTCGGTCTGAAGGCGCACCAGCGATTCTTCGACGGCTTGCGCGATATAGCCGGCAGCGAGTCCGCTCTTGCCGGGCGCGAGCTTCATGCCTACCTTGGTTGCGATCAGGACCTGGTCGCGCTTGCCGCTCTTCTTCAGCCACCGGCCAAGGATGGTCTCCGACTCGCCCCCGCTGTGTCCGGGCACCCATTTCGAGTACACGTCGGCGGTGTCGATCAGGTTCAGCCCGCTGCCCACGAACTCGTCGAGCAGGCGATAGGACTGCGCCTCATCGGCGGTCCAGCCGAGCACATTGCCGCCGAAGGCGAGCGGGGCGATTTCCAGACCGGATCGGCCGAGCGAGCGTTTTTCCAAGGGGTTCTCCTTAGGGGGTAACCACCGCTCATTCTAACGTCGGGTGCGCGTGGGGAGGCGCCAGCCGCGCCTACGGTAGAATGGGCACCGCGTGCGACAGCATCCCCGCTCTTGCCCGTCGATTCAGGACCACCTGCTCCAATCACGATGTCCAATCCTGCCGATAAGCCCCCGTCCAGCAACTTCCTGCGTGCCCAGATCGAGGCGGATATGGCACGCGGCGTCACCGCGACGCGGCTATGGTCTGCGCTGCCGGGCACCCATCCGGATGAGCGCTCCCTGGTCGCCGATCCGGCACGCATCCGCACGCGCTTTCCACCGGAGCCGAACGGCTACCTGCATATCGGACACGCGAAGTCGATCTGCCTTAATTTCGGACTCGCGCGCGACTATGACGGGGTCTGCCATATGCGCTTTGACGACACCAATCCGGTCAAGGAGGAACAGGAGTACGTCGATACGATCCAGGAGACGATCCACTGGCTTGGCTTCAGCTGGGCCGCGCGCGGCTTCGAGATCGAGAAGGGCGCCAGCGTCGACCACCTGTATTTCGCGAGCGACTACTTCGAGCCGCTCTACGGGTTCGCTGAATACCTGATCGCCACCGGCCACGCCTTCGTCGACAGCGAGCCGGCCGAGATGATCCGCGAGCGGCGCGGCACGCTCACCGCACCGGGTATTGCTTCGCCATTTCGCAATCGCAGCAGCGAGGAGAACCTCAGGCTGTTTCGCGCGATGCGCTCGGGCGAGTATCCGGACGGAGCCCATGTTCTGCGCGCACGCATCGACATGGCGTCGCCGAACATCAACATGCGCGACCCGGTGCTCTATCGCATCCGCCACGCCCACCACCACCGCACGGGCGACGCATGGTGCATCTATCCGATGTACGACTACACGCACTGCATCTCGGATGCGCTCGAAAACATCACGCACTCGATCTGCACGCTCGAATTCGAGGACCACCGGCCCCTGTACGACTGGGTGCTCGAAAGAATCGTCCCGGTGCTTCGGCCGGTCCAGTTCCGCCGCGCCCTGGACTTCGTGGCCGGCCTGCGCGAAGCGGGCATCGAAGCGCAGAAGGAATTCGCGCTGCACTGTCACAATTTCAAACACAAGCTGTTCGCAAGCCCAGCGGAAGCCGAGCTCAGGGCGCTCTTTGAGCGCTGGGAGCACGATCGTGGCGCAGTGCTCGACGACCTGGATTCCTTCTTCCATCTGCTCCTCGAAAACGCGGCCCAGTTCGCTCCCCTGCTGACTCACGCGCTCGAGGAGCGCATGCCGAATCCCTTCGGGCTGCCCCACCAGCACGAATTCGCGCGCCTGCATCTGAGCTATTTCATCAGCAGCAAGCGCAAACTGCTGCAACTGGTCACTGAGGGGCATGTGGACGGCTGGGATGACCCGCGCTTGGCGACCCTGGTCGGCCTGCGCCGCCGCGGCTACACGCCCGCCAGCATCCAGCTGTTCTGCGAGCGCGTGGGCGTGTCACGCGCCGACAGCTGGATCGACTACAGCGTCCTCGAGCAGGCGGTGCGCGACGACCTCGACGAGCAGGCGCCGCGCGCGACCGCGGTCCTCAATCCTGTGAAGTTGATCCTCGACAATTATCCCGAAGGTCAGGAGGAGATCTGCGTCGCGCCCGTGCATCCCCACCACGAGGCGATGGGGCGGCGCGAGTTTCCCTTCACTCGGGAACTGTGGATCGAGTCAGAGGATTTCACCGAGACGCCCGCCAAGGGTTATTTCCGGCTCTATCCCGGCAACAAGGTCCGCCTGCGGCACGGCTACGTCATCGAGTGCACCGGCTGCGAGAAGGACAGCGCCGGCCGCATCATCGCCGTGCACGCGAACTACCTGCCCGAGACTCGCAGCGGCACGAGCGGCGCCGACAGCGTCAAGGTCAAGGGCAATATCCATTGGGTGAGCGCGGCGGGAGCGGCGAGTGCCGAGGTGCGCCTCTTCGAGCGGCTCTTCACGGATCCCCAGCCCGACGCCGGGGGACGGGACTTCCTCGCGAGCCTGAACCCTGAATCGAAAAAGGTCGTGACCGCCTACCTGGAGCCCGGACTCGCCCATGCCCTGCCGGGCACGCGCTACCAGTTCGAGCGCCATGGCTATTTCACGGTGGATCACGTCGATTCGGTGCCGGGCAGGCCGGTCTTCAACCGCATCGTCACGCTCAGGGATTCCTTCGCGCCCGGGAAGAAGTAGCGCTCGCCTTTGGAGGCGGACTTCGACTAGGACAGGCCGAGAATCCGGCCGAGCTGGGTCACGTACGCCGCAGCCTTCAGGGCATCGACCTCGACTTCGTCGGTGGCGTCCTTCAGGAGGCCACGCACCCGGTGCAGATCCTCGGGTCCCACCGGGGTGGTGCCTGCGCCCAGGGACTGGCTGAGGGCCACGACCTCGGCGCGCAGCGCCTCGACGCTGCGCGAGCCGTTCTTGACCCCCGCGAGGTCAGTCTGCATGGCGGCGATGAGCCGCGACACCTCGGCAAGATCGATCGGTGGCGGGTCGCGCTTCTCGCCCGGGGGCAGATTGGACATGATGCTGTCTCCTTCGGTGGCCCACACGGTTGCAGGCACCCTGCCAGTGTAGCCCACCCGGTGCTCCGGCATGTGCCGCGTCCCGGGCCCGGTCCAGGCGCGCTAAACTGGCGGTTCCTGCCGCTTTCAAGATGCCGCCCATGGATACCCTCGAGTCGTCGCGCGCCACCACGCGCTCCCGGATCGCCGCCCTGCGCGCGGCCCTGCAGCGCCACCCGGGGCTGTCGGGCTGGATGGTGCCCTCATCCGATCCGCATCTGTCGGAATATCTTCCGGAACGTTGGCGCGCCCGCGAATGGCTCTCCGGATTCACAGGCTCGGTCGGAACCCTGATCGTCACCCCGGACTTTGCCGGATTGTGGGTCGACAGTCGCTACTGGGTGCAGGCCGAGGCCCAGCTCGCCGGCACCGGCATCGCCGTGATGCGCATCCCGAGCGCTGCGAGTGCCGCCCATCTCGAGTGGCTGGCCCAGCATCTGCCCGCCGCGTCCCGGTTCGGGGTCGATGGACGCATCATCGGCATGGGCGCTGCGCGCGCCCTGGGACAGGCGCTGCGGCCCCAGAACATTACGCTCGAAACCGGGATGGATCTCGTCGATGAGGTCTGGCCCGAGCGCCCCGGCCTGCCGCTGGATCCGGTGTTCGAACACACCGCCGAGTTCGCGCCCCGTAGCCGCACCGACAAGCTGGCCGAGATCCGCGCGGCAATGCAGGCAGCAGGGGCCCAGTGGCATATCGTCTCGACGCTCGACGACATCGCCTGGATCTTCAATCTGCGGGGTAGCGACGTCAGCTACAACCCGGTGTTCCTGGCCCACGCGCTGATCGGACCTGAGCGCGCCACGCTGTTCGTGGCCGCGGGCAAGATCTCGCCGGACCTTGCTGCCCGGCTCGCAGCAGACGGGGTTGAGGTGCTGCCCTATGGCGAAGCCCGCGCCCGCATCGCCCAGCTGGACAAGGTCTCGGTGCTGATCGATCCGAAGCGCATGACCTTCGGGCTGAGCGAAGCCCTGGGCAAAGGCGTGAGCGTGCTCGAGGCGATCAACCCCTCGACGCTCGCCAAATCGCGGAAGAACCAGGACGAGATCATCCATATCCGCCAGGCCATGGAAGAGGACGGCGCGGCGCTCGCCGAGTTCTTCGCCTGGTTCGAAGCTGCGCAGGGCGTCGAGCGCATCACCGAGCTCACGATCGACGAGCAGATCACCGCGGCGCGCGCGCGCCGCCCGGGGTTCGTGTCACCGAGCTTTGCAACCATCGCGGGGTTCAACGCGAACGGCGCCATGCCGCACTATCGGGCAACGCCGGAGTCCCACGCGGTCATCGAAGGCGACGGGCTGCTCTTGATCGATTCGGGGGGGCAGTACCGCTACGGCACGACCGACATCACGCGGGTCGTCCCCATCGGCACCGTCTCGGATCTCCAGCGACGCGACTTCACCCTGGTGCTAAAGGGCATGATCGCCCTGTCCATGGCGACTTTTCCGCGCGGCACTCTCTCCCCGCTCCTCGACAGCCTCGCACGGGCGCCCATCTGGGCCGGGGGCTCCGACTATGGCCACGGGACGGGTCACGGTGTCGGGTATTTTCTGAACGTCCATGAGGGACCGCAGGTCATCTCGCCGTATGCCAGCGTCGAGGCCAGCACAGCCATGCAGCCGGGCATGATCACCTCGAACGAGCCGGGCCTGTATCGCGCCGGGCGCTGGGGTGTGCGCATCGAGAATCTGGTTCTGAACGTCCCCGCGCAAATCACGGAGTTTGGCGAGTTCCTGCGCTTTGAGACCCTGACCCTGTGCCCGATCGATACGCGCTGCATCGAGCGCGAACTGTTGCGCCCTGACGAGATCGCCTGGCTCGACGATTACCACCGCACGGTCCGCACGCGCCTGTCTCCCCATCTGAAGGGAGCGGCGCTCGCGTGGCTGGAACTGCGAACCCAGGCACTTCAGCCGTACTCGCGCAAAGGGTGATGCGGACCCACGCGCGAGGTGAGATGCGCCTGCGCGCTGCTACTGCAGTGCCTTGAAGCGGATGCGGCTCGGCTTGGCCGCCTCTTCGCCCAGGCGCTTTTTCTTGTCGGCCTCGTATTCCTGGTAGTTGCCATCAAAAAAGGTGACCTTCGAGTCCCCCTCGAAGGCAAGGATGTGCGTGGCGATGCGATCGAGGAACCAGCGGTCGTGGGAGATGACGAGAACGCTGCCGGGGAACTCCAGGAGGGCATCCTCGAGCGCACGCAGCGTCTCCACGTCCAGATCGTTCGAGGGCTCGTCGAGCAGCAGCACGTTGCCGCCTGACAGGAGCGTCTTGGCCAGATGCAGACGCCCGCGCTCGCCTCCGGAGAGATTGCCGACCAGTTTCTGCTGGTCGCCCCCCTTGAAATTGAAGCGACCCAGGTAGGCCCGCGAGGGCATCTCGAACTTGCCCACGGTCAATATGTCGGCGCCCCCTGAGACGTCCTCGAACACCGTCTTCGCGTCGTCCAGGGACTCGCGCGACTGTTCGACAAAGGCCATCTTGACGGTCGCGCCGACCACGAGGGTGCCGCTGTCGGGCTTCTCACGACCGGCGATCATGCGAAACAGCGTCGATTTGCCCGCACCGTTGGGCCCGATGATGCCCACGATCGCGCCAGGCGGCACGGTGAAGCTCAGGTCATCGATCAGCAGGCGATCCCCGAAGGCCTTCCTCACGTTCTTGAACTCGAGCACGGCGTTGCCGAGCCTCTCGGCGACCGGGATGAAGATCTCGTGGGTCTCGTTGCGTTTCTGATATTCGTGGGAACTCAGCTCCTCGAAGCGCGCAAGCCTTGCCTTGCTCTTGGCCTGGCGGGCCTTGGGATTCTGCCGAACCCACTCCAGTTCGGTCTTGATCGCCTTCTGGCGGGCTGACTCTCCGGCCTCCTCCTGACGCAGGCGCTCGCCCTTCTGGTCGAGCCAGGAGCTGTAGTTGCCCTTCCAGGGGATGCCGTGGCCGCGGTCGAGCTCGAGGATCCATTCGGCCGCGTTGTCGAGGAAATAGCGGTCATGGGTGACGGCGACGACCGTGCCGGGGAATTTCTGCAGAAACTGCTCCAGCCAGTCCACGCTCTCGGCGTCGAGGTGGTTGGTCGGCTCATCGAGCAGCAGCATGTCAGGTTTGGACAGGAGGAGCCGGCACAGCGCCACGCGGCGCTTCTCGCCACCCGACAGGGGTCCGATCAGCGCGTCCCACGGCGGCAGGCGCAGCGCGTCGGCGGCAATTTCGAGCTGGTGCTCGGAGTCGTTTCCGGCGGCGGCCAGAATGGCCTCGTAGCGCGCCTGTTCGGCCGCGAGCTTGTCGAAATCGGCATCGGGCTCTGCATAGGCCGCGTAGACTTCCTCAAGCTTGGCCTTGGCCTCGAGAATCTCGGCTAAGCCCTCCTCGACGATGGCACGCACGGTCTTTGCGGCGTCGAGCAGGGGTTCCTGGGGCAGGTAGCCCACCTTGATGCCGGGCATGGGTATCGCTTCGCCGACGATGTCGGTGTCAACGCCCGCCATGATCTTCAGAAGGCTCGACTTGCCTGAGCCATTGAGCCCCAGCACCCCGATCTTCGCCCCCGGAAAGAAAGACAGCGAGATGTCCTTCAGGATCACGCGTTTGGGCGGCACCACCTTGCCCACGCGATTCATCGTGTATACGTATTGAGCCATGTAGAGGCCTTGGGGCCGGTCCTTCGGGTCAGTGCGCTGCCAGAAACAGCGCTGCCAAACCCGAAGCTTAACCGATGCCAGGGGCACCCGTCCGTAGGGCGCTCTGGGCGGGCGCCAGGTCCCCCAGGCGCGGCCAGCGCGCACCGGCCCGGCGGCCGGGGCTTGCGTGCTAGTCGCGAAAGCGCCGGTCGGGGAGGATCATCGTCAGCTCCACAAAGCGCGAGCCACTGTGATCATGGGGATTGAACGAGACATCGAAGCCACCCCCGTCGAAATTGGCGGGATTGATCGTCTCGAGCGCGGAGATGAGGCCCTCGCGCGTCAGGTTCGGCCCGGCCCGGCGCACCCCCTCGGTGAAGACGCGTGCGGCGATGTAGCCTTCGAGGCTCGAATAGTCGATCTTGTCGCCCTTGCCGGCGGCCTTCATGGCGTGCTGGAACTCGCGCACCACGGGCAAATTGGCCTTCCACGGAAACGGCACGACCTGGGAGATGACCACGCCCGGTCCGGACTCGTTCAGAACGTTGGCGAGCGCCTGGCTGCCCACGAACGAGACGTTGTAGAACTGGCCGGTATAGCCTTGCGCCTTCATCTCGCGGATCAGGGCCGCGCAGGACTGATAGGCGCTGATCTGGATGATGACAGCCGGCTGCTTGGGCAGAAGCGCAGCGACCGCCTTGGCGACATCGGTGCTGTTGCGCTCGACGGTGGCGGTCGCGGAGATCTTCAGGTTGCGGCGCTGCATCGCGCGCTGCACGCCCGCCAGGCCCGCCTGGCCATAGGCATCGTTCTGGTAGAACACGGCGACATCGGTGATCGACAGATTGGCCAGCTGGTCGATGAGATGCTCGGTCTCATCGTAGTACCCGGCGCGCAGATTGAACACGTAGCGATTGATCGGATTGCGCAGGCTCTCGGCACCGGTGTAGGGTGCAAAGAAGGGCACGTGCTCGCGCGTGAAGATCGGCATGGCGGCATTGGAGGTCGGCGTGCCGACATAGCCAAACAGGGCAAAGACATGGTCCTCATCGATCAGCTTTTGCGTGTTGATCGCCGCCAGATCGGCCTCGTAGCGGTCGTCTGCGGTGGTGATCTTGATCTTGCGACCGTTCACACCGCCGGCAGCATTGATGGCGTCGAAGTACACTTCGGCACCCAGGTTGTACTGGATCCCCAGTTGGGCCGCGGCACCCGTGAACGGCGCCGACTGTCCGAGCAGGATGCGATTGTCTGTCACGCCGACCTCGGCAGCCGAAGTCCACGCGGAAGCCAGTCCGCATAGGCAAAATAGCAGGGCGTTCAGTCGATTTTGCATGGTCTTCACCAAAAGAAGTCAGCACGAGCCGAGATTCTTACCCAGGTCGTGCTCGCCGTGAATGGGCAAGCGCGGTGCGTCCGATGAACGGCATGCGGTGCGCACCCGCCATCTAGGATTTTTCCTGGGTGACCTAGAACCCCGCAGACGTGTCGCCGGCGCCGCGACGAGGGGCCATTTTCAGAGGGAAGAGGGGAGTTCGATCCGCCATGGCACTGAAGTCGACCATCTTCAAAATCGAGCTCCAGGTATCGGACATTGACCGTGTGCATTACGCCACTTATCCGTTGACAATTGCCCGGCATCCCTCGGAAACCGACGAGCGCATGATGCTGCGCGTCCTCGCGTTTGCCCTCTATGCCACGGAGCGCCTGACGTTTTGCAAGGGCTTGTCCGACAGCGACGAACCCGAGCTTTGGCAGACGGACCTGACCGGCGCGATCGAGCTGTGGATCGAACTGGGTGCGCCGGATGCGCGCCGCCTGCAGAAAGCCACGGGGCGCTCGGCGAAGGTGGTGGTGCTGGCCTATGGGCGCAACAGCGATGCCTGGTGGCGTGGAGTCCTGAGCGCCTTCCCCCGGGCGCGCGACATCGAGGCATATGCCATCGATGCCGAGGCGTGCGCGGAGCTCGCCCGTCTGGTCGAGCGCAACATGCACCTGCAATGTACGATCCAGGAAGGCATGGTGTGGATGAGCAATGCGCACGCGACGGTGGCGCTGACCCCGCGCCGGCTGCTCGCCACGCCTTAAGGCCGTGCCAGCCCCGAAAGCCGCGCCGAGCGCACCCGCAACGGGAACGCAACTGGTATAATTTGGTCTTGCGATCGTCATTGCCAGTCCCCGGATCGCAGTCAATTCTGACGATACGGCCCTTCGGGCCGTTTTTCTTCCTTGCCCAAGACTGGCCCGCTCTCCAGCGCGTTCGGGCGAGTCCTTACAAAGACCTGTCATGTCATTCTCAGATCTCGGCTTGGCCGAGGAACTCGTGCGTGCCGTTGCCGAAGCCGGCTACACCTCGCCCACACCGATACAGACCCAGGCCATTCCGGCGATCCTTGCCGGTGGCGATCTTCTGGCCGGCGCGCAGACGGGGACCGGCAAGACGGCCGGCTTTGCTCTGCCGATTCTGCAGCGCCTCATGGCCGTCAGGCGTCCGGCCTCGCCCGCACCGCGCGCCCTGGTCCTGACCCCCACGCGCGAACTGGCGGCCCAGGTCGAAGAGAGCATCCGCATCTACGGCAAGTACGCCGGGCTGCGTTCAGTGGCCATCTTCGGGGGCGTGGGCATTCACCCGCAGATCGCCACGCTCAAGCGCGGCGTGGATATTCTCGTCGCCACCCCAGGCCGGCTCCTGGACCATCAACAGCAACACACGGTCGATCTCTCGAAGATCGAGATCCTGGTCCTCGACGAGGCCGATCGGATGCTCGACATGGGCTTCATCAAGGACATCAAGCGCATCCTGTCGCTGTTACCCAAAGCGCGCCAGAATTTGCTGTTCTCGGCCACTTTCTCCGACGAGATCAGGGCCCTTGCCGACGGCCTTTTGAATCACCCTGCGATGATCCAGGTGGCGCGCCGCAATTCGACTGTCGAGATCATCGCGCAGAAGGTTCACCCGGTGGATCGGGATCGCAAGCGCGAACTGCTGACCGCGTTGATCCGTGCGAACGACTGGGTCCAGGTGCTGGTCTTCACGCGCACCAAGCATGGCGCGAACCGGCTGGCCGAGCAACTGACCAAGGACGGCATCTCGGCGCTTGCCATCCACGGTAACAAGAGCCAGGGTGCGCGCACGCGTGCGCTGGCCGAATTCAAGGCGAACCAGCTGCAGGTGCTGGTGGCCACCGACATCGCAGCGCGTGGCATCGACATCGACCAGCTGCCGCACGTGGTCAACTTCGATCTGCCCAACGTCGCAGAAGACTACGTGCACCGCATCGGCCGTACCGGTCGTGCCGGCGCCACGGGTGAAGCGATCTCGCTCGTGTGCGTTGACGAGTTCGGGTTGTTGCGTGACATCGAGCGGGTCATCGGCCGTGTGCTCGAGCAGGACGTCATCCCCGGATTCGAGCCGGATCTGAGCATCCGCCCTGAACCGATCCAGCGCAGCCGTGGCGCGCCGCCGCCCCGGTCCACGGGCCACGCGAAAAACGGCAATGCGCGCGCGCGCGAGCCGCGGGGTCAGGCGGTGGCCTCCGGTCAGCGTGGCACCGAGGCGCGCCGCAATGGCCCGCCGGCGCGCGGGCCGCGTACCGGGGCGAGTAGTGCCGAAGGCCGACGCGGCAGCGGCAATCGAGGCGGCTAGGCGCGTCGGGGGTCGAGCGGCGATGAGCCGCCGGGCTCTGCGCTGCGCGCACCGAGGCCCCCTGGCGCACGGCGCCGCGACTGCCAGACCGCCTCCGCCGAGTAGGCGATGAGTGCGAGCCAGATGGCGCCGTAGCCGAGCGCGCGGTTGCGCGAGAACGGTTCGCCATAGAGCAACACGCCCACCAGGAGTTGTAGTGTGGGACAGATGTACTGCAGCAGTCCGAGCAGCGAGAACGGGATGCGGCGCGCGGCGGCGCCAAACATCAGCAAAGGAATCGCGGTGATCGGTCCGGCGGCCACCAGCAGCCAGCGCGTGCCGAGGCTCAGCTCGGAAAAGGCGTTCTCGTGGCGCACGCTAAGCCAGACCAGACAGCCCAGCGCGAAGGGCGCGAGCACGAGCGTCTCGAGGGTAAGCGCCTCGAGCGCCCCGAGCGGGGCGGTCTTGCGCAGGAGGCCGTAGAACGCGAAACTCACCGCCAGCGTCAGGCCGATCCATGGCGGATGGCCCGCCACCAGGGTCAGCCAGGCCACCCCCAGGACAGCCAGCAGGATCGCCAGCCACTGCAGGATGCGCAGCCGCTCGCGCAACACCAGAAATCCGAGCAGGACATTGACGAGCGGGTTGATGAAATAGCCAAGGCTTGCATCCACCACGTGTCCCGAATTGCAGGCCCAGATGTAGACAAACCAGTTGCAGGTGAGCATGAGCGCACTCGCCAGGAAGCGCGCGATGAGCCGCGGATCGCCGAGGGCCGGGCCGAGCCAGCCCCACTGGCGCCGCACCGATAGGACCAGGACAAGAAAGAGCAGGGACCAGACCACGCGGTGCAATAGGATCTGGCTCGCAGGCGTGGGCTCGAGCGCCCTGAAGTAGATCGGGAATACGCCCCATAAGACATAGCAAGCTATGGCATAGAGGCTGCCTTCCTTGGACGACTGCATGAAGATGTTTTCCGTGACCCCGCGAAGCCGTATTGTCGCAGGGATCGTTGACAAGGTCCGCGGCGGGAGTCATCCTCGCTCGGCTCAAGGCTTGGCGAGACGACCGTGCAAAAAGCCGGCGGCGCAATGTGCCCGCGCGCCACCAGGTCCTAACCAAGACTCTTCAGGCCCCTTCAGACCCCCTCAGGCCCCCTCAGGCCCCTTCAAAAGCCCCCAGCAAGCCTCAATGAATCCTCCGCCTGTACGCCCACGCCCGCCGACGGGAGCGCGCCCAGAGCGCTCCGCAGAGCGCTCCGCAGAGGATCTCTCCGAGGCGCAGAGCTGGCTGGACCTCGCCATCGAACACGAGCGGCAGGGTGACTTGTCAGCCGCCTTCGAGGCCGTTCTGAGCGCCGAGCGACTGGCGCCGGGGGCACTCCCGATCGTCATCATGAAGGCCAGTCTGGAGTTGGCCCAGGGACGCCCCGCGGATGCGCTCGAGACCGCCAGCCGCGGCAAGACCGGCAAGAACGATCCACTCGCAGGCGTCCTGCACGCACTATGCGGCCGCGCCCAGGATGATCTCGGCCGGCCCGAGCGCGCCTACGCGGAATACCGGCTCGCGAACCGGGACCTCGCCAATGACATCGCTTTCCAGGCGGATCGCAGCTATCTCGCCGCCCGGCTGTGCGACTGGAAAACCTTTGCTGCGCTCTGGCCCAGGGTGCGCGAGGCCGCCACCCTCAGCGCGCCGCAGAAACCGGCCGCCATCAATCCCTTTCTGACCCTGTACTCCAGCGACGATCGCCGTCTTCAGAAACAGGTCGCCCAGAACTGGTCAGCGCAGTTCGACCAGGGGCTCGCGCGGCCTGCGCGGCGCAATCGGGGACGCCGCATCCGGATCGGCTATCTGTCCTCGGATCTGCGCAACCATCCGGTGGGTCTGCTGACTGTCGGACTGTTCGAGCAACATGACAGACAGCGCTTCGAGGTGTTCGGTTACTCGACGGGTCCGAACGAGCGCAGCGCCGCGCGCACGCGAATCGAGGCGGCGTTTGAGCACTTCCTCGATGCAGCGGCGCTCTCGGATGCGGCGCTCGCCCAGCGCATCCGCGGGGACCGCATTGACATCCTGATCGATTTGAATGGCCATACTGCACTGTCGCGCAGCGCCGTCGGCGCGTTTCGACCGGCGCCCGTACAGGTGGCTTATCTCGGTTATCCGGGAACCTCCGGTGCACCCTGGATCGACTACCTGCTGGCTGATGCGCAGGTCGCTCCCGAGGACTGTGCGGAAGATTTTTCGGAGGCCATCGCGCGCCTGCCCTACTCCTTCCAGATCAACGATGACCGCCGGGAGGTCGGATCCGCACCCACTCGGGCCGCGCTTGGGCTGCCCGAGAGCGGCGTCGTGTTCTGCTGCTTCCACGCCGGCTTTAAAATCACCGCCCTGAGATTTGCCGCCTGGGTCAGGATCGCGCGCAGCGTTCCGGGGTCGGTGCTATGGTTGCTGTTGCGCGCGAAGGAGGGCCCACCGCGAGCGGTGCTCGAAGCCGCAGCGACGGCCCAGGGTCTCGATCCGAAGCGGTTGGTCTTCATCGACTCGGATCCCCTCGGCCGTTCCTACGCGGACTATCTCGCCCTCTTCACGGTGGCCGACCTGTTCCTGGATGCCACCCCCTATGGCGCGCACGCGACCGCCGCCGAGGCGCTCTTTTCGGGCTGTCCCGTAGTGACCTCGAAGGGCCAGAGTTATGCCTCACGCGTTGGCGCCAGCGTACTTTCGGCCGCCGGTCTGCCCGAACTCATCGCAGACACCGACAGCGACTTCGAAAGCCTTGCGATCGCACTGGCCAACGACCCAGACCGGCGCGCCCGGCTGCGCGACCACCTCCAAGGGGCCGGGCGGCGCTCGCCGCTCTTCGACACGGCAGGCACGACGCGGGCCATCGAGCGGGCCTACGAGACCATGCTTGCGCAATGCGCAGGAAGGGGACCGGAATCCTTCACCGTGGCCGCGGACCCCGACACGACCCGGGTGCGCTCCTGGCGAGACCATCTGGGTGCATGGTCCACGCGCCTTTGGCGCGCGCGCTAGCTGCAGGGCGTGCTCAGTGCCCGGGCGCCATGGGCTCGCCCCATACGATCTGCTGCGCGCCGTGCGACCAGGCAAGCCAGTCGCTGCAGCCGGGCAGCGCGCAGGTGCTCGTCTCCTGCGCCGCGATGCTCGTATAGACGGCACCCGAGCCGTCGGCGGCAGGGGCGCGCTGACCCACCTTCGCAGCCAGCACCACCGTGTGCGTGCGATCCGGGAAATCGGGGGTCACTCCCTGCAACTGGACGGCAGCCCCGCCGCCCTCGAAGCTCTGGACCAGTGCCGTGTTGCGCGTGAGCATGCGACCCAGCACCACGACGAGGCCGACCATCTTGCCTTCGTAGCGAAACGGATTGGCGTCGAGCTGCTCGCTCGTCACCCACGCCGAGATGCCATTGCGCTGGGTGAAGGCATCGAACTGACGGCGCGCGGCCTGGACGCGCTCGGCAGCCGCCTGAGCGCGCTGCGCGGCGCGCGCCTCGTCGGCGGCACTGTTCGAGTAAGCGCTGATGGTCAGCGCAGGCCAATCGATGCGTGCACGCGCCACGGCGCTGGGCAACCGTCCCTGCGCGTTGGGCTCAAGCGGCACATCAAATGCCTCCATGAGGGGGGACCCGAGCGACGCTGCGCACTGCGCCCGATAGCGCGCCGCCGCCGCCTCCAGAACTCGCCTGACGACGCCGTCGTCGGCCGCAGGCGTGCCCGCAGCAAGGGCCACGGCAACGCTGTGTGCCGGGCACAGCCGTAACGGGCCATCCTGGGCGCTCGAGGCAATCACGGTGAGCGTACCCCCTTCGATTGCACCACTGCGCACCAGATACTCGTCGCCTGGCAGCGGGTCCACGTGGGTCGTGGCGGGAAGATCCCCGAGGAATACGCCGTTATCGAAGTGGCCTTCCCACACGGATTTCGTCTTCAGGCTTGCGTAGCGGTAGAGCCATTCAAGCTTGCCCTGGCCCTGCGCCCGCCCTTCCCGGCAGCCCCCCGCGTAGCGCGCGATGAAGTCGTCCCGGGACAGCCCAGACGGGGCCCAGACTTTGCAGCCGCCCTCGGCGTCGACCCAGGAACTGCCCGTCGCGCCCAGCGCCTCACACGACAAAAAGCACAACCCGACAGCAACCAATAGCAAGAGCGGTGTGCGGCCCACCATCTGTGGATCCTCCTGTATTGACATCCTCCCCATGTCTAA
>PLEY01000066.1:0-4348 GCA_003136595.1 Burkholderiales bacterium
CGCAAGCGCCGCCTCGAGATCCGCGGCAGTCGCCGCGCGCGCACTGGGCAAGCCGGTCAGCAGCCAGTGGTCGACGCGCTCGCCAAGGGCGCCTAGGACACCTGCCAGGTCCTTGTCCCTCATCACACCCACGAGCGCATAGGTGTAGGGGAAAAATCCCATGTTATCCAGGTTCTGGGCGAGCGCCGCGGCCGCATGCGGGTTGTGGGCGACATCGAGGACGATGGTCGGGCGACCAGGAAGAACCTGGAAACGTCCGGCCAGTTCCACCGAAAGCAGACCGTGCCGCACCGCCTGCTGCGACACGGGCAGGAGGCTGCGCATCGCCTCGAGCGCGGCCAGGGCGGCCGACGCGTTGAGCAGCTGGTTCGCCCCGCGCAGGGCCGGATAGGCAAGCGCCTGCCGTCGGGCTCCGCGTCCGACAAAGTTCCACTGCAGCTTGTCCCCGGAGAAATTGAAGTCGTGTCCAAGGCGCCAGAGGTCGGCACCGATGGCACGTGCATGCGCGACCAGGCTGTCTGGGGGCAGCGGGTCGCCGCAGATCGCCGGCCGGCCGGGCCGGAAGATGCCGGCCTNNNNCACGTCAAGCTGGGCCTGGCTGAACAGGCGCAGGATGGCAAGCGTCGTGAATTCGTAGTAAGTCAGCTCGATCGGCGTCGGCTCGGCCGTCCGCGCGGCCTCGATGGCCCGGAATTGCTCGACGAGGGCCCGCGGCGTCGCATTGGCGCCGTTGACGCGTGCGCGCTCTTCGAACTCGAGAAAATGGGGCTTGATATAGAGGCCCACCCGGTATCCCGCCGCGAGCAGGATCGACTCGAGCATGGCGCAGGTCGAGCCCTTGCCGTTGGTCCCCCCGACCGTGATGACCGGGATCTGGAAGTGCAGATTGAGGCGGTGCGCGACCTCGCGCGACCGTTCGAGTCCCATGGCGATCGCCTGGGGATGGAGGGATTCGACGTAGGCAAGCCACGCCTCGAGTGTCTCGGGCAGCATCAATCAAGGCGGGGCGTGGGCCCCGTGGCTGTGANNCGGATGCGGATCACCTGCTCGACTGCGGAGACAAATATTTTTCCATCTCCAATCTTGCCGGTACGCGCGGCGCTCACGATGGCATCGAGGGTACGCTGCACGGCATCATCGTCGATGATGACCTCGACTTTGACCTTGGGCAGGAAGTCGACGGCATACTCGGCGCCCCGGTACAGCTCGGTATGCCCCTTCTGGCGCCCGAATCCCTTGACTTCGGTGACCGTCAGGCCCGTTATGCCAACCGCGGCCATGCCTTCCCTGACCTCGTCGAGCTTGAAGGGCTTGATGATTGCGGTGATTCGTTTCATAACGGACCTCACTCCTGAAAACGGTTGGTAATAGGATACCTCCAGTCGCGCCCGAATGCGCGGTGCGTCACGCGAATTCCGACAGGCGCCTGGCGCCGTTTGTACTCGTTGACGCGGATCAAGCGGACCACACGCCGGACCTCCTCCTCAGGATAACCCAAAGCCACGATGTCCGAGGCACTGCGCTCCTCCTCCATGTAGTTCCGGATGATCCCGTCGAGAATCTCGTAGGGCGGCAAGGCGTCCTGGTCGGTCTGGTTGGGTCGCAGCTCCGCCGAAGGCGGGCGGGTCAGGATGCGCTGCGGGATCACTTCGGCAAGGCGGAAGCCGCGGCTCGCGTTGCGCCAGCTACAGAGCTCATAGACCTGGGTCTTCAGAATGTCCTTGATCACGGCGAAGCCGCCAGCCATGTCGCCGTAGAGCGTGCAGTAGCCGGTCGCCATCTCGCTCTTGTTGCCGGTCGTCAGCACGATCCGGCCGGTCTTGTTTGACAGCGCCATGAGGAGCGTCCCGCGTACGCGCGCCTGGATGTTTTCCTCTGTGGCATCCTCCGCGAGGCCAGCGAACTGGCCGGCCAGCGCTCCCCGGAAGGCGTCGGTCATCGGTTCGATGCCGATCTCGTCGTACTGGACCCCGAGCCGCGCGGCCATGGCGCGGGCGTCGACCCAGGACATTTCCGCGGTATAGGGTGAGGGCATCATGATCGCGCGCACCCGCCCGGCTCCGAGGGCGTCGACCGCAACGGCCAGCGTCAGGGCCGAATCCACCCCTCCGGACAGGCCGATGATGGCCCCGGGAAAGCCGTTCTTCCCCAAATAGTCGCCCACGCCGAGAACCAGGGCGCGATAGACCTCCTCCTCGACGCCCAAGGGTTGCGCAACCGGTCCGCGCAGCGGCTCCCCGCCGGCGAACTCGATAAGCGTCACGGCTTCTTCAAACTGGGGCAGTTGCGCGCACAACTCGCCCGCCGAGCTCAGCACGAACGAGCCGCCGTCGAACACGAGTTCGTCCTGACCGCCCACCAGATTCGCATAGACCAACGCCAGCTGGGCACTGCTGACATTGGCACGCATCACATCCTGGCGCTGGCCGGCCTTGTGCATGTGGTACGGCGAACCATTGGGGACCAGCAGCACCTGGGCGCCGGCGGCGCGTGCGGCCGCTGGCGCGTAGCGGAACCACGTGTCCTCGCAGATATTCACCCCGAAGCGCACCCCCTTGACCTCGAACACCAGCGGCCGGTGGTCGAAGGTGAAATAGCGCTGTTCATCGAAGACATCGTAGTTGGGCAGGTCATGCTTGCGGTAGACCCCGATGACGCGGCCATCGGCAACCACGGACACGGAGTTGTAGCGGAGTGCTTCGACGCGCTCCGGGTGACCGATCAGGACATGAAGGCCTGCAAAGGCGGCGAGCCGTTCGGCCAGCTCTCCGAGCGCCTGCTCGGTTCTCGCATACAATGAGGGACGTAGCAGCAGGTCCTCTGGCGGATAGCCCACCAGGGCAAGTTCCGGAGTGACGACGATGTCCGCGCCGGCCCGCGCGGCGCGCTCGGAAGCCCGGAAGATCTTTTCAGCATTTCCCTCGAGGTCGCCAACCGTGCAGTTGATCTGCGCGATGGCTATCTGAATGTTGCCCGGATTTCCCAATACCTTCGTTTGCGTCATGTTCTCTCGAGTCTCGCTGCTGCGCCTAGAGGAAACGCCTCGACCATGAAGGCCCCGGTCGGCGCGTTTCTTCCCCCAAATTATCGCACGCGTCTTGTCGCCAATCTGGCCGAGATCGGCCAAAAGGCGTGGGACCGACTCGCTTTCCCTGATGGCGAGGGAACACCCTTTCTGCGCTACGCGTTTCTCGCGGCCCTGCACGAGACAGGCTGCGCGAGTGCCCAGTCCGGATGGGAGCCCCAGTTTCTCACGCTCTGGAGTGGTGCGGACCTGGTCGGAGCCTGTCCGCTCTACCTGAAGGCCCACTCTTATGGAGAATACGTCTTCGACTGGGCCTGGGCAGACGCTTACCAACGCCATGGGCTGCCCTACTATCCGAAGCTTCTCTCGGCAATCCCGTTCACACCGGTCAGCGGGGCGCGCCTTCTCGCCGTCGACGAGCCGACGCGCACTCTGCTCGCCCGCGCCCTCATGGAACTGGGACGGGCCTCAGGATTGTCCTCCCTGCATGTCCTTTATCCATCAGCAGAAGAGGCGGCGCAACTTGCGGCAGCCGGCATGATGCGGCGCGAGGGCGTTCAGTTCCACTGGAGAAACCCTGGCTACGCGAATTTCGAGGAGTTCCTCGCCAGTCTCGAGCGCAAGAAGCGCAAGAACATCCGGGCAGAGCGCCGCAAGGTGGCCGAAGCCGGTGTACGCCTGCGTATCGTGCGCGGCACGGAGGCGCAAAGCGCCGATTGGGGCTTCTTCTGCCGCTGCTACAACCACACCTACCGCGCCCACCATTCGAGCCCGTACCTGAACCTCGAGTTTTTCGAGCGTCTGGGCCGCGACATGCCGGAGAATCTGCTCCTCGTCATCGCCGAGCGCGATGGGCGGCCGATCGCCAGCGCGCTCGTGGTCTTTACGGCCAAAACGCTCTATGGTCGCTACTGGGGCGAACTCGAGCATGTCCCTTGCCTGCACTTCGAGTGCGCGTACTATCAGCCACTCGAATTCTGCATCGAAAATCGCATCGCCTGCTTTGAGGGCGGTGCGCAGGGCGAGCACAAGATGGCGCGCGGCTTTCTTCCCGTCATCACCCACTCGGCCCACTGGCTCGCACACCCGGCTTTTTCTGACGCCGTGGAAAACTTCCTGGCGCGCGAGACGCAGGGCATCGAGAGCTACGTCGATGAACTGCGCGAGCACAACCCCTTCAGAAAGCCCGACCCATCCGGGGAGTGTCGTTGAGCCGATCCGAGGCCGTGGTGCGCAGTGCGTGATGCACCTCCGGGGTTGTCGCAGAAGCCCGCGGAGTGCGGGTCAGGCACCAGGCCGCCACCCGCTCGAGATGCGGCCGAG
>PLEY01000066.1:4464-4937 GCA_003136595.1 Burkholderiales bacterium
GGGCCCGTTTTGGAGCCCTTCTTGTGCTGCTTCTGGAAGCGCTTCGCCCCGGAGAGGATCTCTTCGCGCGCCTCGTCGGGCCCACCCCAATCCCCGACCTTCACCCACTTGCCTTTCTCCAGATCCTTATAGTGCTCGAAAAAGTGCCGGATCTGGAGCAGTCTTTCCGGGGCGATGTCGTCGGGCTTCTTCCAGTGCTTGTACCAGGGCAGGATCTTGTCGACCGGCACGGCGAGCAGCTTGGCGTCGCCGCCNNCGCCGCCGGCCTCGTCTTCCATCTTCAGAACGCCGATCGGGCGGCAGCGCACCACCACGCTGTGCACCAGGGGAAAGGGAGTGATGACGAGCACATCGACCGGGTCGCCATCATCAGCGATGGTGTTCGGGATGTAGCCATAGTTGCATGGGTAGTGCATCGCCGTGCCCATGAATCGATCGACCCAGAGCGTTCCGGACTCCTTGTCGACCTCGTA
>PLEY01000066.1:4957-48241 GCA_003136595.1 Burkholderiales bacterium
TGCGCAGCGTGCGCAGCGTGCGCCTAGATCGCGGCGACCTCCTCCTGGGCGCGCGCCGCTTCGCGGAAATGCTCGGCTGCGAGGCTCGACTGTCCGATCTCCTCGAGAACCGCGGCAATGGCGAGATGGATCCGGCCGCGCAGCCTGCTGTCGGGCGCAGCCGCGAGCGCCTGGCTGAGATAGGCCTGGGCCTTGCCCCACAGATGCTGGCGGGAGCACAGGGTGCCCAGGGCGTACTTCAGGTGCGCATCCTCCGGGTGGCTCGAGAGCCAGCGCTCGGCGCGGTCGATCTGGGCGGTACTGTCCTCTTCGGCGCACGAGCCGTACTGGGCCACCAGCTCGGAGTTCCATTCCGAGGCCAGCGCCGACTCGAGAACGGTGCGCGCCTGATAGCCGAGACCGGCTGCGTTGAATGCGCGTGCCGCGGCGCCCGCGACCTCTGGGAGGCGCCGGTCGCTTTGGGGCACCTCCTGCCAGAACGCGATCAGCCCATAGCCGTCGCTGCTGCGCGCGGCGAGCAGCGAGCGGTAGGCCAGCACCTTGATCTGGCGCGCCGCGGACGGATGGATCGCGTCGCGCTTGTTGAGGGTGCGCAGCAGGCGCAGCACCTCCTCCCACTGGCCCGCGTACTGGTTGGCCTTCAGGGCAACGCGCAGCGACTGGATATGGCGGGCGCCGGCGGCATGCAGCTGGGCGACCACGGACAGGGCCCGCGTGCTGTCCCGGGCATCGACCAGACACTCGGCCTCGGTCATGAGGCGCGCCGCGCGCAGTCCCGCGATCCCATCAGCGCGCCTTAACCACTCGTCGCGCCGGCCGTACTCGGTCATGCGATGCGCAGCGCGCGCGGCCACGAGGCACGCCAGTCCCGCGGCCTCCGGCAGTTCCTGAGCCTCGCCCGCCTGTTTTTCGGCATGTCCATAGCGGCCTTCCAGGTAACTCTGGAGCGTGCCGCGCAGCGCCCGGTACGCCCGGCGCTCGCGCTGGCGCGAACGGTATTCGGCGACGCGTCCGGGCATCTCGATGGTCTTGTTGGCCAGCCGCACCACGCCGTAGAGCATGATGAACAAAACGAGCAGGAGCGCGACGAACAGGTTCAGTGACAGTTCCACGCGGTAGGGTGGGTAGAACACCCCCACATTGCCGGGGTCCAGATGGGCCGACACGGCAAGCCCGACCGCGGCCGCGAACAGCACGATGATGATGAAAAAAGCACGCACGGGAGCCCCTGCCGCTCAGTGCTCGTGGGGCGCTTTGAAATTGCGCACCGCCGTCAGGCTCTCGGAGAGCGTGGGCAGCTCGATCACGGTGTTGGACGCCTCGATCTGCTTGAGCAGCGCAAGCGCCACCACGGTCTGCCGCGCGCGGCCATCGAAGTATTTCTGCAGCATGTCCTCGGCCCGTAGCAGGTCGGAACGGTAGATGGATTCCTGACGGGCCAAGAGCGCAAGGCGCGCATTGAGCAGACGCAGCTTCAGATTTTCCTTCAGGAAATAGGACTGGCTCGGGGTGAGGAGCAGGGCCTCGGGCTGGTCAACCTCCCGGATGCGGATCAACTGCTGCACCTGATGCCAGACCTCGGCGGTCGCATAGCGCCATGTGTCCTGCACCTTTTCAGCCCAGCCTGGCTCCTGCTGCCGCGCGGTACCGTCCTTGCCGGTGATGATGGTCGGGCCACGGTCAATGGGCTGGGCATCCAGACGGGGTGCCTCGATCGGACGCTCGTCAGATAACAGCGGCAACCCGTCGACCATGCTCACGAGGCTGTCGATGCGCAGCGCGTTGCCGGCGAGATCGACCGAGGGCAGGGCACGCAACCGGTCCATGTCATGACCGATCACGCGCCGCAGCGGAATGAACTGCGGCCGGTCGGCACGGGCCAGCCGGTTGTCGGCATTCTGCAGGGCGATCATGGCGCCCTGGACGTTCCCGGCCAGCTGCAACTGCTGGGAAGCGACATCCAGGATCTGCTCGACCTCGGCCAAGGCCCAGTCGTCGCGGGTGCGCGAGAGGTCCTGGTAGAGCTGCTCGAGCGAGGCCTGTTGACTCTGTGAATCCGATACCTTCGATTCAAGAACGCCAAGCCGCGTCTGCAGCGCCAGCACCTGATCCTCGGCCTGCTTCGCAAGTACGTGGGATTCGTTACCGGTGCTGTCGACCGTCTGGATGCGGCGCGCGAGTTCCCGCTCGACCGACTCGAAGCGGTTGTGGCTGATCCACCACAGCACGCAGCCGGCCAAAGCCAGCACCAACGCCGCAAGCCCGACCCAGTTAAAGGGCGAGACGCGCAGGCGTGGGTAAGGGACCGTCGTTACGGGGGCGGAGGAAACCGAAGCGTTTTCCATGGAGGCGCTGCAATAAGGGCCTTATTTTAGCGCGCTGGCAATGCCCGCATCGCCCGGTCCCGACAAAACCACGTCCACGAAGCCTTGCGCTGTTGCATTTTCAGCAATGCGCGCGTGGGGTACCACGAGGCGCTGGGAACGGGCCCAGCGCACCGCACTATGACCGCCAGCGCGGTGCAGCAGTTCCAGGAAATTGCCGACCGACTCGGTGCTCGTGATGACGAGTTGGGCGCGGGACCCCGCGCCGATCAGTTCCAGGAGCGCGCTTTCCTCTGCAGGTTCCGGTTGGGGCAGCGTGCGCGTGTAGCTCTGGAGACTTTCCACCGCGATGCCCGCGGCGCGCAGCCGGTCGCCAAGCCAGGTGCGCCCGCCGTTGCCCTTGACAAAGAGGACCGGTCCACTGCCGAGTGCGGCGATGTCGAGCGCCTCGTAGAGGCTCTCGGAATCGAAGCGCGCGCCACCGGCGTCGGGCGCCGCGCTCGGCGAGACGATGTGATAGCCGGGGGATGACACGCCGTGGCGCTCGAGACACGCGACACTGCCTGGCCCCATCACGGCGATCGGCACCGTTGGCGGCCACGGCTGCGCCAGGGCCGCAAAGGCGCCATCGATCGCGTTCGGGCTAACGAACACCACCAGCCGGTAGTCCGCGAGGCGCATGAGCCCGGCGGCAAGGCGCTCCTGATCGGGTGCGGGCCCGATCGCCAGGGTCGGATAGGGCAGCACGCGAAAGCCTCGTTCGCGTATGGCGTCCATCAGCACCGCAGCCTGCGCGGCCGCTCGCGTGACGACGACCGTGTTCATGGCCTAGGCCGGTTTGAGCAGATCCAGCGCCCCATCGGCGATGAGCCGGCGCGCTGCATCCTCGCCGACCCGCTCTGGGTTCAGATGGTCGCCCTCGAGCCGGCAGTGCAGGATCTGGCTTCCGTCGGGACTCGCAAGGAGGGCCTCGAGCCAGAGCTGCCCGCCCTCAGTCAGGGTCGCGTAGGCCGCCAGCGGCATCTCGCAACTGCCGCCCAGGCCGCGCGAGACGGCACGCTCGGCGCGTACGCATGCTGCGCTGGCCTCGTGGTGCAGCGGTAGGAGCCATGCCCGAAGCTCGGGACGGCCGGCGCGGATCTCGATACCCAGGGCGCCCTGACCGGGCGCAGGCAGGCTCTGGTCGGGCTCGAGGACGGCACGGATGCGTTCCCCAAGCCCGAGGCGCTTCAATCCGGCTACGGCAAGCAGGATGGCATCGAACTCACCCCGGTCGAGTTTCGACAGGCGCGTGTCGAGGTTGCCGCGCGCTGGCACGACGCGCAGGTGCGGATAACGCGAACGCAATTGGGCCTCGCGACGCAGGCTCGAGGTACCCACCACAGCGCCCTCGGGGAGGTCCTCCAGCCGGCCATAACGGCTCGAGACGAAGGCATCACGGGGATCCTCACGATGCATGATGGCCGCCAGCTCGAATTCCTCGGGCAGGACCATGGGAACGTCCTTGAGCGAATGCACCGCGAGATCGCAGCGTCCCTCGAGCATCGCCGTCTCGAGTTCCTTCACAAACAGGCCCTTACCCCCCACCTTGGCGAGCGCCCGATCGAGAATCTGGTCGCCGCGGGTGGTCATTCCCTCGATGCGCACCTCGCATGCCGGGTAGAGCGCAGCGAGCCGTGCGCGCACATGCTCGGCCTGCCAAAGCGCAAGGCGACTCTCCCGCGAGGCAATCACAAGGCGTTTCGGAGCAGAGGCGATGGCGTCGGACATGGAGATGGCGGTGGCGGTGGCGGTGGCGGTGGCGACGATGTTACGGGATGGCACCGCGCGGCGGGACGCCCTGCGGGGGAGCGGCGGAGCTCTGGCACGCACGCGCTAGGCGGCCAATGCGTGCCTGCCTTGGCCCTCGATCCCCAGCATACGCAACGATGCGCACGGAGTTTAACATGCGTCTCCCGCTGTCACGGGCGCCGCCGCCTAGCGCTTGAGCAGGCCCTTGACGAGCGGCCACTGGCGCCGGCTGACGGGCAGGCGCTCGTCGATGCCGCGCAGGATGACCTCCCAGTGCGGCTCGCCCGAGACGTCGTCGGCGCCGAGCCCCTCCACCCGCTCGCAGGCGACGATGGCATCGCGCGCTATGAGAGCGTTGCGGTGGACGCGCACGAAACTCTGGGCAAACTCCTCTTCGAGCCCAACCAGCGACTCCTCGGTCAGGTACTGCCGCTCCTGCGTGCGGATCGTCACGTACTTCAGTTCCGCCTTGAAGTACACGATCTCGGCCACCGGTACGAGCAGCACCCGGCCACGCTCGTGCACAGACAGGAACTCGCGACCCTGCGGTGCCGCGGCGCGGGCGAAGGCGCGGATGCGCTGCTGCTGCGGGTCGCGCAGCCGCATCAAGCGCCCAAGCGACGCCGAAAGTTTCTGGGCGCGGACCGGCTTTAGCAGATAGTCCAGCGCGTGCACCTCAAAGGCCTCGAGGGCAAACTCGTCGAAGGCGGTGACGAAGATGACCGCGGGGGGTGCCTCGAACGCGCTGATATGCCGGGCAAGTTCGATGCCGGTCATGCCTGGCATCTGCACGTCGAGAAGGACGATATCGGTGGCCTGGGTGGCAAGCAGGTTCAGCGCGGTCGGACCATCGGCCGCCTCGCCCACCACCTGATGGGGAAATTCGGCGGCAATATCCTCGAGCACGGCCCGCAGGCGCATGCGCGCCGGACCCTCGTCATCGACGATCGCGATGCGCGGCAGCGCCGCTTCGTTGGGCCCGCGGACGACGCCAGGGGAACTCATGCCGATTCGATGTAGGGCAGGCGCACGCGTACCTCGAAACGCCCGCCGCGGACCTCGGTGTCCAGGCGCGCCTCGAGGTCGTGCAAGAGGCTCAGGCGCTGCCGGACGTTCTCGAGGCCCATCTGATTGCCCGGGCGCGATGACTTGCCCGGCTGCCAGGGATTGGACACGAGGATGTCGACGAAGGCGCCGTGGCGCGTGACGATGAGGTCGATCGTGCCGGGCTCGCTCGACTGCTCGATGCCATGGTGCACGGCGTTCTCGACCAGCGGCTGCAAGAGAAGGAGCGGAACCAGCGCCCCCTCGGCGCTCGGCGCCACGCTCATCTCGACCTTGAGCCGCTCGCCCAGGCGCAGTGTCTCGATCGACAGGTACTGCTGGCAGAGCGAAATCTCCTCGGAGAGTGCGACGCGGTCCCGCCGGTCGCGCATCAGGACGCGGAACAGGTCGGCAAGGTCCTCGAGAACGGATTCGGCGCGCCGGGGTTCGGTGCGGATGAGACCGAGCACGGCATTCAAACTGTTGAACAGAAAATGCGGCCGGATGCGCGCCTGAAGTGCCTGCAGACGCGCCTCGGCGAGCGCCGGCAGGTTCGACTGGTTGCGCATGTGGAACCAGTAGAGCACCGCGGCGGAGACGACGGCAGCGACGAGGCAGTTGCGCAGGATGAGTCCCGGGTCGCCGACCAGGAGCGGTCCGAGCAGCGATTGCAAGGCAAAGGTCAGGATTGCCGGAACCAGTATCGCGGCCAAGACCTGGAAGCGGTCGTCCTGCGAGCGCGTCAGGCGCCTCAGCAGGCAGCCTAGCATCAGGCTCGCGACCAGGACCGGCTCGACCGTGGCCGCCGCATTGACGTACAGGTCGATCCAGGACCGCCAGCCGACCGCCTCACCGCCGGCGATCCCGCAAAAGAGTGCGTTGACGCCCAGCATGACCCGGAGCATGACGCCCAGGTTGCACCAGTCGGGAACCGGACCCTCGACCGCGAGCGCGGCAGGCAGGACCAACTGGCGGCGCTCGGACGCCGCACGCGCCTGGCCCAGGGCGGAGGACGCAGCGACCTTGGGCGGCTGCTGCTTTATACTTTCCTCTTTCGCGTGAACCGTCTCCACCCTGCATTCCCCCGGAGCACCCCGCCCCGCCCGGCCGGGCGCGCGGCCGCCGCAATATTGAGTGAACCCGCTCCAAAACGAACCCAAAAACCTTCATTGATTATGACAGAACAGCCTCCGAATAAGAATGCCGCGTGGTCCGGGCGTTTTAGCGAGCCGATCTCTGAACTCGTCAAGCGCTACACGGGCTCGATCGGCTTCGATCAGCGGCTGGCACTCTATGACATCCAAGGCTCCCTCGCGCACGCCGAAATGCTAGCGCACGTGGGCCTCATCTCGAGCACCGATCTAGCGTCCATCGAGCGGGGCATGGCGCGGATCCGGGCCGACATCGAGGCCGGGCAGATGCGCTGGTCGCTCGATCTCGAGGATGTCCACATGAACATCGAGAAGCGCCTGACGGATCTGATCGGCGATGCGGGCAAGCGGCTGCATACGGGCCGGTCCCGCAACGACCAGGTGGCGACCGACATCCGCCTGTGGCTGCGCGATGCGATCGATGAGATTGACGCTGCGCTCACGGCACTCCAGGCCGCGCTGCTCGATGTGGCTCTGCTGCACACGGACACGATCCTGCCGGGCTTCACCCACCTGCAGGTCGCCCAGCCCGTGACGTATGGTCATCACCTGCTCGCCTACGTCGAGATGTTCAGCCGCGACGCGGCCCGCCTGGCTGACTGTCGGGCGCGCGCCAATCTCCTGCCCCTGGGCGCCGCCGCACTGGCGGGCACCACCTTTGCGATCGACAGCGAGCGTGTTGCCCGCCGGCTCGGCTTTGACGGGGTCTGCCGCAACTCCCTCGATGCGGTCTCGGACCGGGACTTCGCGGTCGAATTCTGCGCCGCCTGTGCCCTCATCATGACCCACGTGTCGCGGTTTTCCGAGGAGATCGTGCTCTGGATGAGTCCTCAGTTCGGCTTTATCGATCTGGCCGACCGGTTTTGCACCGGCTCATCGATCATGCCGCAGAAGAAGAACCCGGACGTCGCCGAACTCGCCCGCGGCAAGAGCGGCCGTGTATTCGGACATCTGATGGCGCTCCTGACCCTGCTCAAGGGCCAGCCTCTGGCCTACAACAAGGACAACCAGGAGGACAAGGAGCCGCTCTTCGACAGCGCCGACACCGTGCTCGCCACGCTTAGGATCTTCGCCGAGATGGTCCCGGGGATTGTCGTTCGCCCCGGCAACATGCGTGCCGCAGCCCAGCGCGGCTTCGCGACCGCCACCGACCTGGCCGACTATCTGGTGCGCCGCGGACTGCCGTTTCGCGATGCCCACGAGGTCGTGGCCCAGGCCGTGCGGCAGTGTGTCGAGCGCGGCATCGAACTCGAAGGATTGTCCCTGCCCGAGCTCCAGGCCCTCTCTGGAGCCATCGAGGCCGACGTGTTTGCCGTGCTGTCGCTCGAGGGTTCCGTGGCCGCGCGGCGTCACATTGGCGCCACGGCGCCGGAGCGCGTGCGCGCTGAAATCGCTTGGCATCGCGAGCGTCTTGCAGCAGCATCCACCAGTCGCGCCTCGTCCTAGGAGGCGCCGGGGAGCGGCATGGAGCGTATCGGCAAGTACGTCGTCAAGAGCCTTTTGGGCGAGGGTGCGACCAGCATGGTGTTCCTGTGCGAGGATCCGTTCACCCAGCGCGAGGTGGCCGTCAAGACGATCAAGCCCGAGATTCTCTCGAACCCGGAGTCTGACCAGCTGTTTCGGCGCCTGTTCGTGACCGAGGCGTTCCTGTCGGGCCGCCTCACCCATCCACACATTGCCGCGATCCTCGACGCGGTGAGCGACGCCAAGAGTCCCTACCTGGTGGTCGAATACGTCCCCGGGGGGACGCTCGAGCCCTACTGCCGACCGGAAACGCTCCTGCCTCCCGAGCGCGCCGTCGAAATCGTCTTCAAATGCTCGCGGGCACTGGAGTTCGCGCACCGCATCGGCGTGACCCACCGCGACATCAAACCGGCCAATATCCTGATCGAGGACTCGAGCGGCGCAATCAGGGACATCAAGATCACCGACTTCGGCGCCGCCCTGACCGGTTCCCAGGACATCACGGCCGTCTCGGGAATCGGCTCGCCCGCCTACATGTCGCCCCAGCAGGTCAAGGATCATCCGCTCGATCACCGCACCGACATTTACTCGCTGGGCGTGGTGCTGTTCCAGCTGTTGACCGGCCGCCTGCCCTACTCGGCGACCAACAATTTCAGCATGATCTACCAGATCGTCAATGGCGAGCCGCCGCCGCCGTCGAGCCTGCGCGCGGGACTCACGCCGCGCCTTGACGAGATTGTCGCGCGCGCCATGCACAAGGACCTCGAGGGGCGCTACCAGACCTGGCAGGAATTCTCGTTCGATCTTGCCGATCTGTACCGGGACCGCGAAGCGCTTGCGATGACCGACTCCCAGATCGCCGACTCGGAGAAGTTCGTGACCCTGCGTGAGCTCAGCTTCTTTCGCTCGTTTAGCGATGTGGAGCTCTGGGAGGTGGTGCGCCTGTCGGAATGGAGCAAGCACCCGGCGGGAACGGTACTCATCAAGGACGGCGAACGCGGCAACGATTTCTTCATCCTGGCGCGCGGCCAGGCCAAGGTGCTCAAGCGCGGCAAACTGCTCAACGTCATCGAGAGCGGCGAATGCATTGGTGAGATGGCCTACCTGATGGCCGAATCCTCGCCCGAAGGCAATATCCGCAGCGCCGACGTGGTGGCGCTTGCGCCCATCACCGTGATCCGCTGGGCGACGGCCCAGCTGGCGGCCGCCTCGGTGGGCTGCCGCAGCCAGTTCGACCGGGCGTTCCTGCGCATCCTGGTGGAGCGTCTCACGCTTGCCAACAACCGGCTGACCCAGCAGGAAGGCCCCGCGGGCTAGTCGCCTGCGATCGTCATCGATTCGATGAGCAGGGAGCCGCAGGCCTTGTTGCCGCGCACGATGGTGTCGGCTCCGACTGCGGCGATGCCCCGGAACATGTCGCGCAGATTGCCGGCTATGGTGATTTCCTCGACCGGGTAGACGATCGCGCCGTTCTCGACCCAGAATCCGCTGGCGCCGCGCGAGTAGTCGCCGGTCACGTAGTTCACGCCCTGACCCATCAGTTCCGTGACGACCAGACCCCGGTGCAGCTGCGCGAGCATCGCCTTGAAATCGTCGCCCGCGCGGGTATTGCGGCTCGTGATCGAAAGATTGTGCGATCCCCCCGCGTTACCCGTGGTCGGCAGGCCGAGCTTGCGTCCCGAATAGGTCGACAGAAAATACCCTTCCAGGATGCCTCCGGCCACGACCTGGCGCCGGCGCGTCGACACCCCCTCCTCATCGAAGGAGGCGCTGCCCATGCCCTTCATGATGAAAGGGTCATCGAGGATGTCGATGTGCGGTGCGAATAGCGCCTGTCCCAGGGCATCAACCAGAAAGGAACTCTTGCGATACAGGGCGCTGCCGCTCGCCGCCTGGGCGAACGCGCCAAGCAGTCCCGTGGCAAGCGGCGCCTCGAACAGAACCGGTGCCTGACAGGTCGGGATCTTGCGGCCGTCCAGGCGGGCCAGCGCGCGGCGCGCGGCATAATCGCCGAGCTTCTCGGGCGCGGCCAGCTCGGCCGGGTCGCGCGCCGAGACGTACCAGTCGTCGCGTTGCATTCCGCCGCTGCCGCGCGCCTTGCGGCTGGCGATCGCACTGACGGCAAGACTATGGCGCGAGTAGGGATAGCCACCGCAAAAGCCGCGCGAATTGGCACTGACGAACTGGCCGTGCTGGACCGAGACGCTCGCGCCGTCGCTGTTGCGCACCAGCGGGCTGACCGCGTAGGCGGCCGCTTCACCCCTCTGACCGAGCTCGACTGCGGCCGCAGCCGACAGGTCCCAAGGGTGGAACAGGTCGAAATCGCGCGGGGCACGCTCGATGAACTCGGGCTCCGGCAGACCCGCAGCATCGTCTGGCGCGGTAAAGCGGGCGATGTGATAGGCGGCCTCGACGGTCTCGCGCAGGGCCTGGGCGGAAAAGTCGGAGGTGCTGGCATTGCCGCGTCGCACCGTCCCGGTGCTGCCGAGGTAGACGGTCAGGCTCACTGATTTGTCACGATTCTGCTCGATGGTCTCCACAGCACCCTTACGCACGTTCACTGACAGCCCGCTGCCTTCGCTGACATCCACGGCGCAGTCGGCGGCCCCGAGAGCCCGGGCATGGCCCAGGGCTTCCTCGGCGAGTTGGCGCAGCTGGTCGTGGGAATAGGCGAAGTACGAGGATCGTTGGGTCTTGCTCATTGAAGCCTAGGGGGAAAGGGAGAAAGGGAGAAAGGGGAAAAGGGGAGAACGGCGGGGGCGGCTTGGCCGACTTGCTGGCCGCCGGCAGGCACTCGGGGCGCCCGCTGTGGGCGCGGCAAAAGCATTATGATAGCAGCCGATCCCGGATGTTTCCCGGCGTCCACCCACCCACCTACCCGCACCGCATGAAAACCTCACACCGCCCCAAAGCGCCGAATGCCGATGGGGAGGACCCTCCTGGCTACGATCCATCGCGCCCGAGCAAATCGCAGCGCAAGCGGGATATGACTGCGCTCCAGGAGCTCGGTGCTGAACTGGTCGAGCTGTCCCGCGAGCGACTCGCCCAGCTGGCGCTGCCCGAGGCCTTGTTCGATGCCGTCCTGGAAGCCCAGCGGATCAGGAGTCACGAGGGGCGCCGCCGCCAGTTGCAGTACATCGGCAAGCTCATGCGCAACGTCGAGCCCGAGCCGATCCAGGCGCAACTCGCCCTCTGGCGTGGCACTTCGCGCGCCGCCGCGAACGCCTTGCATCGCATCGAACACTGGCGCGACAAGCTGCTCGAGGACGATGCGGCCCTGACGGCGCTGGGCCGGGAGGCCGGCGCGCTCGATCAGGAGCGCTTTGATGCACTGCGCGCGAGCATCCGCCGTGCCCGCGAGGAGCGCGCCTCGGACCGCCCTCCCCGTCACTACCGGCAACTGTTCCAGTTGCTGAGGGACATCCTCGAGGCCCCGGGCAGCCCCGCATGAGCGATTCGCCCCCTTTGAAAATCGGTGTCGTCTCGATCAGTGATCGGGCGTCGGCCGGCGTCTACGAGGACCAGGGCGTACCCGCCCTCACCGCCTGGCTTGAGACCGCGCTCCTAAGCCCCTACCTGCTCGTGACGCGGCTCATCGCCGACGACGCGGCCGAGATCGCTCGCACCCTGATCGAACTGGTGGATCGGGAACGTTGTCACCTGGTGCTGACCACGGGGGGCACGGGGCCAGCCCGGCGCGACGTCACGCCCGAGGCCACGCTGGCGGTGGGCACGCGCACCATGCCGGGTTTTGGTGAGCAGATGCGCCAGATCAGTTTGCGCTTTGTACCGACCGCTATCCTTTCGCGCCAGGTCGCGGTCCTGCGCGAGACGCCCGACCACGCCGCCCTGATCCTGAATCTTCCCGGACAACCCAAGGCCATCCGCGAGACGCTGGAGGGCCTAAAGGGGCCGAGCGCAGAGGTGCTGGTGCCGGGCATCTTCGCGGCCATCCCTTATTGCATCGACCTGATCGGCGGCCCCTACATCGAGACGCACGCGCCGGTGGTGAAGGCATTTCGACCCAAAAGCGCGGCGAGGCCATGAGCGTGCGCCCGTCTCGCGGCGGCCGATGCGCCTGCGGCTTCTTGCGCCATGGCGCGCTTGGACTGGCACTCGCGCTCCTCCTGGCCGGCCCGGCTGCGCGGGGAGCCGTGGCCGCCGGCGATGCGCAAGTGCTGCAACGGCTCGCTGCGATCCGTGCCCTCAAGCCGGCGACGGACGCGGCGGGTCTCGAGCGCTACAACCACCTGATGGACGAGTCCTGGCAGTATTTCACGGCGCACCGCAAGGAGTCACTGCCCACGCTGCGCACGGAGCTCGCCCGCGAATTGCGACAGCGCCGGCCCAACGACCTCCTCTTGCTCGATGTCGGGTACTTCCTCTACGAGCAGCACGACGACCTCGATCTGGCCAAGCGCGCCCTCTTCGCGCTCGACCCCGAAGCCCCGATGGTGCGCATCAATTCGCAGGAGCTGTTCTATTTTGCCCATGCGGTGGCCGCCGATCACGACGCGCGCATCCTGCCCTTCATCGGACGGGTGTTCCGGGACGGCGACGTCTCGGTTGCGATTCCTGCGCGCAAACTGACACTCGGCGACACCCTCCTGTGCGCCTATCTGTACGGAGTCTACGGGCCGGACGGCGAGAGTGCGCTGGCCGCCGGACTTGCCGATCCACGCCACCGCAACCGGGTCCTCGAAACCCTCATCTGGATGGGTTCGCCCGCCAGCGACGACGCGGTTCGCGCACTCCTTGATGAAGCACCTGACTATGAGACCTTCACGCGCGCCACGACCTTCCTGATGCGCGCGGGGGGGCCCAAGGGACGCAACATTCTCCTTGCCCTCGATCCGGCGGCGCTCGACGCGCGTTCGCAGGATTTCTACAAGCAGCTGCGCGGCTCGATCGAGTCCACGTCTTTGGCCACGCTGACGGAAAACCTCGCGCGCTTTGGCCCTTCTGCGCCGATCAAACCCGAGGCGCTCGAGGCCGAACTGACGGCGCTCTACGACAGCCATGGCGACCTGTCGGGGATCAACCCGGCGGGCCTCCTCGAGGCGCCCCTGCCGCGCGAGCGCCTCGTGGAACGGCTGGTGGCCATCCGCCAGCGCGGCTTCTACCGCATCACCCCGCAGGGTCTGAACGACATCGAGATCCTCGATGCTGTGATCAATGCGCTGCACTACCGGGATGGGTAACGGGATGAGTAACGCAATGAGTAACGCAATGAGTAGCGTGCCGGCCCTGCGCCCCCTTTGCATCCAGCCGCGGGCAGCAGCCCCCTCGTACCCCTAAGGAGCCCTCGGATCCATGGACACCATTGAAGTCGTCACCGGTCCCGACCCCACGGCCAGCGTCATCTGGCTGCACGGTCTCGGAGCGGATGGACATGATTTTGTGCCGATCGTGCACGAGCTCGATCTCGCGGGACTGCCAGGCGTGCGCTTCGTCTTTCCCCATGCACCCGAGGTGCCCGTCACCATCAACGGTGGCATGGTGATGCGGGCCTGGTATGACATCCTGGGCGTCGATCTCGCGCGCCGCGAGGACGAGGTCGGGCTTAGGCGTTCGCGGCAGCGCATCGAGGAACTGATCGCTGCCGAGAACGCGCGCGGCATCGCCGACTCACGCATCGTGCTGGCCGGCTTCTCCCAGGGGGCAGCCATGACGCTGTTGACGGGCCTGCGTCATGCCGACGCGCTGGCCGGATTGATGTGCCTGTCAGGCTATCTGCCGCTTGCGGCCCACACTGAAGCTGAGCGCCACACTGCCAATGCAAAGACCCCGATCTTCATGGCGCATGGGCAACTTGATCCCGTCATTCCGATCGCGCGCGCCCTGGACAGCGCGCGGGCCCTGACGGCTCTGGGCTATGCGGTCGAATGGCACGACTACCGCATGCCACACTCGGTATGCCCCGAGGAGGTCGCCGACATCAGCGGCTGGCTCCGCAAGGTTCTTAGCGCACAAGAGGCCCACGCGGCCGACTCCCGACCATGACCCCACAGCAGCTGCAAGACCTGAAGAACCGCCTGTGTCTGCCCGTCATCGGCTCGCCGATGTTCATCGTGTCCGGGCCCGAACTCGTCATTGAGCAGTGCAAGGCCGGCATCGTCGGTTCATTTCCCGCCTTGAACGCCCGCCCCAAGGAGGCCCTCGAGGAATGGCTCATCCAGATCGAGGATGCGCTCGCGGCGGCACGCGCGGCCCACCCGGACGGGAAGATCGCGCCTTACGCCGTCAATCAGATCGTGCATCAGTCGAATGACCGCCTCGAACACGATCTCGAGTGCTGTATCCGCCACCAGGTGCCGATCATCATCACGAGCCTGCGCGCACCCGACGAGGTGGTGCGCCACGTGCACGGCTATGGGGGTGTGGTGTTCCACGACGTGATCAACGTGCGCCATGCGCAAAAGGCGCTCGAGGCCGGCGTCGACGGCCTGATCCTGGTGTGCGCGGGCGCCGGTGGCCATGCCGGGACCCTCTCGCCGTTCGCTCTCGTGCCGGAGATCCGCCGCTTCTTTGACGGTCCCGTGATCCTCTCGGGCTCGATCGCCAACGGCGCGTCGGTCCTCGCTGCGGAGGCCATCGGAGCCGATTTCGCCTACATGGGGACGCGCTTCATCGCCACACGCGAGGCGCGCGCCGTTGACGACTACAAAGAGGCGATCGTCGACTCCAGCGCCGGGGACATCATCTACACGTCGCTCTTCACGGGTGTGCATGGCAATTACATGAGAAAGAGCATTGTCAACGCCGGCCTGGACCCGGACCACCTGCCCGAGGCGGACAAGACGAAGATGAACTTTGGCTCAAGCGCAGGCGCCAAGGCCTGGCGCGACATCTGGGGTGCGGGGCAGGGCGTGGGCCAGATCGATGATGTCCCGACGACCCACGAGCTGGTCGCAAGGCTTCTTGCCGAATACCGGGCTGCACGCCAGCGACTTGCCCTCGGCTAAGCCCCGCGCGGCACGCGCGAGGAACGCGCGCTTGCCATGCGCGCGGCCGCGCCTCCGGAATTGCAAATCCGCATGCGGGGCCTGAAAGCGGTGCGCAAATCGTTACGAGATGTGACAAATCATCCTAGAGGCTCTCTAGGAAAATGTCTTAGCTGACCCTCGCCGGGCCGGCGCTCCCTGCACGTGCCAGCGCGCATTTGCGTCGCACACGCACGTTTCATACGAGAGGGAAAGCACGCGTTCTGCGCGTCCTTTCGGCCACCACTAGGTGGCTTAGGTGATCTCACTAGCGCGATTTTTTCACTGCAAAACGGGCCCGAAAATATTGTCAATTTTCAATTGTGAAAACGAAACTTTGTCGCTACTC
Organism: Burkholderiales bacterium; assembly: GCA_003136595.1. Classification (GTDB taxonomy): domain Bacteria; phylum Pseudomonadota; class Gammaproteobacteria; order Burkholderiales; family Burkholderiaceae_D; genus BOG-994. The sequence continues at coordinate 20,064 of PLEY01000066.1, forward strand.
TTCACCCGACTTCACCGCAGTTACAGCTTGTCGTTCATCGCGTGAGAACGCATTGCGCCACGCACTTTACATTGAAAGAGAACGATGGATAGTCCAGTTCAGAGCGTCCACAACGGCCGCGCCACATTTCTCGTATCGTCCCTAGTGCTGGCCTTGACGCTTGCCGGATGCGGCGGCGGAGGCAGCAGTGGCGGCGGATCGAGTTCGTCATCAAGCGGCTCGGCCACGGGCACCACAGCGGCAGCAGCTACGACCTACACACAGGCCGACGCGACGCGTCTGGCCGATCAGGCCACGTTCGGGCCGACCCCGGCGCTCGTCCAACAGATCATGGCGCAGGGTCCCGCGTGGATCGACGCACAGATCGCGACTCCGCCGACGGGCTACCCGACGCTCGCGCCTCTGGATCCGACCACCAACGCGTGCCCGAGTCCGGCGCTGCCCGGCCAGGATCCGCAGTGCTATCGCGACCTGTACACGGCATTTCCGATCCAGCGCGCCTTCTTCCAGAACGCGCTCACGGGTAAGGACCAACTGCGTCAGCGTGTGGCGCTGGCCTATCAGCAGATCTTTGTCGTCTCGACGGTCACGATCGGACCCGCCTACGCCATGGGCGCCTATCAGCAGATGCTGCTCAACGACGCGTTCTCGAACTTCCGCCAGATCCTCAACGATGTGACGCTCAGTCCCGTGATGGGCACGTACCTGAACATGGCCAACAACAACAAGGCCAACAGCAACAGCACGGTCTCGCCGAACGAGAACTATGCACGCGAGGTGATGCAGCTGTTCTCGATCGGTCCAAACATGCTCAATGCCGACGGCAGCACGGTGCTTGACTCGACTGGGCAACCCGTCCCCGCTTACTCGCAGGACACGATCGAGGGCTTCGCGTCGACCTTCACGGGCTGGACCTATGGAACCGCGCCCGGCCAGCAGCCGCCACAGTACGGCAACAACTATAGCCAGTACTTCGCAGGCCAGATGGTCCCCTACGACATCAACCACGACCAGAACCCGAAGACACTCTTGCTCGGCACGACGCTGCCGGCCGGACAGACCGCAGTCCAGGATCTGAAGGGCGGCCTCGATAACATCTTCAACCATCCCAACGTCGGACCATTCATCGGCAAGCAGATGATCCAGTTCCTCGTGACGAGCAACCCGAGCCCGGCCTATGTGTCGCGCATCACCGCGGTGTTCAACAACAACGGCAAGGGCGTGCGGGGCGACATGGGCGCCGTGGTCAAGGCGATCCTGACGGATCCCGAAGCGCGCGGCGCGAGCGTCTCAAATCCGAATTACGGACGCCTGAAGGAGCCGGCGCTATACATCGGCTCGACGCTGCGCGCGCTTAACGTGACCAGTGACGGCGAGTATGCGATCAACGAGTCCTCAAACCTCGGGATGAATCTGTTCGGCTCGGAAACGGTGTTCGGCTTCTACCACCCCGCCGATCTGTTGCCGGGCTCTTCGACCCTGGTCGGTCCCCAGTTCGACCTGACGGGTGCCTCCACCAACGTCGCGCAGCTCGACTACCTGAACCAGCTCATCTACTCGCAAAATGGCGTCACGCCCGACACCACCCTGCCTGGCGCCACCGGCACGCAGATCGATCTTTACAGCTACGGCGCGCTGGCCGCCAATCCGGCTTCGATGGTGGCGCTCTTCAACACCAATCTCATGCATGGATCGATGCCGGCAGCCGAGGTCAACGCCATCGTCAATGCGGTCAACACGATCGACGAGACCGGACCTGACTGGCAGATCACCCGTGCGCAGGCTGCGGCCTTCCTGATTCTTGCGTCACCGCGCTACCAAATCGTGCGCTAAGCGCCAAAGGAAATTTTCATGTCGAAGAACGCTCACAAAGAAACCAATCTCACCCGGCGCCGTCTGTTAGGCGGGCTTGCCGCCACTACGGCGGGCAGCATCTTCCCGCGGCTCTGGATGGGCGACGCGATCGCCGCTCCCTCGAGCAGCTATCAGGCGCTGGTCTGTGTCTTCCTGTACGGCGGAAACGACGGCAACAACATGCTGGTTCCGATCGCCACCAACAAGAACAGCTATCAGCAATATGCAGCCGCGCGTCAGCCCCAGTCGAATGGCGGCGTCGCCCTGACCCAGGCCTCGCTCCTGCCGATCACGGACTCGGTCACTGGCGAGAACTACGGTCTGCATCCCGCCATGACGGCCCTCCAGTCGCTTTACACCAGCAAGGCGCTGGCGTTCCAGATGAACATGGGAACTCTCGTCGAACCTATCACGATGGCGATCTACAATAATTCATCGACGGCCGACCGGGCCAAGGTTCCTGTGAACCTGTATTCGCACTCGGATCAGCAGAACCAGCAGGCGGCAACCTCGATTCTCGACCTGTCCTCTGGCTGGGGCGGACGCATGGCCGACCAGCTCGGTCCCGTCGGGGGTCTCGCGCCCGTGGGCATCTCGGTTGCGGGCAATGCACTCTTCCTGAAGGGCGCACGCACCAGCCAGGTCGCCCTCTATGCGAATGGCGGCCTGAATATCAATGGCGTGTTCGGCACCTCCACAGGGGAAGCCCAGTTCCAGGCACTCCTTTCGGCCACCGGGGCGGACTCGACCATGATCTCGACGCTGGGCGGTATCCAGAACAGCTCGCTCACGCTCTCGAAGGTGTTGAATCCTGTGCTAAGCGGCACCGCACCCTCGAGCATTTCGAGTGCGTTCTCGCCATTTGCCACCGGCAACTCGGGATTCTCGCAGCAGATGCAGGCCGTCGCCCGGCTCATCGCCACCAATTCGCTGGGGGGACCGACGCGCCAGATCTTCTTCGTGAGCCTGGGAAGTTTCGATACCCACAACAACCAGATCAACCAGCAGCAGACGCTCTTGCAGCAGCTCTCGGAAGGCATGGCCGCCTTCTACCAGTCGACCGTCAATCTGGGGGTGCAGAACTCGGTCACGACCTTCACGCTGTCGGACTTCGCGCGCACGCTGAAGCCCGCATCCGGCGGAGGCACCGATCATGCCTGGGGCTCACATCACATGGTGATGGGCGGTGCGGTCAAGGGGGGCACCAATTACGGCACCTTCCCCTCGCTTGCGCTCGGCGGACCGGACGACACGTCCGGCGAAGGCCGCTGGCTGCCCACGACCTCGCTCGACCAGTACGCTGCGACGCTGGGCTCCTGGCTTGGCCTAAGCAGCGCCCAGCTCGCTGCCGTGTTTCCGAACCTGAAGAACTTCAGCCAGACCAATATGGGATTCATCTAATCAGCCGCCGCGCCGCTTGGCCAGATGCTGGCGAGGGACCGGATCGGTTTCTGGCCTTTGCGATGGATCCCGGCCGCGTCGCGAGCCCGGCCGATCGATCCGCCGCCGGGGCGGGCAAGTGAATGTCCAGACATTCTGCGCCCGCTGCGCCGCGCAGGAGTCAGGCCGCGGCGCGGGTACTGAGCGGCGCCGGATCGCGCAGTGAGCGACGCCGCTCATAGAGGTTGCGAGCCAGCCAATGGATGAGCGCGAGAATGACGACGAGCGGTGGGATCACCTCGAGGTTGTAATCGCGAAGCGTCTGCGGAACAAGCTGCGACTGCCCAAGGAAAAATGAGGCGACCGCGATGAAGAGCGCCGCGCACATGCGCCAGAGATGCCGGGCGATGCGAGCGCCTCCGGTGATACCGCCAGCAAGAATCACCCTGAGGTCGGTCACCGTGGCGATGAGTGCCGTGATGACAAAGCCCACGAAGGGCACCAGCGAAGCCTGTTCGCTTGCCGCCTTAAGGCCAAAGGCGATACCCCCCACGGTGATCAGCCACGCGGCAGCCAAGCCGATCAGGTTCAGCGCATCGACCTTCATTTCGCGACGCTTCGCCGCAAGCCACGCCGTGAGCACCAGGTAGGGGGTGAAAAAGGCTGCGAGGATGTTCTGAGGCTCGTTTCCGATAATGGCGAGATACCCGGCGTCGCCGGCCATGAACAGGATCGCGATCAAGAATCCCGTACCGGTCCAGCGGTGCATCCGCCCGCCTTTGCGAAACACAAGTGCGGCGAGGCCCAACGCGATCGCGCCAAGACCCGCGCTGATGTGCAGCAAGACCAGTGGCAGGTAGGGCTTGCGCGGAATTCCGGTCAACCTCGCGTACGCGATGGCGGAGGTCTTGAAGCGGGGATTTTGGCGGAGCGCCGCGCCGTAACTGGCAATGGCGGCCGGAACGTCGCCCGCTGCGGCCTGCGCCTCGCCCAGACTGTCGAAGGCATTCGCCGATTGCGGATGGGTCTCAGTATTGAGCTGGAAGATCTTGGCTGCGGCTGTCGCGTCGTGACGTCCAAGCAGTCGATAGCCCAGGTCGTTGGTCGCATTCTCGTTTTCGGAAAATCCGGCGAAGCCTTCCTGCGCGAGACTGCGATAGCGCGCCACGGCTGCGTCGACACCCTGGGAATCGATCGTCTCTGACAGGCTTTGCGCGAGCGAGGGTGGTCCCGCATGCAGGGATGGCAAGGGGACGCCGTAGAACGACACAATCAGACAGGCTGCCAGAAAGGCGCTCAGAATCAACCCGAGCGCCCCGGTGGCAGACTGCCACCCCCGGTTACGAGAGGCGATGGCGGGGGAATGCGATATCGAGACGGGCATGTTGGCCCCTGAGTTCAGCGTTTTCCCATGCTTGATACTACGGCATATCGCTCTTCAGTCCAGCGCGCTCGGAAGGAAACGTCGCTTCCGAGGCGCGAGCGGGTCATGCCGCTGGGTGCGAGGGAGCAGAACAGCCGAGCGCCTCGGATCAGGCTCCCGCTGCCACCCGAATGCTCGACTCCAGGAAATCTGTATGATGATCATCATCCAGATAGGTTAAGATGGCGCAGGTGGACGGTGTGGGATACGCATCCGGGCTACCCGTCCCCTTGGAGCTTTCTTCGCGACCGATCGGGGCGATACGCTGACCCGGTCCTGCAAGCGGGCCTGGGTGTAGCTGATGCCGCACGCTGGGCGGTCTGCGGCCCCAAGGACCGACGAGACGCAGTCTCCTTCGCACGCCGCTTCGGGACATGAAAATTCGGGACCTGGACAACCGGGAGTAAAACATGTGCATGGCCGCCATGCATGGCTGGCGCAGGCTCCAGAATCCGGGGCTCATTGGCGCGCGAGGGCGCATCCGCATCTTCCTTCTGATGTGTGGGGCCGCGTTCACAGGATTCCTCGCAGGGTGCGCGACACTTCCTGCGGACGTGCCGCGCGTGGCGAGCGCTGCGATCCCCCGGAGTGCGGATGAGGAACTCGGGCGGATCGCGAAGCAAAGCGTGCCTGGCAATACAGGCTCTGCGTTTCGACCGCTCGAGCTCAGTGCCTACTCGATGGATGCACGCCTGACGCTCGCGCGCCACGCGCACACCAGCCTGGATCTCCAGTACTACCTCCTGCAGAATGATGTGACGGGACACACCCTGTTGCGGGCGGTCCGCGACGCCGCTGAGCGAGGCGTGCGCGTACGCGTGCTGGTGGACGACCTCTACACCGCCGAGAGTGATCAGATGCTCCTGGAGCTCGCGGCCTATCCCAATGTGGAGGTCCGGATCTTCAATCCATTCCCGGCCGCTCGGACCTTTGCCTTCACGCGCTGGGCGTTTGCGTTGGATGACTTCGCGCGCGTCAATCACCGGATGCATAACAAGATGTTCATCGCCGACGGCGCATTCGCGGTCGCAGGAGGTCGAAACATCGCCGACGAGTATTTCTTCAGTAGCAAGGAGGGCAACTTTGTCGACTTTGACCTGCTCACCGTTGGAGATGCCGTGCCGCGCATGGCGGCAATCTTTGACCGCTATTGGAATAGCCCTCGCGTCTATCCCTTGTCAGCCCTCGAAAAAAGTGTCGATCCACCCGCCGCCCTGCGCGCTGCATTTGAGCGCTTGACGAGCGACGCGCTCGCGGCGTACCCGACACCGCCGGCCGACCAACCCGATCTCCTGGGATTCCTGCCCCTCAGTGCCGAGATCGGGCACGCTGCGCTAAAGATGTTTTCCGGGCATATCGAGGTCTTCGCTGACGACCCGGAGAAGGTCACCGGCCGGGCGGAGCGCGGGGATGACGAGACGACCGTGACCGCGCGGGTCACGAAGGCAATCGCAGCGGCCCGTTCAGACCTCGTCATCGGTTCACCCTACTTCATCCCCGGAGAGCCGGGGATGGCAAGCCTCGGTATCGCACGCGAGCACGGCGTGCATGTCGAAGTCGTGACCAACTCGCTCGCGTCCAATGACGAGCCCTTTGCGAGTGCGGCGTACGGCCGGTACCGGGTGGCGATGCTGAAGATGGGGGTTGATCTGTTTGAGACCGATTCACGCCAGCTGAAGAAGGACCCCCTGATCGGCGCCGCCCTGCACACCTCCGTGGGACGTTCACATTCGAAGCTCATCGTCTTCGACCGCCGCGTGACCTTTGTCGGATCGATGAACATGGATCTGCGCTCGGCACGTCTGAACACGGAGCTCGGACTGCTCGTGGACTCCCCTGAGCTTGCCGAGGACGTGCTGGGACTGGCCGCGCGCGTGGTCTCGGTGGGAAGCTATCGCCTGCGACTGCTCGAGCCCGGCGACCATCTCCAATGGGTGGCTTCACACGACGGGACGGAGAAGACCTACGATAGCGAGCCGGACGTCGACTTCGCGACCCGACTCCAGCTGTTCCTGATCTTTCCTTTCATCAGCGAGAGCCTCTTGTGAGCGCGGCGGCGCCGCACGCCGGGTCAATGCACCAGCTGATTGATCTCGATGATCGGCAGCAGGATCGCCAGCACGATCAGGAGCACCATCCCGCCCATCGTCAACACGAGGATCGGCTCGAGCAGACTCGTCAGCAGCATGGTGCGTCGCTCGAGTTCGTCGGCCTGACCCTGGGCGGCCCGCTCGAGCATCATCGGCAGTTTGCCGGTGCTCTCCCCGCTGGCGATGAGGTTGATCAGGACCGAGGAGAAACCGCTCTTGCTGCCCTGCGCGACCGTCAGGGCGCGGGACAGCGGCACACCCTCGCGCACCCGGTTGATTGCATCGCTCACCTGGTCCTTCATGACGATGTTGCCCATCGTGTCGCGCGAGGCCTGCAGGGCGCGCAGGATCGGCACCCCGGCACTGCCCAGGATCGCCATGGTGTCAGCGAAGCGGACCGTGTTGGTGCGCCGTACGATCGGGCCGACGATGGGCAGGCCGAGCAGCTGCGCATGCCAGATGCGCCGCACCGCCGGCCGCGCGAAGGCGATACGTGTGAGGACGGCCGCAATCGCCAGCACGATCAGCATCAGAAAGCCGTGCTCCCGCAGCACTTCGGAAAGCCAGATCATGACCCGGGTCAGCAGCGGCAGCTGCTGATGCGTCTGGTTGAAGACCCTGACGATCTGGGGCACGACATAGGTCAGAAGACCGGTGATGACCGCCAGTGCGATGAAACTCACGATGAGAGGGTAGGCAAAGGCGAGGCGCACCTTGGCAAGCAGCGCCTCGCGCCGCTCGACGTGGTCGGCGAGCCGCTCCAGGACCGCGCCCAGGTCCCCGGATTGCTCCCCAGCCGCGACCAGCGCCCGGTCCAGTTCAGGAAATTCGCGGGGATGGCGCGCGAGCGCGCTGGCGAACGGCAGCCCCCCGAGGACATCGCCGCGCACGCCGGCCAGGACATCGCGTACGCTCATCCGTTCTGACTCTTCCTGTGCGGCGAGCAGGGCCTGCGCGAGCGGCAGCCCCGCCACCACCATGCTCGCGAGCTGGCGCCAGACCATGCCGCGTTCCTGGGCGGGCAGGCGCGAGCGCCACTGGAATGGCACACGCCGCACGCTGCTGCCGGAATTCCCGGCCGGGGAGCGCTGGATGGGATCCGCTCCGCGCTCGTCGGCGGACGCCAAGGCCTCGACGGCAAGCGGCATCAATCCACGCTTGCGCAGGGTCGAGCGCGCGCTCTTCGGGCTGTCGGCCTGCAGCACTCCCGACTGCAGCGCGCCGTCGCGGTCAGCCGCCTCGAATCGAAAGGCCGTCACGCCGGCCCCGGGTCTGGGTCACCGATGGCACCGACCGCACCGCTGGCACCGCTGGCACCGGCGCCAGCGGCGGGGATGTGCACCCAAGGATTGGCTTGCATGAGACAGCCGCCCGCTCGCGCTCAGTCGCGCGACACGCGCACGACCTCTTCGCGCGAGGTGATGCCCTCGGCGATCCAGCGCTCGCCATCATCGCGCAGGTTGCGCATGCCCCCCGCGCGCGCGGCCTCGCGCAGCACCGGTTCGCCGCGCTGATCGTGGATCAGGCCGCGCAGCGATTCGTCGATGACGAGCAGCTCGTAGACGCCGGTCCGTCCGAGATAGCCCGAGTGGCTGCACTGCGGGCAACCCACCGGGTGGTAGTCGCCGGGGCTGCCGGTCTTGCAGTGGGGGCAAAGCTTGCGCACCAGGCGCTGGGCGGCGACACCCAGAAGGCTCGAGGCGAGCAGAAAGGGCTCCACGCCCATGTCCGCAAGCCGCGTCACCGCCGACACCGCGTCGTTGGTATGCAGGGTCGCGAGCACCAGGTGACCCGTCAGACTCGCCTGGACGGCGATCTGGGCCGTCTCGAGATCGCGGATTTCGCCGATCATGATGACATCGGGGTCCTGGCGCAGGATGGCCCGCAGGGCGGCGCCAAAGCTCATGCCGATGCGGGCATTGACCTGGGTCTGGCCGATGCCGGGCAGCTCGTATTCGATCGGATCCTCCACCGTCAGGATGTTGGTGGTCGTGCCGTCGAGTCGCCCGAGCACGGCATAAAGGGTCGTGGTCTTACCCGAGCCGGTCGGCCCGGTCACGAGCACGATGCCGTGCGGCTGACGGATCAGGTTGTCGAACGCGGCGAGCGTGGGTGCGGCCATGCCGAGAGAGGTCAGATCGAGACGCCCCGATTCCTTGTCGAGCAGGCGCAACACGGCCCGCTCGGGCTGGGAGGCGCTGTTGCCCACCGGCAGCGTCGAGACACGCACGTCGACAGGCCGTCCGGCGACCCGCAGACCGATGCGTCCGTCCTGGGGCAGCCGCTTCTCAGCGATGTCGAGATTGGCCATGATCTTGATGCGCGAAATCAGCGCCGAATGCAGTTGGCGCCGCGGCCGGACCACGTCGCGCAGCGTGCCGTCGACGCGAAAGCGCACCACGGCATGCGTGTCAAACGGCTCGAGGTGGATGTCCGAGGCACCCTCGCGGATCGCCTGGGTCAATAGTGCGTTGATGAGACGGATCACCGGCGCATCGTCCTCGGCCTCGAGGAGATCCTCAAGCGCCGGCATATCCTGCATGAGTTGCGACAGGTCGACTGAGCCTTCGACCTCGTCGACCACCCGGGCGGCCGCGTCGTCCTCCTGGACGTAGTAGCGCGCCACGGCCGCATCGAGCACCTCCCGCGACATCAGCACCGGCTTGATCAGGCCAAGCGAGCGTTGCAGTTCGGCAACGGCGAGCGCGGGTGTCGCACTGCACACCCACACCTCGAGGGCATCCTTTTCGCGGCGCGCGATGAGCAGGTGATTGTCGCGCGCGAACGAGTACGGCACTTCGCGCAGCGCAAGCCGGTCGACCGTTCGTCCGGCGAGCGGGTCATGAATCTCCTGGGCGGACAGGCTCGCCATGCTAGGGCTGCACCGGCACGGTCGGCGGCGGGGTCAGCATGGGTTGCGGCTCCCCACGCGGGGCAAGGGGCACCATCGGGTCGGTGGCCATGTCGTGCAGCACTCCAGACGAACGCGGCTGGTTGACGTCTTCGGCCCGGCGCATCATCTCGTACTTGTCGGCAAACACGCCGTCTGTGTCGGTGTCGCGGACAATATGGGGCCTAAGGAACACCATCAGGTTGGTTTTTGTGCGGCTGCGATTCTGGTATTTGAAGAGGTTGCCGACCACGGGGACGTTGCCGATCCCCGGCACCTTGTCGACCTCGTTGGACAGCGAGTCCTGCACGAGCCCGCCGAGCACGATGATCTGTCCGTCATCCACCTGGACATCGGTCGACAGGGCGCGCTTGTTGGTGATCACGTTCCCCTGGGTGGTGGTGGTCTGGATGCTCGAGACCTCCTGGTAGATCTGCATCTTCACCGTGCCGTTCTCCGAGACCTGGGGCCGCACGCGCAAGGTCAGGCCGACATCCTGGTAGGTGATCGTCTGGAAAGGAGTCACCGTCGAGGTGGTTCCCGTCTGCGCGTACTGACCCGTCACGAACGGGACGTTCTGGCCGACCACGATACTCGCCTCCTCGTTGTCGAGGGTCAAGAGGTTCGGGGTCGACAGGATGTTGGTGTTGGTGTCCGACTCGAGCGCGCGCGCGAGAAAGCCCAGGTTCGTGATCGTGCCGATGCCTGGGATCGTCACCTGGCCGTTGATGATCCCGACATTCAGGCCGGTGCTCACAGAACCGGGGTTTTGCGCGACGCCCAGGATGTTGACGCCGGTTCCGCCAAAGTTTGTGCCGCCCACCGCCTGGGTGCCGGAATTCTTGTAACCGGATAGACCCTGCCACTGGACGCCGAACTCGGCGGCACGCTCGGCGGTGACCTCGACGATCAGACTCTCGATGAACACCTCGGCGCGGCGGACATCGAGCGCATCGATGATGGCGCGCAGATTCCTGTAGACCGGCTCAGGCGCGGTGATGATGAGGGCGTTGGTGGCCGCATCAGCCTGGATGAAGCCGCCGCCTCCGCCACCGGCCGAACTGTTCTGCGAATTGAAGGGATTCGAGCTCGAGGCCGAGGCGGCCGCGAGCAGTCCCTGGGCGGCACCCGCAAGGCCGCCACCGCCTGGCGCACCGCTCGCGCTCGAGGGCGCGCCGCCCAGGGGCGCGCCGGTGGGCTGGCTCGCCCCCGCACCGCTCGTCCCTCCGCCAGACAGTCCGCTCGAGGTCGAGCTGGGCGTGCTGGCCTCGCCGGAGACGACTGCGCGCAGCACCTGGGCGAGCTTGGTTGCCTCGGCGTTCTTCAGATAGACCATGTGGATGTTGCCGGCCGCGATGGTCGGCACGTCCAGCTTGCCGATCAGGGTCTTCGCGTAGGCCACGCGCGCCGGACTGCCGGCACGCAGCAGGAGGGCATTGATGCGCGGCTCGGCCACGACGACGACGCGCTGGCCCGGATCCGAGGCGCTGCCGGCAGGCGGCTCCATCAGGCGCTGCACCACCGGGGCGAGATCGCTCGCCAGGGCATACTGCAACTGGACCACGTCCGATTCTGCCGACGTGGGCGTATCCTGCGAGGCGATGATCTTCGCGAGGCGTCGCAGGTTCTCCGCATAGTCGGTGATGACGACCGAGTTGTTGTTCGGGTTCGCGGTCATGGTGCTGTTGGCCGACACCAGCGGCCTTAGCACGTTGACCATGTTGCTGGCCGAATCGTAGTTCAGATGAAACACCTGCGTGACGATCTGGTCCCCCCTGATGCCGTCGCTGCGCGATGAGTTGTCGCGGGTAATCTCTGTGGGCCCGCCTGCAAACTTGGCGTCCGCCTCGGGCAGCACCTTGGAGATGCCGCCGGCTTCGACGATGGTGAAGCCCTGAAAGCGCAGGGCGGCCAGCAACAGCCGGTAGGCCTCGGCGCGCGTGACCGGGTGCTCGGAGGAGATCGAGATGGTGCCCTTCACGCGGGGATCGACGAGGAAGTCCTTATGCAGGAACTGCCCGAAGGCGTGCACGGCGGCCTCGAGGTCGGCGTTGACGAAATTGAGCGTGACGGTATCCGGATCGGCGGCGTGCTTGGCCGGCGCAGGCGGCGCCTTCTGCTGGGCCCATGCGTGCGGCAGCGCACAGAGGATCAGCGTGAAGGCAAAGAGCCCGCGGAAGGCTTGCGCCAACGCGGTCCTGGCAGAACAGGGTTTGAATCGCATATCCGTCAATAAGCCCCGATGTTGATCGGCACGCTATCGCCCTGGCGGGGGCCCAGTGCCTCGAGCAGCGGCCACAGGCGCTGCGCGGTCGCCTCGGGCACGCCCTTGGCGATACCCGCGCGACCAGAGAATTGAGCACGCTCGAGCCCGTTACCCTTGGCGTCGAGTTGCAGGGGGCCGTTCTCCGTGGTGAGCGTCCAGATCAGTCCCTGTGGCGCATACTGCCACGTTACCTGGTAGTCACCTAACGGCTTGACCGGATTGATCTCCACCGAAAGTCCGAGAATCTGTATCACGCCGCCACCCAGGACGCTGCCGGCGTGCCAGCTGATGGGGTCCCAGTGCACGCGCAAGAGACCATTCGGGCGCACCGTGTTAAGCGGCGCGCCCGCAAGAATGGCGAGCGCGAGAGGCGCATGCGCATCGCCACTGTCCAGGCTCGCCTCGCCTGGCGCCACGCGCAGTTCGATGGGATGATTGAGCATCTCGGCGTCGACGATTTCGAAATTCAGGCCGGACGGAAACACCCAGCGCGTGGTCCAGGCGACGCGCCCTGGCAGGGCGCGCGCAACGCCATTGGCGTGCACGCCGAGGACCGCATCGCCCTGCCACACACTGCCCTGAGCATCGGCAAGAAGCAACATGCCGCCGGTCTTCCAGTCGACATAGCGGGCCACCCAGTTGGCGGGCAGTTTCACGAGCGTGACGGCCAGAAAGGTCGCGAGGCCAACCAGGATGAGCACCAGACGCGGCATCATCAGCGGTCCTGACCGGCGCCGGCTGCCGGGCGCTTCTTGTCCGCCCAGCCGAGGGTGATCTCGGCCCGGACATGGCCTGCGCCTGCGCTGGTGGGCAATTCTGAAATGGTGACCTTGGAGGCAGCAGCCCCGAGTTCGGCCTCGGCCCGTCCCAGCCACAGGATCCACCCGGCATAGTCCACGTCGGCAAAGCGTGCGACCACGGCCCCGGTCTCGTCGACCACCACCTCGGGTGCAGGAGGACCCCCAAGGCCCGCCCGCTCGATGGTGCGCCGCACGGCTGCGCCACGCTGATCCGCAGGCAGCGTGACCTCGTGGGACGTCCCCCCGCGCAGACGCCGCGCCTCATTGGCCAGTTCCTCCAGTTGGGCATGCTCGGCCCGCAGGCCCGAGAGCTCATGGTTGGTCGCGTCGATGCCATTGGCCGCGGGCAGCCAGAGCGTGAGATAGAGGACGGCGGCGATGACGAGGCCGACGATGCAAACGAGGATCGACCGATCGCGCGACGAGAGTCGCGCCCAGCGGGTTCTCAAGCCCATCACCAGGGGCTGGTCGACGAGCATCATGCGCCCACCTTCTGGCGCAGGCTCACACCCAGGCCAGCCGTGGTACCGGAACCTTCGCTCTCGAAGCGCAGCTCGTACCCATCACCAGCCGCACGCTTGGTGAGCGCATCGCGCTGTGCCGGGGCAAGCAGCGTGCCTGGGGCGAGTCGCACCTTCAGAATGCGCGCTTCGTAGTTCATCTGCCTCAATGAATTGGCGGGTAGGCCCGAGAACAGGCGCGCGAGTTCAGGGACCATGGCCGAGAAGTCGCCCTGGTCGGTGCGGCCGGCTCCTGCGCGCAGCGCCGCGAGCTCGCGGTTCATCTGGAGCATGGGGTCGAGCACCACCTTGGTCTCGGGGAAGGCCGAGCGGAACAGGTTCTCCTCATCGGCGCGCAGGCTGCTGGCCTCGCCGCGTAGCGTGGCCCATTGCCATTGCAATCCGGCGACCTGGATGACGAGCAGCGCCGCGACGAGCATCAGGACCCGACTCCAGCGCACCACGGCGGCCCGGCCCACCACGGTCTCGGCGAATTCGTGCTGCAGCAGCGACACGGGTGCAAGCGGCCCCGCGTCGGGGCCGCCCTGCGCAATCCATGAACGCAGCGGCGTGCCATGGTGCACCCGGATCTCGGGTGAGGCCAGCTCTGCGACCGGCCGCCAGCGGGCCTCGATCGCCTTGGGCACATAGAGATCGATGGCGGCCGGGCGCCGCTCGGCGGCGGTCTGGGCGACCAGGAGTTCGACGACGACGCGGGCGGCTACCGGGTCGACCGGCAGGGCCTGCGCCTCGTTCGGTCCGTAGCGCAGCCACACGTTGCGCACGACACCCTCCTCGACGCTGCAGACCAGGGACCAGGCGCCTTCCGCAAGCGGCACGCACAGGGATTCGGGCAGCACGGCCGTGATGCGCTGACCGGCCGCGGCGGCCCGCTCGAGCAGGCGCCTGAGCCACGCGCGGTTCACAGCTGCAAGCGCATTGGTGTCGTTGCGCAAGGGCCCGACCGCCACATGCAGCGCCGAGGCATCACCGAGCACCGTATCCTCGAGGAGATTGGGCAGCGCGTCGCGCAGGCGCCCGGGGGGCAGTGGCGGGACCAGGGCGCTCGTCAGCAGGACGTCATCGGGCGCGAGCAGCAGCACCGCCGGCAGATCCGTCGGCATGCCATCGAGTTCGCCGCGCCCGCGCGCCATCGACACATCCTTTCTGAACGCAAGAAAACCGAACTGGTCGGCATCGGCGGTTCCGTCGGCGCGCCGCGAGGGCGCGCGCAGCAGCAGACCGGCGACGGGCCATCCCGGCAGCGAGCGCACGCGCGCGCTCGTCATATCCCGCTACCCAGCAGGAACACGCGGCTTGCCGTGTCCCCATTCTTTAGGGTGAGCGAAAGCCGCACGCCGGTGGCCGCGACCCGGCCGGCGGCCGTGCCATCGGTCGTCGCCGACCCGTCGGTCCAGCCAAACCTGTCCTGCCAGACCTGGACACCCATGGAGGCCAGTTCGCCCTCGAAGCGGGCGCCGCCGCGCTCGACGCCCGGCACCTGGCGCGTGAGGATGCCCGCGTCGAAGCGGTACTCGACCTGCGACGTGCCATCGGAGAGTTGCAATCGGTTCTCAATCGTGCGCGCGTCGCGTGCGCGCAGCGCGTCCTGCTCGAGACGCTGGAAGACCCGCTGCAGCTCATCGAGATTGCCCTCGGCATGCGCGAGCGCATCGTGCGTGCGCAGGATCGCATCGAGTCCCCTCCAGGACATGACTGCAACGAGCGCAAGCAGGCCGATTGCGACCAGGAGTTCAAGCAGGGTGAAGCCGGGGGTGCGCCTTGTGACGGGACGTCCCATGTTGCAGGTGCGGGTGCAGGTGCGGGGCCGGGTCGGGTTCATGGCAGTTTTGACATGAAGGCCGTCCGCCGCGCGAGGACGTGATCGCGCGCCGCATCCGGGTAGACGCGCACGTCGATGCGCAGTATGGCGAGATTGGGGGTGGTCCGTACTTCGCGCTCGCACACGAGTTTCAGTCCGAGCTGAGGGCAGTCGAAGACCTCCTTGCCAAGGCCCGGCAGGGTACGCACCAGGCGGACATCGGCGAGCGTATTCTCTGCGCTCCAACCGGCGAGCGCCGCGCTCTCCAGATGCTCCTGACCGACGGCGAGGACGCCGGCGGCGCGCAGTGAGGCGGCGAGGACCAGGGACACGATGATGAGCGCCACCAGCACCTCGACGAGCGTGAAACCCTGGGGACGCCTCACTGAGCCTCCTCGGGCAGGGAGACCGTGAAGTGCCCGGCGCCATCACCGGAGAGGACGAGCCGCACATGGTCGGACACGAGCGACAGGGCGAAGGGCGGCTGCAGCCCGTCGCGGGGGAAGATGAGCTCATGGGCCTCGGTCGCGACCGGGCCGAACACGCTCGACGTGTCGAACGCGGCATCGGTCGGACCCGCCTCCCAGATGCGCGGCCGGAACTGGGGATCATCGTCCATGAGCGTCCAGCCGCTCGCCTCGAGCGTCTTGAAGTGATAGCCCTCGCGATCGGCCTCCCAGGCGATGGGTCGCGCCCGGATCTGGGCTTCGTCAGTCGCGAGCGCAAACAACTCCTCAAGCCGCTCGGCATCGCGCTTGAGCGGGCCGCGCGGATCGGGCTTGGCACTGAGCGACGCGACCGTCAAGAGGATGCCGATCACAACCACCACGGCGAGGAGCTCGAGCAGGGTATAGCCGGGACTCCGCCGCAGGCGCGCCGGTCGCACGCCGCGGGGGCGCGATTGCTTTAGGGGTCCCATGAGCGACTTGATCTTCTCCCGGGAAAAAAGCGACCCTCCGAAGAAGGGTGCCATTTCCCCGCAGTCGGGTCCGTTCGAACCACGCGCAGACCCTGTTCAGAGGCGCCCTGGTGTGGCGTGGCGGCTAAGGCTTAATGACCGAAAGTGTTGTTATTCGGAACAGAAGGCATAGAGTACACAAAGTTTGATTGATAACCTATTGATCAGTCTGGTCATTGACCATCCCGAGCCCGGAAAGTTGCGCGCCTGTTGCGCGCTTGCCGCACCCGGATGGCCGGCGCATGCCGATTTGCCGACCGGGCGCGGGGGACTGCGGCCGGTATCGCGGTCGCGGGCGGGCTGACCCTGCCATCTGCGTGCGACGAGCGTGCGAGGGACGTGGGACCGTACTCATCCGGAATCACGCCGGGCGTAGCGCGGCGGCGCTTTGCGGCACTGTGCTGTGGTAAGTTGGTAACATCTTGATAATAAGTTTCTTTTGCCTGGGTACCTGCCATGAGCACTGCAGCACGACCGCGCCGCGCGTTTGATTGGCCGCGCTTTGCCGTCGAGGTCATCCTGGTGGCGCTGGTGTGTGGGCTCCTCGCGCGCTGGTGTACCCAGCTGTTCACCGGCAACCCGATCGCCCCCCCGTTGCCCGCGGCCGCAGCGACGGTCGCCGAAAACGGCGAGGACAAGCAGCGTGCCCTGCTGGCGAGCGCGCCGCTGTTCGGTGCCCGCGCCTATGGCGCGGTGAGCGACAACATCCAGCCCATCGGCATCCTCGCGCAGCCCTCGGGCTCAGGCAGTGCCATCATCAGCGTCGATGGCCAGCCCGCGCGGGCCTTTCAGATCGGCGACGATGTCGGCGGACGCACGCTTTTCGCGCTGCGCGATCGCGAGATCGAACTGGAATACCACGGCCAGCACACAACCTATCGGCTTCCCGAACCGCGCGCCGCGATGGCACCAGGACTCGGAATCGCCCCGGTGCCGGTGCAGTAACCCAGTGCCGCGCACCTGCCGACTCGCCAAAGGACGTGCACGCCAAGGTGGCGTGGCCATCGTCACGGCGCTCGTCGTGATCGCGGCGGCCACGGTGCTGATCTCCGGGATGCTCTGGCGACAGTCGATCATGGAGCGCAAGGTCGAGAACCGTGCGGCGATGGGCCAGGCGCGCTGGCTCGCCCGGTCCGCCCTCGATTGGGCCCGCCTCGTGCTTCTGCAGGATGCGCTGACCTCCTCGGTGGACCACTACGGCGAAGCCTGGGCGATCCCGCTCCAGGAGACGCGTGTGAGCGACCCGGATGAGCAGGGCAGTCCGGACGACGTGGCGTTTGTGAGCGGCCGCATTCTCGATGCCCAGGCGCGCTTCAATCTCACCGACCTGGCCCCCGCGGGCAAGATCAACGACCAGGAACTGGCGGCTTTTGACCGGCTCGTCGCGCTCGTGGGCGGCAGCGAGGACGCCGCCCGCAGTATTGCCGAGCGCATCGCCGTCCCACCCAGGCTGCAGGACTACACGCTCCTGACGAGGGAACTGAAGGCGGGCCACGTCGTCGAGCCGGCGCTGCTCGACGCCCTCGCGCCGTATGTCATCATCCTGCCCAAGTCGACCCCGGTGAATCTGAACACTGCTTCGGCGGAGGTCATACTGACGTGTTTTAAGGAGATGTCGCTCGATCAGGCGCGCGCGCTGGTGGAAGCGCGCTCCCGCGCATACTTCAACCAGGTCTCGGATGCCTCGGCAAGCCTGTCCAGTTCCGGCCTGAATGCCACACCGGTTGCCAGCGTCGGTGTTTCCACTGAATACTTCGAGGCGCACGGACACGTGCGTTATGGGCGCGTCGAGCTGGATGTCGCCGCGCTCATCCACCGCGACCCGGGCGGCGCGACCAAGGTCATCGAATGGGAGGAATCCTGAGCATCATGAGCGCTCCACCCTACCGACCGACGCGCAGATTGCCGCGACGCCGGTTGCGCGCCGCGGGCATCGTGCTGATGACCCTGCTTGCTGTGCAACCCGTGGTCTGCGCGCGGGCGGAGGATTTGATCCTCATCAACTGGCGCAACCTGAGCGTCTTCGATGCAGCCCGGCTCACAAGCCAGGCGACCGGCCAGACGATCACGGTGCCCCCCGAGATCCGCGCCACAATCAGCATGGCGTCGACCGACCCGATCACACCCGGGCAGGTCTTCGATCTGTTTCAAAATGCGCTGCACGAGCGCGGCCTGGCGATCACTGCCGCAGGACCGAATAGCTTCATAGTCCGTCCCCAGGCCGCACCGGGTCTTAAGAATCAGACCCTTGCATCGGCCGCGCCCGAGCCCGCCGCCAGCTCGCTGGCGGCGCCTGAAAGGTCTCCGGGCCCGGCACCGAATCCGGCACNNGCACCGAATCCAGCGCCCCTCGCCGCTGCGGCCGGCCAAACCAGCATCGCGACCGTGCCGACGCCGGCTCCTGTTGCCCCAGCTGCACCGGTGCCTGCGCCCGCACCGGTGCCTGCGCCTGCACCGGTACCTGCACCGACTCCTGCTCCCGCTCCCGCACCGACCCCGGCCTCCGCTCCGGCTCCGGCACCTGCGGCGGCCCTCCCATCCGCGCCACCACCACCTGCTGTGGCCTCAGCCGAACCCGCGAGGGCGGCACCGCGCATCCGGGAGGAGGTGGTGGCGATCTTCTCCTCGGCGCCACGCGCGAGGACGATCGCCGAGCGGCTGAACCGCAGTGGGGGCGAGGCCGTGGTGCGACCCGGCGACGACCCCGCGGATCCAAGTTTTGTGGTGGTCCTGCGCTTTGCCGACTCGCCGGAAGGCTATCGCGCCGTGGGCCAGGTGATCCAGACGGCCGACCTCGCGGACCTCGTCACCGTGCCGCGTCCACACTGATCCCCGCGGCACAGACAGCGCGACTAGACCTCGCCCGGAAACTGCGCGAAGGTGATGCAGTTACCATCCGGATCGAGCACGGTGAATTCCAGGGATCCCCAGCGCCTTGGGCTTAAGTGACCATTCGGATGGACCACGCCCCTCTCGGCCGCGTGCCGGTAGAGCGCGTCGATATCCGTGACCACGATACGGCAGCCGGTGTTCTCGGCGATCGACTGCTCGCCGCAGGCCCAGAAATGGATCGCGCACTGATCGCGCTCGGCAATACCGTAGACACCGTGCTCGGCATGCACGCGACGAAATCCAAGATTCTCGACCAGGAAATCGACGCTGCGTACGATGTCCAGAGACGCGAGCATCGGGATGGCCTTCAGTAAATGTCCGGGGACTTGCATGGCGATCTCCACTACCGTGCTATCGATGACGCGAGCGCGCCCGCAGCAGCTTCCTGTCCCGACAAGCCGCCGCGCCGTGCGCGAATCGGTCCACTATGCGGCGCCCCCATGCCTGCGGCCAACCAGATAACTTGCACCTGCCGGCCCATAATGCTCGGCATGGGGACGATTGGCGTCGAGTTCGAAGATCTCTCCCACCCGGTAGGTGCGCGCCTCGTCGCCACACGTGATGCTCAACTCGCCAGACGTGATCAGGGCACGCGCTGCAAACGGATGAGTGTGCACGTCGATGAACGTGTCTGGCGCATAGCTTTTCTCTACGACTTCACTATAGCCTGCTTGCTGCAGCTGCGTCTTGAAGGTCTCTAGGTCCATGTTGATCTCCGCGGTCCGGTCGCGGCCCGGCAGCCCGAGACTGCAGGTGCCGTAACCGTGAGACAATCATATTCCAAGAAGGCCATTCCCTGCGCGCAAGCGTGCGGGATGCTGCGCAAAATCCCGATTGATCGACTCAACCGGATGAGTCGAGAGCATCCCCAACCCGGGCCGGTTGCCGGGATCCGATCTCCACCGCGGCGCGCGCCGCCCGCCCAATGTCCAACGCCCGCAAGCTCCCGTTTCTGGTGGTTCTCGCAGCGCTCTTCGCGCCGACTCTTTTCGCCCGGGCCGCTGAACCCGGCTCGAGCGCGCCCCACGTGCAGATCGAGCGGATCGATGCGCTCGAGTGGCACGACAACCAGGCGAGCGTCGACCTCACCTTGCGCATTCAGAACCCCAAGGGGGTCGCCGTGCCCCTCTCGGAACTGCGCTTGCACTGGTTCATCGCCGATGCCCCGGTCGCCACGGCCCAGAGCCGCGCCGGGGTGACGCTGCCCGCCAACGGCAGCGCACTCGTGCCGATGCACGTTCAGATCGACTCCGCCGCGACCCTCGTGGTCGCCGGGGCGCTCGCCTCCTCGGGTAGCGTTCCCTACCGGATCGAGGGGACTGCCGAGATCGGCGCAACCGGGATTGTGGTGCCCTTCGAGCACTCGGGGTCGCTCGAGCTAAACGGCGCCTCTGCCCTGCCAAGAGCGCGTTAGGGCACGATGGGGGAGTGGTCTTTTGTCGCAGGGGCCGATATTCTTGTCGGCTTTTGCTGATTGTGGAAGCGTCCCTGCGCCCCCAGATCGGCATCACATTCTGCGTCTGGCGAATCTGAACCCGGGTCCGTCTGGCGCATCCCCGGAGTCCCACATGCAGCACCTTCGCGGCTGGATCGAACTGTATGGCCTCGCGTTCGTTTTTCTGAACGTCCTCGCGGCGCAGGCCGGACTGCCGGTGCCGGCCATACCCACGCTCGTCATCGCGGGCGCCTTGATGGTGCCCGGTGAGCACGCGTTCGCGACCCTCGCGGCCGTTGTCACCGTGGCCTCCCTGTGCGCCGACCTCGGCTGGTACTACGCCGGCCACCGGTTCGGGCGGCGCGTGCTGCGCGCTCTGTGCCGCATCTCGCTGTCTCCGGACAGCTGCGTGCGCCACACGGAGTCGATCTACGCCCGCTTCGGCCCCCCGGCGCTGCTGTTCGCGAAATTCCTGCCGGGCTTCGCGGCGGTCGCCACGGCGATGTCCGGGGCCCTGGCGACACCCATTGCCCAGTTCATCCTGTTCGACGGCCTGGGCGCCCTGCTCTGGGGTAGCGTCGCCATTCTCGCCGGGATCCTGTTCCACGATGCGGTGGCCCAGATTCTCGTGCGGCTCAACGAGCTCGGCCAGTTGGGCCTGCTCTTGATCGTGGTTGCGCTTGGCCTGTTTGTCGCGGCAAAATGGTGGCAGCGATATCAGTTTTCTCGGGATCTGCGCATGGCGCGCATCTCGGTCGAGGAACTGCAGCAACTGCTCACAGGTGCCGCGCCGCCTGTCATCCTGGACGTCCGCAATCCCGACGGCCTGGACGAAAGAGGTCGCATTCCGGGTGCCATCACGGTCAGCGACGCGAGCCTTGCCGAGCATCTGGACACGCTTCCCTTACGAGGGGAAGTGGTCGTCTATTGCGCCTGCCCCAACGAGGCTTCCGCGGCGCGCCTGGCCAAGCTCCTCATGCGGCGCGGCTATTCACGGGTACGACCACTGGCCGGCGGCATCGACGCCTGGCTGGACGCGGGGTATGCGGTAGAGCACTAGTCTGGTGCGTCCGCGCCCGCCCCGTTGCCAACAGGCGACACCTCGGGGGCCGGCAGGCGCCAAGTTTCGAACTCGCGGGCGCCGGGGCGCTCCAACCTGTACCACTTCGGGTACCTTTGCGGAACATTGCCTACCCAAGCTGCCGGAGGGATTCGCCTCATGACGATGCTGCTCCTGCTGGCCCTGACAGCAGGCCTGATCATCCTGAACACGGCCACGCTGCGCCAGTCGCTCCTGACGCGCCACGTGCTCGACTGGTTCGCGCGCGCGGTGCCGCCGCTGAGCGCCATGGAGCGGGCTGCGATGGAGTCCGGTACGAACGGCTTCGAGGCTGAGCTGTTCTCGGGCAGACCCGAATACAACGCGGTGGCCGACCTGCTGACCGCCGGGCTGTCTGACGCGGAGCGTGCCTTCCTGGACCGCCAGGTCGATACGCTGTGCGCGATGCTCGATGACTGGCAGATCGGCCGCGACCGTGACCTGCCTGCCCAGGTCTGGAGCTACCTGAAGGCCGAGCGCTTCTTCGGGCTCGTGATTCCAGAGGAGTATGGCGGGCTGGGTTTCTCGCACGCAGCGCATGCAGCAGTGGTCACGGCGCTTGCGACGCGCTCGGCCAACGCCGCCGTGACGGTGATGGTGCCCAACGCTCTCGGACCCGCGCAGCTGGTGCTGGCCTATGGGACCCCGGAGCAGAAAAGCCGGCTCCTGCCGCGGCTGGCGAGCGGCGCTGACATCCCCTGTTTCGCGCTGACCGGGCCGTGGGCCGGCCCGGACGCTGCGGCGATCGCCGACACGGGGGTCGTGGTGCGGGAGGTCTTCGAGGGGCGGGAGACCCTGGGATTTCGGGTCTCCTGGTCCAAGCGCTACATCACCCTAAGCCCGGTCGCCACCGTCATCGGTCTGGCCTTCAGGGTGCTCGATCCGCACCGGCTTCTGGGCGAGTGCGCCGAGCCGGGCATCACCTGCGCCCTGGTGCCAGCCACCCAGCCTGGCATCCAGATCGGCCGGCGCCACGTGCCCCTGAACGCGGCGTTCATGAACGGGCCCGTCTGGGGCGAGAACGTGTTCGTGCCGCTGGACTGGGTCATCGGGGGCGCAGCCCAGGTCGGCCGCGGCTGGACGATGCTGATGGATTGCCTGGGCACCGGTCGCGGCATTTCTCTCGCCTCGATGGGGATCGCAAGCCAGATGCTGACGCTACGCACGGTGAGCGCCTATGCGGCGCTGCGCGTGCAGTTTGGCCGACCCATCGGCCAGTTCGAGGGGGTGGCCGAGCCGCTCGGTCGCATCGCGGCCCGGCTGTACTCCCAGGACGGGGCGCGCCGGCTCGCCTATCACGAGATGGACCGCGGGGCGCGACCTTCGGTCGCCTCGGCGCTCCTGAAGGTGCACCTGACCGAGGGCGCGCGTGAGGCCGTCAATGCCGGCATGGACATCCTCGGGGGCAAGGGTATCTGCCTTGGCCCGCGCAACTTCCTGGCCGGGCTCTACCAGATGCTGCCGATCTCGATCACCGTCGAGGGCACCAATATCCTGTCGCGCAACCTCATCATCTTCGGCCAGGGTGCGGTGCGCTGCCATCCGTATCTCGCGCGCGAGATGGCAGCCTGCGCGGCGCGTGATCTTGGCGCCTTCGACGCCGCCCTGTGCGAACACGCCGCGCACACCGCGGGCAACGCCCTGCGCTCGCTGGGCATTTTGCCGGTCTCGGAACTGCCCGCGCATGACGAGCGCATGAGCACCCTGTGGAGCGACCTGCACCGCCTGTCGGCTCGCTTTGCGCTCTCCGCGGACTGGGCACTGTTGGTCCTGGGCGGGCGCCTCCTGCAGCAGGAACTCCAATCCGCCCGCCTGGGCGACGTGCTCTCACACCTGTATTTTGCAGCCGGTGCGCTCCTGCGGTGGGAGGGCGAGGGCCGGCGTGAAGACGAGCTTGAACTGGCGCGGCTTGCGGCACAGAGCGAATTGCACGCGGGCTACCTTGCGCTCGATGCGTTCTATCGCAATGCGGCCTGGCCGCTGGCAGCCGCTCGTCTGCTTGCCATGCCGACCGGGATCGCGGTGCCGGCGCCCGCGGACCAGCGCTGGCTGAACGTCGCGCGGCTCATGCTGCAGCCCTCGAGCGCGCGTGCCTACCTGACGGCAAGCGTCTACCTTCCGGACACGCTCAGTTCCTCCGAGCCGGTCGCCCAACTCGAGCGTGCGCTCGAGTGCAGCGCCGAACTCCAGGATGTCGATGCCTACCTGGCCCATTTCACCGAAGCTCCCCTGGAGGAGCGAGCGGCCTACCTCGCAGGCCTGCCTGCCGAGAAGGCGCGCCTGTGGCGCGAACGCGAGGCCCTCATCGCCGATCTGGTTGCCGTCGACGACTTTGCCGCGGAGGAACTGCGCCCGCCTGGAACCCTGCGTGGCCGCATCCTCGCTGCCACGATCGAACATCCGTTGCGCACGGTCGCGCGCGCTTAGTGGCGCTTAGTGGCGCTTAATGGAGCTTAGGGGCGCCTATTGGTAGAAGCGCACAGAGACGCGTCGGGCCGCGAGCGACCACCGATGACCGAAAAGCGCCCGCCCTGCAGGTGGGCGTCCAGGCAAGCAGCGAGGCAGCACCCCCAGGCTGCAGCGGGGCTGCTCAGAAGGCCTCGTTGGCGAGTTCGAGGGTCCCCGCCGAGCCATTCACGATCGCCTCTCGCAGACCGCTCGCCTGCGCGAGGTAATGGTCCGCAAAAAAGCGCGCGGTGGTGATCTTGGCTGCGTAGAAGGTCCGGTCCCCTGCCCCGGCCTGCAGGTGCGAGTGCGCGGCGAGCGCCGCGCGGCCCATCTGCCAGCCACCCAGAGTGATGCCGGCGAGCTTCAGGTAGGGCACTGAACCTGCGAACACCGCCCGGATGTCGGATTTGTACCGGGCCACCACATGCTCGACGACGGCGGCGAGCGCGTCGCCTGCGTCGGCGAGCCGGGCCCCGATCACCCTGAGCTCGGGAGCACTCGCATGTTCGAGCTCGCGTGCCACGGTCGCCACTTCGGCCAGCAGCGCGCGCGCTGCCGCTGCGCCGTCGCGCACGGTCTTTCTTGCCACGAGGTCATTGGCCTGGATCGCGGTGGTGCCCTCGTAGATGGTCAGGATGCGCGCGTCGCGGTAGTACTGGGCTGCGCCCGTCTCCTCGATGAAGCCCATGCCACCGTGGATCTGAACTCCGGTGGATGCGACATCGATGGACAACTCGGTCGACCAGCCCTTGACGATCGGCACCAGGTACTCGTAGCGCGCCTGGTCGGCGCGCCGCCTTGCACCCTCGGGCTCGCGGTGGGCGCGGTCGTACGTCGCAGCGGTGACGTAGGCCAGTGCGCGCGCCGCCTCGGTCTGGGCACGCATGCTCATCAGCATGCGCCGCACATCAGGATGATTGATGATCGCGACCGGCCCGGAGGAGCCCGCCACGTCGCGCCCCTGGATGCGCTCGCGGGCGAACTGGACGGCCTTCTGATAGGACCGCTCGGCCAGCGCCACGCCCTGCATGCCGACCGCAAAGCGCGCCGCGTTCATCATGATGAACATGTATTCGAGGCCGCGATTCTCCTCGCCGACAAGCGTGCCGATCGCGCCCTCGCCGACCGCGCCATGCCCCTCGCCGTAGATGAGCACGGCCGTCGGGCTCGCCTTGATGCCAAGCTTGTGCTCGATGGACGCGCAGTAGACGTCGTTGCGCGCGCCCAGGCGGCCCTCGGGGCCGACCAGGAATTTCGGCACGATGAACAGCGAGATCCCCTTCACGCCCTCGGGCGCGCCCGGCGTGCGCGCGAGCACCAGGTGGACGATGTTCTCCGCCATGTCGTGCTCGCCGTAGGTGATGTAGATCTTCTGCCCGAAGAGCCGGTAGGACCCGTCGGCCGCGGGCACCGCGCGCGTGCGGACCATGGCGAGATCCGAGCCGGCCTGCGGCTCGGTCAGGTTCATCGTGCCCGTCCAGCGGCCCTCGATGAGCGGCTTCAGATAGGTGTCCTTCTGGGCCGCGCTGCCGGCTGTCATGAGCGCCTCGATGGCCCCATCAGAGAGCAGCGGACAGAGCGCAAAGGAGAGATTGGCGGCGTTGAGCATCTCCTGGCAGGGCGTGGCGATCAGTTTCGGCAGTCCCTGGCCACCATAGGCCACCTCATGCTGCACACCCTGCCAGCCACCGGCTCCGAACGCGGCAAACGCCTCCTTGAAGCCCTGTGAGGTCGTCACGACGCCGTCCTTCCAGCAGGAGGGCTCCTGGTCACCCGACCAGTTCAGGGGTGCCACGAGGGATTCGACGAATCGGGCGTTCTCCTCGAGTACCGCCTGGGCCGTGTCGCGGGTGGCCTCCTCGCAGCCGGGGAGCTGGCTGAGCGCGGCGAGCCCGGCCAAGTCCTCGATGACAAACAGCATGTCCTTGATCGGTGCGACATAGCTCATGGCAGAACTCCCAGACGAAGCGGGACCAGCGGACGGGCAAAACGCCGTGCCTTGGCACGGCGCGACAGACAGCAGGAGCCGGCTAGCCCAGTTGCGCGACCAGCTCGGGCACGACTTCGAAGAGGTCCCCGACCAGGCCATAGTCGGCAACCCCGAAGATGGGCGCTTCGGGATCCTTGTTGATCGCCACGATCACCTTCGAATCCTTCATGCCGGCCAGATGCTGGATCGCCCCGGANNATGCCGACCGCGACATACAGTTCAGGCGCGACGATCTTGCCGGTCTGACCCACCTGGAAGTCGTTGGGGACGAAGCCTGCATCGACCGCCGCACGCGACGCGCCAAGCGCAGCACCGAGCTTGTCGGCGAGCGGCTCCAGTACCTTGAAGTAGTTCTCGCCGCTGCCCACACCCCGCCCGCCCGAGACGATGATCTTGGCCGCGGTCAGCTCCGGACGATCGCTCTTTGCGATCTCCCGGCTGACGAACACCGATGTGCCGGCATCAGCGACACTCTCCACCGACTCGATGGGTGCAGGGGCCGCTCCGTCGGGCGCGGCATCGAAGCCGGTGGCACGCGCCGTGATCACGATCTGCGCGTCGAGCGCCTCGACGGTCGCGATCGCATTGCCGGCGTAGATGGGGCGCGTGAAGGTCTTGGGCGTGACCACCGAGATGATGTCCGAGAACTGGGCGACATCGAGCAGTGCCGCCACGCGCGGCGCGATGTTGCGGCCCGACGCGGTGGCGGCGAACAGGATGTGGGTGTAGTCCTTGGCGAGCGCCACCACCTCGGCGGCGACATTCTCCGCCAAGCCCTCGGCCAGGGCCGCCGAGTCGGCGAGGAGCACTTTGCCAACGCCCGCGATGCCTGCGGCGCTGGCCGCGGCACCGGCGGCCTTGGCACCGGCGACGAGGACGTGCACCTCACCACCGAGCTGCAAGGCGGCTGTGACCGCATTGCGCGTGGCGGGCTTAACGGACGCATTATCGTGTTCGGCAACGACCAGGGCAGCCATCAGATCACCTTCGCTTCATTCTTGAGTTTAGCAACCAGCGTCGCCACGTCGGGCACCTTGATGCCGGCCTTGCGGGCCGGCGGCTCGGACACCTTGAGCGTCTTGAAGCGCGGCGTGATATCGACCCCGAGATCGGCGGGCTTGACGATCTCGAGCGGCTTTTTTTTGGCCTTCATGATGTTCGGCAGGGTCACGTAGCGCGGCTCGTTTAAGCGCAGATCCGTGGTCACCACCGCAGGCAGGCGCAACGAGAGGGTCTCCAAGCCGCCATCGACCTCGCGCGTGACCGCGGCGCGGCCGTCGGCGATCACCACCTTCGAGGCGAACGTCGCCTGGGGCATGCCGGTCAGGGCGGCCAGCATCTGGCCGGTCTGGTTGGCATCGTCGTCGATGGCCTGCTTGCCGAGGATGACGAGTTGGGGCTGCTCCTTCTCGACGATCGCCTTGAGCAGTTTCGCGACCGCCAGCGGCTGCAGTTCCTCGCTCGATTCGACGAGGATGGCCCGATCGGCACCGATCGCCATCGCCGTGCGCAGGGTCTCCTGGCACTGCGTCGGTCCGAGCGAGATGGCGATGATCTCGGTGGCGACCCCCGCCTCCTTCAGGCGTACGCCCTCCTCCACGGCGATCTCGTCGAACGGGTTCATCGACATCTTGACGTTGGCGATGTCCACGCCGGTCTGGTCCGACTTGACCCTGACCTTGACGTTGTAGTCGACGACACGCTTGACGGGAATCAGGATCTTCATACCTTGCCTTTAGCGATAGACCGACGTTTTCAAGGGGACGCGCGGCACAGCCCTCGCGCCCGCTGCTGCCGCCCGATTATAGAGACTCCCCGCCCGGGCGAGAATTTAGCACGACCGTTCGGAAATTTCCAGCAAAGCATCGAAATGCGGGCGTGGGGCCTATCCTTCGACGAGGGTCTTGACGTGCGCGACCGCGCTGCGGCCAAGCGCAGAGAGGTTGTATCCCCCCTCGAGGCAACTCACGATGCGCCCGGCGGCATGGCGTTCGGCGACCTCGAGCACGCGCGCGGTGATCCAGGCATAGTCGGCCTCGACCAGGCGCATCTGGCCAAGATCGTCCTCCCGGTGTGCATCGAAACCCGCGGAGATGAAGATCATCTGCGGGCGGAAGTCGTCCAGGGCCGGCAGCCAACGCTCCTCCACAGCACGGCGCACGGCACTGCCGTCGGCGCCCGCCGGCAGCGGCACATTCACCATGTTCGGCCGCGCGACCTCGGTGCCGCTATAAGGGTAGAAGGGATGCTGGAAGAAGCTGACCATGAGCACGCGCGGATCGTCGGCGAAGATCGCCTCGGTCCCGTTGCCGTGATGCACGTCGAAGTCGA
>PLEY01000075.1 GCA_003136595.1 Burkholderiales bacterium
GGGCTAGCGCGGATTTGCCGGGCGCAACTGGAGGTGGATCCGTTCTGCGGCTGGCTTGTAGTCTTTTGCAACCGGCGGCGCACGGCGATCAAGATTTTGACTTACGACGGTCAAGGATTTTGGGTTTGTCACAAACGTTTGTCGAGCGGGAAGTTCCCGTACTGGCCCACGGACGGGCCGATCCAGGAGCTGGCGGCCCATCAGCTGCAGGTACTGCTGATGGGTGCGGATCCGCTTAAGGCTCGCGGAGTGTCGGCATGGAGGCCATTGCCGCGGGTGGCTTGATCCAGCCCCCCCCCCGCTTGCGTTCCATCATCGGGGGTGATAATTTGTTCCCCCATGGAACCGCTGCTGCGCTATCGCGGTCGTACCGTGACCCGGGACGACGTGCACCAGATCCGCGCCCTGGTCGCGGCCCACCCGCACCAGAGCCGCCGTGCGCTGTCGGAGACACTGTGTAGCGTCTGGAACTGGCGCCAAGCCAATGGCGCCTCGCGCGCGATGGTGTGCCGGGGCTTGATGCTGGCGCTATGGCGCGCCGGGCACATTGAGCTGCCGGCGGTGCGCCGCCGGCCCCCGAATCCCTTGGGTGTGCGCACCCGACCGCAGCCGGTGACGGTGGACACCACGGCGCTGCGGATGAGTTTGCGCGAGCTGGGCCCACTCACGTTCGTGCAGGTGCGCCGCACCGGCGCGGAGGGGCTCTTCAACAGCCTGATGCAGGCGCATCATTATCTGGGCTACGCGCAGCCGGTTGGGGAGCAGCTGAAGTTCCTGGTGTACGCCGGGTCCCGACCGGTGGCGCTGTTTGCGTGGAGTTCGGCGCCGCGGCACCTGGGACCCCGGGATCGGTACCTTGGCTGGTCACCCGAGGTACGAGGAGCGAACATCGCCGGCATCGCCTACAACACCCGATTTTTGATTTTGCCCTGGGTTGAGGTTGAGCACCTTGCCTCGCACCTGCTCGGGCGCATGACGCGTGTGCTGTCTGGGGAGTGGCAAAAGGTATACGGCCACCGCGTGTATTTTGCCGAGACCTTCATCGACCCGAGTCGCTTCCGTGGCACCTGTTATCGGGCTGCGAACTGGCAGTATCTGGGTCAAACCCAGGGTCGCGGCAAGGGCGATCTGACCCATCAACCGAATCGGACTCTCAAAGACATCCTTGGGCTTGCGCTGTGTCGGGACTTTCGTGAACGCCTGCTTCATGCGCCATGAGTAGCCGCAGGAGAAAATCGCGACCGCCCCCGCTATTGAAAACCATGGATGTTGAGCAAAAAAGAATCGCCGCCATCCTGGAGCGCACCCGCGCGGTCTTGGATGCCGAAGAACACGCAACCTTGACCGGCATCGTCGATACCGTGGCGTTGATGCAAGCCGAGCTGCAGTGCAAGGATGCCTCGCTCGAGCGACTGCGCCGAATGATCTTCGGTGCAATCACCGAGTCCAGCCACAACGTGCTCGGGGAGAATCGCGACGAGCCGCCAACCGCGAACTCGACAAACGAGGCGCCCACCCCCCGAGCGAAGCGGCCCGGTCACGGGCGCAAGGCCGCCGCGGCGTACACCGGTGCGGAACAGGTGACGGTGGCACATCCGGATCTGCACAGCGGTGAGACTTGTCCGGGCTGCACGAGCGGGAAGCTGTATGCGCAGAGCGAGCCGGCGAAGCTGGTGCGCATCACCGGCATGGCGCCGCTCTCGGCGAGCGTCTACGCCTGCGAGCGGCTGCGCTGCAATCTGTGCGGTGAGGTGTTCACCGCCCCGGCGCCCGCGGGGGTCGGCACCGAGAAATACGATGCGACCGCCACCAGCATGGTGGGGCTGCTCAAATATGGTGCCGGGTTGCCGTTCAACCGCATCGAGAAGTTGCAGGACGGCATGGGTATCCCGCTGCCCGCAGCCACGCAATGGGATCTGGTGCAGACGGCTGCGAAATCCCTGACCCCTGCCCACGAGGAACTGTTGACCCAGGCGGCTCAGGCGAGCGTGCTGTACAACGACGACACCACCATGAAGGTGCTGCAGTTGAGCAAGGCGCAGCGCGCCGCAGCGCTCGCCGATGACCCGCACGGTGAGCGCACCGGTATCTTCACCTCCGGCATCGTCGCAACCTCTGGTGGGCAGAAGATCGCCCTGTTCTTTACCGGCGTGCGCCATGCCGGGGAGAATCTGGCCGCCGTGCTCGCGCGCCGGAACATCGATCTGCCTGCCCCGATCCAGATGTGCGATGGGCTCTCGCGCAACCTCCCGAGCGACTTTGACACCGTGCTGGCCTCCTGCCTGGCTCATGCCCGGCGCAAGCACGTGGAGCTGGCCGAGAGCTTCCCGAACGAAGTGCGCTTCGTCCTGGAAATACTCCGGGAGGTCTACATCACCGATGCCCGGGCGCGTGAGCGGGGCCTGGATCCGGCCCGGAGGCTGGCCCTGCATCAAGAGGAAAGCCAACCGCGCATGGAGGCGCTGGAACAGTGGATGCAAACCCAATTTGCCGAGCGCAAGATCGAGCCGAACTCCTCCCTCGGGGCGGCCATCCTCTATATGCAAAAGCGCTGGCCAGAACTGACCCTGTTCCTGCGGGTGCAAGGGGCGCCCCTGGACAACAACACGTGCGAACGAGCCTTGAAGAAGGCGATCCTGCATCGGAAAAACGCACTGTTCTATCGAACCCTCGCCGGTGCCCACGTCGGGGATGTGTTCATGAGTCTGATCCACACCGCCGAACTGAATCACATCGAGCCGTTCGACTACCTGGTCGCCTTACAGCGTCACGCCACCGCGCTCGCTGCCAGCCCCGCCGACTGGATGCCGTGGAACTACCAGGCCACCCTCGCGCGACTCACCGCCGGTCCAGACCCGCCTGCGTAGACCGGCGGCCGACAAGTTACTCGGTCACGCAGCGTTGCCGGAAGAACACGGTAGATCTGACGGTAAGTTTGGCGGCCCGTCAGCGGAAATCTCGTTATTTCAGGTACTTATAAGTGCCGGAGACAATTGAGTGGGAGTGACCGGACCAGAGCGCTTTCCTATTGTTGCACGGTTGGGCGATGCAAGGAACCCTGAGATTCTGGCCAAAACTGGCAATTACTCTCGGC
>PLEY01000099.1 GCA_003136595.1 Burkholderiales bacterium
CTATGAGAGTCTGCTGACTGAGGCGACCTGAGTCTTCCTGAGTTCTCGATGTCCGCCTTTTCCCGTTACATTGGCATTGACTATTCTGGCGCCCAGACGCCAGAAGCCAGTCTCAAGGGCCTGCGTGTCTACTGCGCCGTCGGTGAGTCCGCGGCGAACGAGGTGCTTCCGCCGCCAAGTCCTCGCAAGTACTGGACGCGACGCGGCATCGCGCACTGGTTGGCCGCGCGGCTCGCCGAAGACGTCCCGACGATTGTCGGCATCGATCACGGGTTCTCGTTTCCGCTGCGCTACTTTGAAGTGCACCAGTTAGCGCCGGACTGGCCTACCTTCCTCGAGGATTTTCAACGCCACTGGCCGACAGACGTCGAACATACCTACGTCGATTTCGTGCGCGACGGTGCCGCCGGCAATGGCGCTGCGCGTACCGGAAATGCCCGCTGGCGCCGGATGACCGAACAACGCGCCGGGTCGGCCAAGTCAGTGTTCCATTTCGATGTCCAGGGCTCGGTGGCCAAGTCAACCCATGCCGGGATACCCTGGCTGCTGTATCTGCGCAGGCTGTTCGGCGCCCGCCTTCACTTCTGGCCATTCGACGGTTGGTCGATCCCCGCGGGAATGTCTGCGGTCGTCGAGGTCTACCCGTCGCTTTGGAAGCATACGTTTCCCGCGCATAACCGGACGCCCGACCAGCATGACGCTTTCGCGGTGGCGTCGTGGCTCAGCGAAGCCGACCGCTCCGGGCAGCTTGCGAGGTTTCTGCAACCGAGCCTGACGCCCGCCGAGCGCGCGGTGGCCGGCGTTGAGGGCTGGATACTTGGCGTCGCATGAGCGAAGCGGGCAGCCCTCTTCCAGATGCAGTGGCAACGCGAACCTATCGGCATCTATCGCCCCCAAGCGGACTTTTCTGGCGGTAGATGTGACGGTAAATTTCGCGTGCTTTTGGAAGTAACTCGTACCGTCAGTGGCTTAAACGCGCCGGAGACAGCTGAGTGGGAGTGAGCAGGGCGACGCCATTTTGGCAGGGTAGGCCGCGGCAGTGAAACCCGAGTTTCGAGGAAAAACTGGCAGAAACCGACATCCCTCCACTCCGCGCAGTTCGGTGCATTCAGTTCACGGCCTGAAGCTTTGCTGATTTCATTATGTTCAAGATCTCATCATTGATCAGTCCGGTATCGTCTTTTCCGGCGAGTTTCAGTGTGTACGTAGCGGCAACGCCGTAGACGACAACCGAGACTTTCCGCTGTGGATCAACCCAGCAGGCAAAGTAACCGTCCAAGCTCACATCGTGATAGGAGGCGACGCCGGATGGCCACGACGCCTTAGGCGGCATTCCGATCAAAGTCGGCAGTGGCCCTGACGCGTAGGCGCTGAGGTCGCTGTGGCTTTTCATGGTTCCGTGCCAAAGCGGCCAGCTGTGGCCATCGATTAGAATGTTCCCAACTCTGGTGGCCTGAGATGCATCGGCCAGCGGCCTTGGGTCGCCCATCGCCGATAGCCACGAACGTTGATCGAGCGCTGTCACCTCCCAAGCCAACGTCTCCAGGTCTGCAGGGAGAGAGCCATCCCTCTGTTTGATAACGTACGCACCGACCCACGCCTGATAGTAGGGCGATAGTGGATTCGAGCGTTCGCTGTAGGGTGTGAACCAGGTTCGCGGTCCCGCAAACATGTAATAGTTGACGCCGTTTGCTTTGATCGGATCCCAAATATCGTTCATCTGAGTTTTCATCGGTGAGATCCATGTGGGTGGGGGCTCCGCAAATGAAATCGCCACGGAATCTGCGCGCTCCTGTGCCACCAACCCGGAGTCTCGGTTCAAAATGATACGCGCGATGTTCAATAGCAAAGCGCACTTCGCCATGTATGTCCCGCCCGCAACGATTGCCAGGCACGTCAAAATAATGACGATCCTATTGCGCCATCGAGCGACTATTGGAGTTCCAGTCCGTGGACGCGCAAGCAGGTCGCCGGGCATCGTGCTATTTCCTTTGTTTATCACGCGAGCGACAAGCTTATCAGCGTCGCGGCGGCTGTCGGGCTTCGGCGAAGGCGGGTGTGCGTCACTGGACGGAGGGAGTCATTCGGCAGCTTTCGCCATCTATCGCCCCCAAGCACCATTTTGTGGCGGTGGATTTTCGGTAAGTTCGGCGTACCGTCAAAAACAGTCTTGATCTTTCAGATGCTTATAGGCGCTGGAGACAATTGAGTGGGAGTGAAAAGGGCGTCTGCCCATTGTTGCACCGTTGGTCGACGCAGGGAACCCTGAGTTTCTAGGCAAAACTGGCAAAAACCCGCTCGCCGTGGATTCCACACTGATATTGAGTGGAGAGTCGGACAGCGGGAAATGTGGTGCCGTTTCAGCAAAGACATCTCAACTCCGGCACGCGGGTGGATTCAGCCGAATAGGATATCGAAGCGCGCAGCGAGAGCTCGGAGATGCTTGTCAAGGGTCCAAAACACGGCGTCGGAGGTCAGCAGCACCGACCCAAGAAGTAGTAGATCGATGGCGCCGCAGCCCGAATCCTGAAGTTGCTCTCGCTCAATGAATACGAGTGTTTCATCTATGTTGGCGACGGTAGCGGAGCGCAGCTGCCTCAAATCGCTCAACGTACGTTCCCGTGGTGCAGGCGGCGTGCCGCAGGCGATTTCTATCAAGACCATGGGATGGCAAAGCACTTGGTCGGCCAACAGCAGAGATTGCAGGACTGGATCGCGCTTGCGGAAATGTGCAACCCAAACCGAGGTATCCGCGAGCACAAGGCTCATTGGACGCGGATCCTAGAGCGGCCTGCGGCGCGGGACTGATTTCATCCGCGGCGCCTTNNTTCATAGCCTCCCGAAACAGGTCGGCCTTGTCCATACCGGGGTCAGCAGCCTCCAAGGCGCGCTGAAAGAGTTCATCGTCGATGGTAACGGTGGTTCTCACGGCTTTCTCCATAGCATCAGATGAGGTGTATTGTAGCATCATAATGAGCATCAGAATTTGGAGATCGAGGCATTTGGCTTTCGCCCAGAGGTCGCCGGAATGCTTCACGCCCTTCACGATCGTGGGCCGACTTACACATGGGAACTATCAAGAACGATCGGTGTGAATCGCCAAACCATCGTCAACGAGGCGAACGTCCTGGCCGAGCGCGGCTTGGCGCGCTCCCCGTCCGCTGCAGATTCGCGCCTGGTTATCCTGGCGATCACGGATCGCGGCCGACGCGAACTTGCACGCATAGACCAGGAATCGCAGCGCTTGGATGAACGCCTCAACGCGCTATGCGCGACCAAGGAGCTGGAGACTCTGCGTGGCCACCTCGCGCGGGTTGCTGCCTGCAACGCCATCGGCGGGCAGCCGCTACTCCCTTCCGATCCCCATGCGCAGAAGCCTCCGAGGCACGCCTGATTGCGCCGACGCCTCAGTTGATCTGCAATTGGGGCGCTCTGCGCACGGTTAGGAGTATCTCGTTGGCGATGTCGCCACAAGGCGCTACCGTTGGTCTTATGAAAACCGTTGGTATCCGAGACCTCAAGACAAGCTGAGCGCGTACCTTCGCCACGTGCGGCTTGGCGAGAGCATTCTGGTCACCGAGCGGGGAGAGGTTGTCGCTGAACTCCTGCCGCCCGGGCAAGGCCGGGACGATGCATCGGTGCGGGCGGGCCTCCAGTCACTGGCAAGACGGGGCCTTCTGACCTTGGGCGCTCCGACTGGAACGGATCTGTATCCCTCACTGACGCGGAGGCAAGGGCCACGCCGGCGTAGCGTCGCCGAGCTTCTCGATGAGGATCGCGGCAGTCGGTGAATCTATACCCCGAGTCGAGTGCGGTACTGGCATGGCTCCCTGACGAGCCGACGGCACCTTCGGTGCGCCGGGTCCTCAGCGAGGCCGAATTCAGCGTCGCGTCCGACCAGACGCTTATCGCGTGTGACCGCGTCTTACTCCGGGCGGTGGCGCTCGAGGAACTGACGGAGGCCGAAGCTGCCGACCATCGAGCGAACCTTATCGTGGCTGCTGCTCATTGGCAGGTGCTTCGCATCGCGGGGGAGATTGTTGATCGCTCGCGTCAGCCCTTTCCCGGTGATCCGATCGGGACCCTCGATGCGATCCACCTCGCATCGCTGCTTGTTGCGCGTTCCGCCGTCGTTGGCCTTCGACTGCTGAGTCTCGATGATCGAGTGCGTCAGGCTGCGACACGGCTCGGTGTCGCCGTCGAGCCCGCCGAAACATGACTGCGATGAACCGCCGGGCTGGTTGCACGCCACGCCGGGTTGCGTAGCGCATTTGCCGAACACAAGACCGCTTTCGGTATCTATCGCCGTCTATCGCGCTCAAGCGGTTCTGGTTGACGGTAAATGGTAAGTTTGTTGTACGCTGGCGAAACGTCTAGCAGGTTCCCGCGCTTATACGTGCCGGAGACGAGACAATTGAGTGGGAGTGAGCAGGGCGCTATCCGGTATTGGCACGGTCTGCTGAGGCAGTGAACCCTGAATTTCTGGGCACTACTGGCAAAAGCTCGCTCGTCACTTGGTCTTCTTGATGATGTGCACGTGAGCGACAGTCTCTGAGGGGATGTACTCGACTACCTCATAGCGATCGGAGAGACCATCCAGTCCTTCAAATATTCTTTCACCGCTGCCCAGCAATATCGGCGCCTGTACGAGATGCAGCTCATCGATCAGGCTCGCCTCCAGATACTGGCGTACCGTGGATGCGCCGCCTCCGACGCGAACATCCTTGCCATTGGCAGCAGCAAAGGCCTGCTTCAGAGCGGATTCGATGCCATCGTTGACGAAATGGAAGCTGGTACCTCCTTCCATCTGGAAGCTCGAGTGCTTGTGATGGCTGAGTACGAAGACAGGATGGTGAAAGGGAGGATTCGGACCCCACCAGCCCTTCCAGTCCTCGTCTGGCCAGGGGCCGCGCTGCGGGCCGAACATGTTGCGGCCCATGATGCTGGCGCCAATGTTGTCGAAAGCATGGGTGAGGAAGTCGTTGTCGAGTCCCTCGGCGCCGCCCTCCTTACCGATCATCGCGGCGAAGTACTGGGTGACATGCGCCCATCGCATCAGGCGCAATCCGTCCTTTCCGAACGGCGCATCGAGCGCTTGGCCCTTGGCGGCGGAGAATCCGTCCAACGAGATGGTGATACAACGGGCGACGAGCTTGGGCATGGGGGTCCTTGATTGAGAAGTTCAGTGTTGGTCCTTTTGCAGCACTCGGCGCAGCAGGTCCAACTGTTTGCTGATTCCATGGACCCGCATCTGGGGTCCCTCAGGGTTCCCGTCAAAGTACGCGCCGTGCTCGGTGAGGCGCAGCAACGTCCCTGTCCCGTCGGGCAAGAACTCCACCGTGGAGAGCGATACCGAGAAGCGCTCCCCGGCGGCGGCCAGGACGTAACTGTTAATGATGCGCTCGCCTGGCACGATATCGAGGATGCGGCTGTCGTAGGTGATGAGGGGGCCGCCCGGAGGNNCCGAACCAGCGCTTGCGGTACTCCGGCTCGGAGAAATAGCGGTAGACGTTGGCTGGGGCGGACGGATAGCGACGCTCCAGCGTGAAGGTATCGTGGATCAGGGAATGTTTTGCTTTCACCGGCGCCTCCTCTTCTCTACCGCCTCGTCCTCTTCCAGCAAGTCGCCCAAGCGGTCGAGCCGGCTCGCCAACAGTGCCTTGCGCCCCTCGATCCATGTCGATACCTGGTCCATGGCCCCAACACGCAGGCGGCAATGCCGCGTGCGTCCCTGTTTATAGGAATGCACCAAGCCGCTTGCCTCGAGGATTCGCAGGTGCTGGGTCACGGCGGTCAAGGTCATGTCCATTGGTTCCGCCAGCTCGCTCAGCGTGGCGGGGCCCCGGGCCAAGCGGTCCACCATGGCCCGGCGGCCCGGCGCGGCCAGGGCGTGGAAAAGGTCATCAATGGAATACTGAAGCATAGACTTCAGTATACTCGCAACCGTCTTCTCGTCAACATTCTTGGGTGTTAACCGACTCCGCAGCGATGGAGTCGTTCGGGATCTATCGCCATCTAACGCATCCAAGCGGAAGTTTTTGGCGGTAGGTTTGACGCTAAGTTTGCCGGACGCTGAGAAAAAGTTTATGTAATAAGAACCTCTCGAACGTAGTCGAGTGGCGTGGGCAGGGCGCTGATCGAGTGTGGCATGGTTGGTCGAGGACAGCATCTCTTGGATCTCGCTGCTCGCGCGTCCCTGTCGGCGACGATGGGATGGGCTCCCAAGCTTCGGGGTTGGCACGGTAGCGGCCGGTCGGGCGTGACGGGACGTGCTGCGGCCGCCAGGACAGGCGCTCGGCGGCCGCAATCCTTTGCCGGTTACTCGGTGTGAACGAGCTCGGCGACGACCTCCGCGAGCTTGTCGAAGATCTGGCCGAAGCCTGCGGCTGCACCTTCCTGCTCTTCCTTGGTGGCGGTGGGGTCGTTGCGCGTGTAGGTCAGTCTGGTCTGGCCTTGGCCGTAGTCCTCGAAGAGGATTTCGTCTATGTTGCCTTCCCGGTCTTCGTCCGGGAAGCCATAGTGGGCGGGGCTCACGCGATTACCATCGGCGTCGGCGAAGTACCAGAGCCAGACGATCTTCTCGAGGGGCAAGATCTCGCGGAATTCGCCGCCATTGTAGAAGACATGACCGTCGGGGCTTTGCATCGAGTACGTGAAGCGGCCGCCAACGCGCAGATCGATGCGGCATAGCGGCGAAGTGAAGCCTTTGGGGCCCCACCATTTCATGACGTATTTGGGCGTCGTCCAGGCTTTCCAGACGAGCGCGCGTGGGGCGTCGAAGATGCGACTGAAAGTCTGAACTCCGGCTTCATTGCTTACCTGATTTGCCATGGGCTATCTCCTCGGTTTTCATTTCGTGAAGGACCGCATCGAGTTTGTCGAAACTCTCCTCCCACAGGCGCCGGAAATCCAGCGCCCAGTCGGCGACAGCCTTGATGGCGGTGGGGCGCAGCGTACAGATGCTCTCTCGTCCGCGCTTTTGTTTGTCCACGATCCGTGCGCGCACCAGGCAGGCTACATGCTTGGAGATCATCTGCTGTGAGAGCGAGAAGGGCTCCGTGAGATCGTGAATGGAGGCCGGCCCCAGGGTCAGTTTGATGACCATGGCGCGGCGGGTTGCGTCAGCAAGCGCGGCGAAGGTTGAGTCGAGTTTATCCACAACCATATGGTAGTGAGTAATTATGGAGATGTCAAGGATAATTCGCGATGACCCATCGCCGTCAGGTAATGGCGCAATCGTCATGAATACGCGCAGACAGTTGAGCATGTACGTGCCCGCTACCGAGTCCTGCCAACTTGAGGCCGTGCGGCAGGTGCTGGATCCCGTGCAGGCGGCCCTCATCCCGGCACACGTGACCTTGTGCCGCGAGGATGAGATCGGCCACTTGTCAGTGACAGAAGTCGAGGTGCGGCTTCGAAAGTCCGAAGCCCAGCCCATCACGCTGGGTTTCGGGCGGCCGGTGACCTTTCAGGGTCACGGGGTTGTGCTGCCTTGCGTGGCTGGCGAGCAAGCATTCCACCAGTTGCGCGCCCAGGTTTTGGGTACTTCTGCAATCCGTAGACATGCACCACACATAACCTTGGCGCATCCGCGCAACCCACCGCCCTCTCATGAAAGCGTTGCCGACGCCCTGGGGCTCCTCGAGAACCTGTCGTTTACCTTTGACACGATCGCGTCGATCGAACAAGTTGGTGCAGCACGGCCTTGGCGGGTGCTGCAAGAGTTCACGCTGACCCGAAGATGAGTGCGGGCTGGTCACGCATTGACCCCCGTTCTGGTCCCACGGCTACTCCAGCACGTTGGCCGTTTTTGACATCCTCCCCATGTCT
>PLEY01000044.1 GCA_003136595.1 Burkholderiales bacterium
TTCGGCCACCACGGCGCCAATCATCCGGTGCTCGAACTGGCCACCGGACGGGTGATGATCACCTCGCAGAATCATGGCTTCGCGGTCGACGAGGGCACGTTGCCGGCCAGCTGCCAGCCCACCCACGTCTCGCTGTTCGACGGCACGCTGCAGGGCTTTCGCCGCACCGACCGGCCGGCGTTCTGCTTCCAGGGTCATCCGGAAGCCAGTCCCGGGCCGCACGACATTCACGGCCTGTTCGATCGCTTCGTTGCCCTGCTGGCGCAGCCGCAATGAGCGCGCCAATGCCGGATCGCCAACCCGGCGACCGAGACCGGGTCGATGCCGCACTTGCCGAGGCCGCGGCGGCGCTCGAGCGCCTGCGTCGCGATCCGCTCGCGCTGGCGGCGATCGCCGGCGCTGCCGCCATGATCGGTGCCAGCCTGCGCGCCGGCGGCCGTGTGTTCAGCTGCGGCAACGGCGGCTCGATGTGCGACGCCATGCACTTTGCCGAAGAACTCTCCGGGCGCTACCGCAAAAACCGCCGCCCACTCGCAGCGAGCGCCATCAGCGATCCGGGTTATCTCACCTGCACGGCCAACGACTTCGGCTATGAGGAGGTGTTTGCGCGCTACCTGTTGGCGCATGGCCGGGCTGGCGACTGTCTGCTCGCGATCAGCACGAGCGGCGCGAGCCCGAATGTGATCGCCGCGGCCAAGGCCGCGCGCGACCTGGGAATCACCTGCATCGGGCTCACCGGACGACGTGAATCTGCTCTCGGCCGGGAGGTCGACCTCGAGATCTGCACGCCGGCGGGACAGTTTGCGGATCGCGTCCAAGAACTGCACATCAAGGTGATCCACATCCTCATCGAACTCGTCGAGCGCCGCCTGTTTCCGGAGAACTATGCCTAGCGCGCGGCGCGAGCCTGGGAATCGATACCCGGCCCGCGGGGGGATCGTTTAGTATCTGGAGGAAGGAGGACTGGGATAGCGCAGAGCGGCGGCCACCGGCCGGCACGCGCGGCCAGCCTCGGGAGCCCGTAGCGCTGTCGTCGGACCATCCATGACCCTGGATCTGCAAAGTACCGGCCTTACCGCCGCCTCGTTCTTGCTGGGCATCGGCGCACTTGCGCTGACTTTCGCGCGCCAGGCGGAGCGCTCGACGGGTACCGGACCGGTCGGTTGGGGAACACTCTGCACTGGGCTTGGACTGCTCGCGCTGAGCCTGCGCGGGATGATCCCCCTGAGCGCTTCGGTCCTGCTTGGCAACACCCTCCTGCTCCTCGGCCTTTCCTACCTCGACCGCGGATGCCGGCGCTTCGAGGGTCTGCCCGCACGCGTGGCATTCATGGAGTTGGCGCTACCGGCCGCGCAGTGCGCCCTACTGGTCGCGTTCCTCACCATGGGGTTCGATGCGGCGGCACGCGCGGCCCTCGTGTCCGCATGCATGTTGGTGGTAACCGGTCGCTGGGGTCTGCACATGCGGCAGCATTTCCAGGGACCGCGCAGGGATCTGCCGCGCCGCATTCTGCGCTACGCGCCCTGGGCCGTGTTTGGCCTGAGCGCAGCCACACTGGCACTGAGCCTCTCGCGGCTCGATGGCATGCCCACTCTCCAGGCCGGCGGATGGCTCCTGTTTGCGGCGGTGCTGCTCCTGTGCGGCGTCGTGTCCAGTGTCGCACTGGCCATGCTCTGGCTCGAGATCCAGACCGAGCTCGCCGCGGCCCTGGATCGGACCCAGTCGATCCTGAGCGTGCTG
Source organism: Burkholderiales bacterium (assembly GCA_003136595.1). Taxonomy (GTDB): domain Bacteria; phylum Pseudomonadota; class Gammaproteobacteria; order Burkholderiales; family Burkholderiaceae_D; genus BOG-994. Next base: position 1,741 of record PLEY01000044.1, read on the forward strand.
CCCGATCTCCTGACGATCCAGGACCGCAGCGGGCGCTTCCTTGAGGTGCCTGAGACCATCCATCGCACACCCAGCCTGCGCGCGCTCCGTCTCGCGGAATGCGGTCCCGAGCCCTCCTACCCGCCCGAGGTCGCGCGTGCGCGCCTGGGCTGCATCCTCGAGGCGCTGAACACCGGCGAGCTGCAGGTGATCGAATATCCGCTCGAGGTCGGCGGCACGACCCTCTGGCTCGAGGCACGGGTCATTCCATACCGGCGCGACCAGGTGCTTACCCTGGTTCGTGATGTGACCGAGCGCAAGGATGCCGAGCGGCTACGCGCCGAGAACGAGGCGACCCTGCGGCTCATCACAGAAAACATGGGCGACATCATCGCGCTCTATCATCCCGATGGCACCCTGCGCTACGTGTCCCCCTCGATCAAGAAGGTCCTGGGGTACGAGCCCGCCGAGGTCCTGGGACTCACGCCCTACGAGGCCATCCATCCGGACGACATTGCGCAAGCGCGCATGGTGCGCGATCAGGTGCTCCAGGGACGCCCCCCGCGCGTGCTCCAGTACCGCATGCGCAACCGGACGGGCGAGTACCTCTGGATGGAGGTGCGCGGCCAGCCGATCTTCGGGCCAGACGAGCGGCCAGTCTCGTACATCACCTCCTCGCACGACATCACCGAGAGACGCACGATGGAGGAGCAGCTGCGCCTCGCGGCCATGGTCGCGCACAGCGCCTCCGAGGCGATCGTCGTCTCGAGGGCCGACGGCATCATCCAGTGGGTCAACAATTCGTTTGTGACCATGACCGGGTACAGCCGCAGCGACGCCGTAGGTGCGGCGGCCTCGACCCTGCTCGAGAGCAGCCCGGGGCCGGCCGAGCGGGCGACCCGCCAGGAGACCCTGACCAAGGAGGGCTTCTGGGAAGGCGAGATCATGGGACACCGCAAGGGCGGTGAAAACTATCCGGCCTCGTACCGCGTCTCGGCGGTCCGAGACGAAGAAGGGCATACGACGCATTATGTGCACGTCGTCTCGGACCGTAGCCGGGAGGCCCAGACGCGCCAGATCATCGAGCATCTGGCACGCCATGACGGCCTGACCAAGCTGCCCAATCGGGCCTATTTCATCGAGGCGCTCAACGACGCCATCACTGATGCGACGGCGCGCTCCGAGACGCTTGCACTGCTTAGCATCAATCTGGATCGCTTCAAGCGCCTGAATGGATTGCTCGGCCAGGCTGATGGCGATCGGCTCCTGCAGCGCATCGCCCAGCGCCTGGTCGCGCTGCTCGATCCGGCACGCTCCGTGGTCGCGCGGGTCGGCGGTGACGAGTTCGTGATTCTCCTGACCGGACTTGTGGACGCAAGCGCGGCCGGCAATGCCGCCCACGCCGTGATGGAGACCCTCGCGCGCCCCTTTGACCTTGGCTTCGAGGATGACGTGTTCGTGACATCGAGTATCGGCATCGGCGTGTTCCCCGACGACGCGACCACCTCGGACGCGATCATGAAAGCCAGCACGACCGCGATGTATCACGCCAAGCGCGGCGGTGGTAACGCCTATCGCTTTTTCTCGGTCGAGATGGATTCGCGCGACGCGGGCCAGCTCCTGACCGAGGCACGCCTGAGGCGGGCGGCTGAATCGAAGGAGGGCCTGAGCATGGCCTATCAGCCCAAACTTGGCCTGCCCGAGCGGCGCATCACGGGGATCGAGGCCCTGATCCGCTGGCAACAGGCCGACGGCGGATCCATCTCGCCCGTGCAATTCATCCCGCTGGCCGAGGATTTGGGTCTGATTCCAATCCTCGGAGAATGGGTGCTGCGTACCGTATGCCGCGAGGCCATGGCGCGCCACGACGCCGGCTTCGAGCCGCTACGGGTCGCCGTGAATCTGTCGGCCAAGCAACTGATGGACGAGGAACTGCCCGAGAAGATCCAGGCGATCCTCACCGAAACCGGGCTCGATCCCCAATGGCTGGAACTCGAGGTGACCGAGACCTGCGTCATGACCGCGCGCGACCAGGCCGCACGGCTTCTCGAGCGTCTGCGCCGGCTCGGCATCCGGCTCTGCCTGGACGATTTCGGTACCGGCCATTCAAGCCTGTCCTATCTCTCGAGCCTGCCTGTCGATAGCATCAAGATCGACCGCTCATTTGTCACCGGGCTGCCGGCCAAGCAGACGAGCGTGGCAATCTGCAAGGCGGTACTCGCCATGGGCGGTGCCCTGGGACTGAAGATCGTCGCCGAAGGTGTCGAGCGCCCCGAAGAATTGCGGTTCCTCGAGGATCACGAATGCGACGAGATCCAGGGCAATCTGATCGGCCAGCCGATGTCCGACGAGAGCCTGCGCCGCTTCCTGGTGAGCCAGGAAGCCCATCCGCGGCTGCAGCAGGCCTAGGCATGCCGGTGCGCCAGGACCTTTTTAAAACCAATCCGGGAAATCCCGGTCCAATCGGCCATGCTCCCTGCCTCGCTCGAAGAACTTGACCGGATCCGTCGGCGCTGTCGGGGCCTCGTCACGCGGCGCGCCTCGCTGTCCGCGGGGGTGGCCGTAGTCCCTGTGCCGGGACTCGACATCGGCACGGACATCATGATCCTCATGCGCATGCTGCCTGCGATCAATCGCGAATTCGGGCTGTCGGCCGATCAGGTGACCCAACTCGATCCGGAGACCAAGCAGATCGTGATGGTGCTCGCCTCGGCAGTCGGCAGCGAATTGATTGGCCGCATCATCACAAAGGAGTTGGTCATCAAGGTCTTAAAGAAGCTCGGCATGCGCCTGGCGACCGGCACGGTCTCAAAGGTCGTCCCGGTGTTCGGTCAGGCGCTGTCGGCCTCGATCAGTTTCGGGGCCATGAAGATGCTGGGCAACGCCCACATCGAAGACTGCTACGCGGTCGCGCGGCGAGCGCTCGAGGCGGCGAGGACCGAGGAGGACCGTGCGGGCCTTGTCATCGATATGCCAAAGTAGACGAACAGGCCCCATAGATCCGGCCGGGTCGAACCCCGTTCCAGTTCCCGACCCCGAACGCAACCTCCGGGGTGATCGGCGACCCGAAGCGACTCTCGCATCGGGCTGGATCCCGGGGCATGGGCCGGCCGCGGGCGCGTTTCCGCTTTCGCCCGCTTGTCGCGCCGGCCCTCCCATGGGCCGCGGCACCGGCTGGCTGGGCCTAGCGGCGGCCGTGGTAGTCCGGGTCGCGCTCAAGGCGGCCGGGCTCGAAATGATGCTGACCGCCGCGCTCTTCCCAATGGTCTGGCGCCCAGCGATAGCCGGGCCGGGCCTCGACCAGATGGCCGCGCCGCCAGACGTGCGTGCCATGCACCCATTCCCAATAGCCCGGTGCCCAGACATAGCCGACCGGCACGACGGGTACCGGCTCATAGCGCGGCGGAGGTGGGGGTACCCCGATATCCACGGCTACGCCGATCTGGGCACTGGCCGGTGCACAGGGCGCAAGCGCCCCAAGCGCCCCAAGCGCCAATGCGCCCCAGAAAATGGTCGCGCTCACCACACGGCCCAGGGTGTGCTCGCCACTATTCGCCACTCGTTGCCTCATCGCTGACTCCTTTTTGTCAATTCCCGATAACCTGGCGATACGCCGCCACTGTCTCGGCTGTCACGCCGATTCAGAAGCATTGGGCAATGATTCACCCTGGAAGGTTCCATGCCCCGCGCCGCCCCGGCGCGCGCCGCGCAGCACCTTTGCCGAGGCTTCGGCCGGGTCGGCCCAGGGCACTTGTCAGGCTCGGGCGAGCCGTGCACGCGCAAGCCCGATGACCATCGGCAGCATGGACAGCCCGACCACGGCCAGCATGATCGAACTCAGATTCCTCTGGACGAACGGCAGATTGCCGAACCAGTATCCGGCCGCGACGAACCCACCCACCCAAAGTAGTGCGCCCAGCGCACTCCACCACTGGAATTTCCCGTGTGACATCGCGCCGACGCCTGCCACGAAAGGCGCAAAAGTACGCACGATCGGCATGAAGCGCGCGAGCGTCAGGGTCACACCGCCGTACTTCTCGTAGAAGGCATGGGCTTCGTCCAGGGCGCGGCGATTGAACCAGCGCGACTGGGGCCAGTGAAATACGCGCGGGCCGATCCAGCGACCGACCCAGTAGTTGGACATGTTGCCGAGCACGGCCGCGGCGAACAGCACGAAGAAAAGAAGCGCCGGATCCAGTCCGCCGATCGCCGCGAGCGTGCCCGCGAGGAAGATGAGCGAGTCGCCGGGCAAGAACGGGGTCACCACGAGGCCCGTCTCGGCGAAGATCACGGCGAACAGGATCGCGTAGATCCAGGGACCTGCCGTACTGACCAGCTGGGCCAGGTGCTGGTCCAGATGCAGAATCAGTTGTACCACGCCGAAGATGAGTTCCACGCGCTGCTCCCTCTTGGTGGCGAGATGGTACCGCATCGGCTGCAAGCCCCCCCGGTCGGGGGTCTGGCCCGGGCCGCTATAATTGCTCCATGGCCGCCACCGATCCCGTCGTTAGGCCCCTCGCAGGGGATGATCTCGCAGCGCCGCGCCGGGCGATCCGCCCGCTGCCGGACCAACTCATCAGCCAGATTGCGGCCGGTGAGGTCGTCGAGAGGCCCGCCTCGGTCGTCAAGGAACTGCTGGAGAATGCGCTCGATGCGGGCGCACGGCGCATCGAGGTGAAGCTCGAAGAGGGGGGCGTGAAGCGGATCACGGTCGCCGATGACGGCTGTGGCATTCCTGCGTCGGAACTGCAATTCGCGCTGGCCCGCCACGCCACGTCAAAAATTGCCTCCCTGTCCGACCTCGAGGCCGTCGCGACACTGGGCTTTCGGGGCGAAGCGCTCGCCTCGATCGCATCGGTCGCCGAGGTGTCGATCATCAGTCGCACGCGCCTGGCCGAGCACGCCTGGCGCATCGAGAGCCGCGCGCGGGCTGCAGAGCCCGCCTCGGGAGCGCCGGGCACGACGATCGAGGTGCGCAACCTCTACTTCAACACTCCGGCCCGGCGCAAGTTCCTGAAAACCGAGCAGACCGAGCTTGGGCACTGTCAGGAGGCGCTGCGGCGCATTGCGCTTGCGCACCCGGAAGTGGCCTTCTCGCTCAGTCACAACGGTCGTATTCTCGAGCAGCGCAATGCAGCAAGCGCCGAGGTGCGCATCCTGCAGCTCATGGGCGACGAGTTCGCCGCCGCCCATCGCGCACTCGGCGAGATCGCGGGCGGCCCTGGTGGTCTCGCCCTGCGTGGCTACATCGGGCTGCCCACCGCCAGCCGCGCCAGCGCACAGTCGCAATACTTCTACGTCAATGGCCGCTTCGTGCGCGACAAGCTCCTAAGCCACGCCGTGCGCGCCGCCTACCAGGACGTCCTGCACGGCGAACGCCATCCGGCGTATGTCCTCGCCCTGGAACTCGATGCGCGCATGGTCGACGTGAACGTCCATCCCTCGAAGATCGAGGTGCGATTTCGTGAGTCGCGCGGCGTGCACCAGTTTGTCTTTCACGCGGTCAGCCGTGCGCTCGCGGCCACCGCAGGGACCGTCCCGCCGGCGCCGGGTGGGGCCGCTGCGCGCTCGCTCGCGGAGCTCTCTGAGCGGCTGCAGCAGACAAGCCTCGGCATTCGCCAGAGCACGGCCTCCTATGGTGCCTTGTTCAGCACCGATCCAAATTCCGCGTACCCTGCGGGGGGCCCAGGCGGTGTCCCCCACCCTTCAGGACTTCCGTCCACCGCTTTTGCACCGGTTTATCCACAGGGTTCTCCACAAGCCGGCCCGGACCAGCAGTCCGATGAGCATCCCCTCGGTTTTGCGCTCGGCCAGTTGCACGGCACCTACGTGCTGGCCCAGAACCGCGCCGGGCTGGTGCTGGTGGACATGCACGCCGCGCACGAGCGCATCCTGTATGAACGCATCAAGAGAGGCCTGGATGAGGGCAGGCTCGCCGTCCAGCAGCTGCTTATCCCAGTGGTCCTGAATGCCGACGCACGCGAGATGAGCACCGCCGCGGATGCCCGTGAGACGCTGCTCCGGCTGGGCTTTGATATCGGGGCCGTCGCGCCGGGCGCACTCGCTGTCCGGGCCGTGCCGGCGCTTCTCGCCGAGGCCGACATCGCCCAGCTCGCGCGCGACGTCCTGGGTGATCTCGAGGCCTTCGGCGCCTCGCGCGTATTGACCGAGCATCGCAACGAGCTGATGGGGACGCTTGCCTGTCACAGCGCGGTGCGTGCCCATCGGCGCCTGTCCCTGGACGAGATGAATGCGCTGCTGCGGCAGATGGAGGAGACCGAGAGGTCTGACCAGTGCAACCACGGACGGCCCACCTGGACCCAGTGGTCGTTGCAGGACCTCGATCGCCTGTTCATGCGCGGCCAATGAGTTGCATCCATCCGGCACGCGCCGCGCGGCGCGTTCCCGCATGCCACCCCTGATCTGCCTGGCAGGCCCCACCGCTTCAGGAAAATCCGGGGTCGCTCTCGCGCTTGCCGCCCGGTTTCCAATCGAAATCGTGAGCGTCGACTCAGCCCAGGTCTACCGGAGCATGGACATCGGCACGGCCAAGCCTTCGGCGGAAGAACGGCGGCGCGTCGCGCATCATCTGATCGATCTCATCGATCCGAGCGAGCGCTACTCCGCCGCGCGGTTCTGCAGCGATGCCCGTGAGGTCATCGCCGCAATCCGGGCGCGCGGGCGCATCCCGCTCCTGGTGGGCGGCACCATGCTCTACCTGAAGGCCCTGCGCGAAGGTCTCGATGACCTGCCACAGGCCAGCGCGCTGGTGCGCGCAGAACTCGAGGCGCAGGCGCAAACCAAGGGCTGGCCGGCGCTCCACAGGTGGCTCGCCGAAGTTGATCCAGCCACTGCGGCGCGCCTGGCACCCACCGATGCGCAGCGCATCCAGCGCGCCCTCGAAGTCTGGCAGGTCTCAGGCCGGCCGCTCTCCAGCTTCTTCACCGAACCCGCCGCGCGCCAAGCGCGTGATGAGCGCTTTCTCACGATCGCACTTGAACCCTCTGAACGCAGCGTGTTGCACACGCGCATCCAGAGGCGGTTCGAGGCGATGCTCGCAGCCGGATTCGTCGAGGAAGTGCGCGCGCTGCATGCGCGGGGTGATCTGCATGCCGGGCTGCCGGCGCTGCGCTGCGTGGGCTACCGCCAGATCTGGCAGGTCATCGAAGGGCTGGAGCCGCCCGACACGCTCGTCGCGACGGCCACGGCAGCCACCCGGCAGCTCGCCAAGCGCCAGCTGACCTGGCTACGCAGCCTGCCCGAGCGGCACACGCTCGACTGTCTTGCACCCGACCTCGTGCCGCGCATCGAACAGCTCGTGAGCCGCGCGCTCGAGGGCGGCTAAGGCACGGGACCTGAAGGCCTCCCGCTGTCCAGACGGTAGACCGAGCGAGATAACCCCTTGCAACTTCACAGCTAGGCCGCGCCGCGGCGAAAGCCCTGCCAGCAGGCGTCGTAGTCCGCCTGTAAGGCAGGCGAGGCGAGCGCGTGGGCGCTCACCTGGAACACGTAGCGGGTCTCGAACATGAAGGCCAGCGTGTCACTCTGGAACTCGGGTACCAGGGGCGTGTCGCTGGCCCGCTCGAAGGTGGCCGCATCCGGGCCGTGCGCAGTCATGCAGTTATGGAGACTCACGCCGCCCGGCAGAAAGCCCTCGGCCTTGGCATCGTAGGTCCCGTGCACGAGGCCCATGAACTCGCTCATCACATTGCGATGGAACCAGGGTGGCCGGAAGGTATGTTCGGCCACCATCCAGCGGGGCGGGAAGATCACAAAATCGAGGTTGGCCGTGCCGGGCCGCTCGGAAGGTGAGGTGAGCACGGTGAAGATCGACGGGTCGGGATGGTCGAAGGCGACCGTGTTGACGGGGCTAAACCGTGCAAGATCGTACTTGTAGGGAACATAGTTGCCGTGCCAGGCGACGACATCGAGGGGCGAGTGATCGAGGGTCGTGCTCCACAGGCGCCCCCCGAACTTGGCAATGAGCTCGCAAGGCTCGGTGCTGTCCTCGAAGGCCGCGACCGGGCAAAGGAAGTCGCGCGGGTTGGCGAGGCCGTTTGAGCCGATCGGGCCGAGTTCGGGCAGCCTAAGCGCCATGCCATAGTTCTCGCACACGTAGCCGCGTGACGGCCCATCGGGAAGCGCGATGCGCACGCGCATCCCGCGCGGCACGAGGGCGATCTCGCCGGGTACAACGTCGAGCCGCCCCAGTTCAGTGAAAAGTTCGAGACGCCCGAGCTGCGGCACGAACAAGAGTTCCCCGTCCGCATTGAAGAACACCCGCCGCATCGAGGTATTGGCAGCGTACACGTGGGCCGCGCAGCCATCCTGGCGCGCCGCGTCCCCGGTGGTGGCGAGCGTGACCAGGCCTTCCAGGAAATCGGTGGGCAGGTCGGGGATCGAGACAGGATCCCAGCGCAACCGGTTAAACGGTGTCTGGGCGTGCGCGTCGGGTGCAGTACCCAGCAAGGCACTGGCGATCTGCCGGTACGGGGGATGCATGGCTGATGGAAACAGCCGGTACAGCCAGCTGCGCCGGTTGACCTCGCGCGGTGCCGTGAAGGCGGTCCCCGAGAGCTGCTCCGCATACAGCCCATAGGCGACGCGCTGTGGTGAGTTCTGCGCAACGGGGAGCGCCCCCGCCCTCGCCTCGCTCGCGAATTCGTTGCCAAAGCCGCTCTGGTAGGCCGGGGCGGTCGCGGCCCCGGGCGATGTCAGGACAGTGCTCTGCAGGGGCTTGTTCAAGGCAGTCTCCAAAGAAGCTGCTGCACGCCTAGGGAAGTTTCACGATCTTCTGGTCGATCGCCCCGAAGATGCTGCGGCGTTGCGCATCGAACATCTCCAGACGGATGGTATCGCCAAATTTCATGAATTCGGTACGGGGCGAACCGTGGGCGATCGTCTCCAGGCAGCGCTGCTCGGCAATGCAGGCGTACCCGATCTGTGGATTCACATTGGCATCCTTGTTGGAGATCGTCCCGGAGCCCACGATCGAGCCGGCGCGCGCACGCCGGGTCTTGGCGATGTGGGCGATGAGGCGCCCAAAGCTGAACACCATGTCGACCCCGGCGTTCGGCTCGCCGACCTTTCTGCCGTTCCAGGTCACTTCGAGCGGCAGGTGGACTTTGCCCTCATGCCAGGCCGAGCCGAGCTCGTCGGGCGTGACCGCGACCGGCGAGAAGCTCGAGGCCGGCTTGCCCTGAAAAAAACCGAACCCCTTGGCGAGCTCAGCCGGGATCAGGTTGCGCAGCGACACGTCGTTGACCAGCAGCAGAAGACGGATGTGGCCGAGCGCCGCCGCCTCGCTGCAGCCCATCGGCACATCGTCGACGATGACGGCAACCTCGCCCTCGAAATCGATGCCCCACTCCTCGGACGCGAGCACCACATCGTCGGTCGGCCCGATGAAATCGTCCGAGCCACCCTGGTACATGAGCGGATCGTGCCAGAACGATTCGGGCATCTCGGCGCCGCGGGCGCGCCGTACCAGTTCCACATGATTCACGTACGCCGAACCATCGGCCCATTGATACGCGCGCGGCAAGGGGGCCATCGCGCGTTTTGGATCAAAGGCAAACGGATAGCGCGCCCGGCCCTGGTTCAGCGCCTCGTAGAGATCGGTCAACTGGGGTTCGCAGAAGCTCCAGTCATCGAGCGCCGACTGGAGCGTTCCGACGATCTCGTTGGCGAGATGGGCGAGCTGCAGATCGCGCGACACCACGGCCAGTTGGCCGTCGCGGGAACCGTCTTTCAGAGTTGCCAGTTTCATGGTGAGGCTACCCTCAAATACAGTGAAGGCGAAGGGCGCGACGATCCCGGGGCGCTCGGACGCGGCAGGTCGGCACTTGCAGTCGGCAGAGGGCGCATGCGGGATGCGCCTAGACGATGACGGTACCGGGGGCACCGGCCGGGCGCGCGACTACTTGACCGATGACAAAGGCCGCCTCGCCCGCGCCGCGCATCAGATCGAGCGTGGCATCCACATCGCCCGGGGCGACCACGAGCACGAAGCCAATGCCGCAGTTGAACGTGCGCGCCATCTCCGCCGGGTCGATCGAGCCGGCCGCTTCGAGCCAGTCGAAGAGCGCGGGCCTGGGCCAGCTGTGGGCCTGCAGTTCAGCCTGCAGATGCTCCGGGAACATCCGGTGGGTGTTCTCGATGAGCCCACCCCCGGTGATGTGCGACATGCCCTTCACGGGCACGGCTCTGAGCAGCGCAAGCACCGGCTTCACGTAGATGCGCGTGGGCTCGAGCAGCACCTCGCCTAGGGACAGGGACGAGCCGGTGCGCGCCGCAAAGCGTACAAAGGGTGCGCGAAGATCTGCTCCCGCATGTTCGATGACCCGGCGGATCAGGGAGAAGCCGTTCGAATGGGCGCCCGATGAGGCGAGGCCGATCAGGGTATCGCCCGCGGCGATCCGCCGACCGTCGATGGCATCCTGCTTTTCCACGACCCCGACCGCAAAGCCGGCCAAGTCGTACTCGCCGGGGATGAAGGCGGCGGGGTGCTCGGCCGTCTCACCACCGATCAGGGCGCAGCCCGCGATCTCGCAGCCGCGCGCAATCCCTTTGACGACGTCGGTCGCAACGCGCACGTCAAGGCGCTCGCAGACGTAGTAATCCAGAAAGAACAGCGGCTCGGCACCCTGGACCAGGATGTCGTTGACGCTCATGGCAACGAGGTCGATGCCGATCGTGTCATGGCGGTCCAGCGCAAAGGCGAGCTTGAGCTTGGTCCCGACCCCGTCGGTGCCTGACACCAGCACGGGTTCGCGAAAGCGCTTGGGCAACTCGACCAGGGCACCGAATCCGCCGATCCCGGCCAGCACCTCCGGGCGCATGGTGCGCCTGGCCAGGGGCTTGATGTTCTCGACGAGCGCGTCGCCGGCGTCGATGTCGACCCCCGCGGTACGATAGGTAAGTCCGGTCATGGGCAGGGGCTGGCTTTGAGATTTGGTCGCGTACGGCTAAAGTAGCGGCTTCGCTGCACCGCACGAATAATGCTATTTTAGCCGATTGCGCCAGGCGCTCCCATCCGCGCATCCATTTCGGACCAGCGAACACTTCCGCAGTGACCCGATCGATGACCTTCCTGAAGCCCGCGCAACGCCAGACCCTGTGGTGGTTGGCCTTCGGCTTGACCCTGGTCTACCTGTTCTACAACCTGATCGCGGTCCTCACCCCGTTCCTGTTCGCGGCGATCATCGGCTACGTGCTCAATCCGGGCGTCGACTGGCTGGCCAGGCATCACTGGCCGCGCGCCCTGGCCTCGTTTCTCATGATCGTGATCTTCCTCTTCCTGTCCTGCTTCTTGGTGCTGACCATCGTCCCGGTGATGCAGCACGAGCTGGCGGAGCTGCAGCAACGCATTCCCGGTCTGCTCGAGCGCCTGAACACAGTCGTCGCGCCGCGCCTGCTCGAGAGTTTTGGCATCCACATCGAATTCAGCGGCTATTCCCTGCGCAAACTGATCTCGGACAAGTGGGCGACGGAAGACCTGATGTCAACCGTGATGGCCTCGATCAAGGTGGGCGGCTCGGCGCTCTTTAGCCTCGCCGCCACCGCGTTCCTGCTCCCGATGGTGCTGTTCTACCTGCTGCTCGACTGGCATCACGTGGCGCGGCGCGCCGAGGACCTGGTCCCGCGGCGCTGGCATACCCAGGTGCTCGGGTTTGTGCGCGAAATCGACGTCCTCCTCTCCCAGTTCCTGCGGGGTCAGCTGAGCGTGATGCTGATCCTTGCAGCCTACTACTCCATCGGACTCGCGGTGGCCGGATTCGATGTCGCCCTGCCGGTCGGGATCTTCACCGGACTGCTGGTGTTCATCCCCTACGTCGGCTTTGCGACCGGACTTGCACTCGCGCTCGTCGCGGCGCTGTCCCAGTTCGGGGACTGGTACGGGCTTTGGGCCGTCGCACTCGTCTATGGCATCGGCCAGGTGCTCGAGAGTTTCTTTCTCACCCCGCGCCTCGTGGGCGGGCGCCTGGGGATGTCGCCCCTGGCCGTGATCTTTGCGCTGCTCGCATTCGGAGAACTGTTCGGTTTCTTCGGGGTTCTGCTGGCGCTCCCCGCCAGCGCCGTCGTCATGGTCGGGTTAAGGCACCTCTTGCGCCTGTACCTGGCCAGCGACCTGTATCGCGTGCCGTGAGCGATCCGAACGCCAGCCGCCAGCTCGTGCTTGACCTGGGCCTGCGCGTCGAAGCGACGCTCGCCAACTTCGTGCCCGGACGCAATGGGCCGGCCCTGTATCTGCTCGAGGGACTGGCCGCGGGCGAGCGGGGCGAGCGCCAGGTGCACCTGTGGGGCGGCAGCGGCTGCGGCAAGACACACCTGCTGCGCGCCCTCGGGCGCGGCCCCGGGGCGCACTATCTGTCGTGCAGGGACGCGAAGGCCGCGGACCTCACGATCGACGGGCCGGGACTGTGGTGCATCGACGACGTCGACAGCGCCGATGTGGCCCTCCAGGCGGCCCTCTTCAATCTCATCAATGCGGTGCGGGGTGCCCCGGATGCGGCGCTGGTGAGCGCCGCAGCGGCACCGCCCCTGCACCTGGCACTGCGTGAAGACCTGCGCACGCGGCTGGGCTGGGGACCGGTCTACCGGATCGAGCCCCTTGACGACATCGAGCGGGCGGCAGCGCTCGCGCAGCGCGCCAGCGAGCGCGGTCTCCTGCTCTCTGAAGACGTCCTAAACTACCTGCTCACCCACTTCAGCCGGGACATGTCCTCGCTGGTCGCGCTCGTCGATGCGCTCGACCGTTATACGATCGAACGGCAGCGTGTCCTGACCGTGCCCCTGTTACGCGAGTGGCTGCAGCACAGGAAATCGGCGCCTCATGTATCGTAGGACTATGTATCGTAATCTTGCCCTGTTTGATCTGGACCATACGCTCCTGCCCATCGACAGCGACTACGAGTGGGGCGAGTTTCTCGGCAGACGCGGGATCGTCGCCATGGATGCCTATCGCGCCCAGAACGAAGTGTTCTATCGCGACTACCAGGCAGGCACGCTGGATATCTTCGCATTCTTGCGCTTCGCCCTCGCGCCGCTGGCGCGCCTGCCGCGCGCGGACGCCGAGTCCCTGCACGCCCACTACATGCATGAGGTGGTGCAACAGCAGATCCGCCCGGCCGCCCTCGCCCTGGTCGAGACGCACCGGGCCCAGGGCGATCTGTGTGCGGTGGTCACGGCGACCAACGCCTTCGTCACGGCTCCGATTGCCGTGGCTTTCGGGATCGAACACCTGGTCGCAACGATCCCGGCCCAGAACGCCGGACGATTCACGGGCGAAGTTCGCGGCACGCCCTGCTATCGCGAGGGTAAGATCGTCAGGGTTGCCGAATGGCTCGAGACCATGGGTCGGTCCTGGGAAAGCTTCGAACGCATCACCTTTTATAGTGATTCGCATAACGATCTGGCGCTGCTTACCCACGTCAACGATCCGGTCGCAACGAACGCCGACGCGACCCTCGGGGCTGAAGCCCTGCGCCGCGGCTGGCGCACTCTAACTCTCTTCGATGATCACTAAATTCTTCCGGAAATTGCTAGGCGGCCGCAAGACTCCCGCGCAGGCCGCTCCTACTGCGCCCCCTGCAGGACGCAGCCGCAAGCGGGAGGCAGGCCCCCTCTCGGTCGGGCCCGAGACGCATGGCATCGATCCGCGCCTCGTGGCTTCGAACGCCGTGCGCGTGACGCGGACCCTGCAGGAGGCCGGCCACAAGGCCTTCATCGTAGGCGGCGCGGTGCGCGACCTGATGCTGGGCGTCAAGCCCAAGGACTTCGACGTCGCCACCGATGCGACACCGGAGGAGGTCTCACACCTGTTCCGGCGCGCCCGCATCATCGGGCGACGTTTCCGGCTCGTGCATGTCATGTTCGGCAACGACACCATCGAGGTCTCCACGTTCCGCTCCAATCAACCGGCCGACGCCGAGACCGACGTGCATGGGCGGGTGCTGCGCGATAACGTGTTCGGGTCGATGGAGGACGATGCGACGCGCCGCGACTTCACCGTCAACGCGCTCTACTACGACCCGGCCACCCAGACCGTGATCGACTATCACCACGGCACCGAGGACATCCGCTCGAAGACAATGCGCATCATTGGCGATCCGCAACGGCGCTTCACCGAGGATCCGGTGCGCATGCTCAGGGCCGTCAGGCTGGCGGGCAAACTGGGCTTCGAGATCGATCCTGCGACGCGTGCCCCAATCGTCGAACTTGCGCCTCTCATGCAAAACGTCCCCGCGGCGCGCCTGTTCGATGAGATGTTGAAGCTCCTGCTCTCCGGTCACGCGCTGACATGCCTGAAGCGACTCCGCGCCGAGGGCCTGCACCATGGCCTGCTGCCGCTCCTCGATGTGGTCTTCGAGCAGCCGCTTGGAGAACGGTTCGTCACGCTGGCCCTCTCCAGCACCGACGAGCGCATCCGGGCGGGCAAGCCGACCTCGCCCTCGTTCCTGTTCGCGTGCCTGCTCTGGCATGAGGTCCTGAAGGCCTGGGAGGAAAATAAGGCCCGTGGCGAGTATCCGATTCCGGCGCTCAGCGAGGCCATGGACAGCGTGCTGGAGGCGCAGACCGACTCGCTCGCGATCCAGCGCCGCCTGGTGGCCGACATGCGCGAAATCTGGGGACTGCAACCGCGCCTCGAGAGGCGGTCCGGGCGCTCCCCCTACCGGCTGCTCGAGCACCTGCGCTTTCGGGCCGGTTACGATTTTCTGCTGCTGCGCTGCGAGGCAGGGGAGTGCGATGCATCCCTTGGAGACTGGTGGACCCGCTTCATCGAGGCCGATGCGGCGAACCGCGAGGCGCTGCAGAACGAACTCACACAGGGTACGGGACCTGCGGCCGCCAAGCGCAAGCGACGCCGCAAGAAGCGCCCCGCCGAGGCGGGGGTGGGGGCAGCAGGCGCGCTTGACGAGATGGCGGCCGTGCCCGGGGATGCGAAGCCCCCCGAGGGCGCCGCATGAAGGAGTCGGTGTGCGCATTCATCGGGGTTGGTGCCAACCTCGGATTCGCCCGGGACGCTGTGCTGAACGCACTGGCCGATCTGTCGGACCTGCCGCAAACCGAGTTCCTGGCGGCCTCGAGCCTCTACTGCAGCGCACCCATCGACAGTTCCGGCCCGGACTACTTCAATGCAGTCGCCGAAGTTGCGACGACACTTGCCGCCGCCGAACTGCTCCACGCATTGTTTGCCATCGAGAAGCGTTATGGCCGGGTCAGGACCGAACGCAACGCCCCGCGCACTCTCGACCTGGACCTACTGCTCTATGGGGAGGAAATCATCCAGACCACCCTCCTGACCGTGCCCCACCCGCGTCTGACGGAACGGGCCTTTACGCTTGTGCCGCTGCTCGAGCTGGCACCCGACATCCGCATACCCGGCAAGGGTGCCGCAGCGGACTGGGCACGCCGCTGCGCCGACCAGAGAATCGAGCGCGTCGATCCCTAGCTAAGCGGCCTGCGGGCGTCGCGCGGGCAGGCGCCCCGGCAACACCGTGTCCTCCGGTTCGCGCACGACGCGGCGCTCCTGGAGGGGTGGACGTTCACAGCGCTGACCGGTTTGATCGCCTCCTGCCCCGATCCGCAAGGGCCCTGCCGCGATCCCTTTGAACTTCCCTTTGAACTTCCCTTTGAACTCCCCTCTGAACGTCCTGTGGTACGTCCTTTTGAGGACCCGGTTGCGCGCCGCTTTGGGTCGCGCGAAGTGCCTGCGGCGCTTGTGAAAGCGGGCGGCCGCAGACCCGTTCCGGCTGCAAGCAGGCGTGATCGCGCCAGGCCTCGGCAGGGAACCACGCGCATGGTCTGGCTTTCACGCGTATTCGGTGCCTTTCCTTGTCGCCATTGGGCTCTTCGTGTATAGCTGGCTGTTTCTGAGATAGGGCTCTAATGCTCGAGCGCTTCAAGCACATCGTCATCGAGGGGCCGATCGGCGCGGGCAAGACGTCGCTTACGCGGCGCCTGGCCGCGAGGCTCGCTGCAGGGCTGGTGCTTGAGGAACCGCAGGCCAACCCCTTTCTCGAGCGCTTTTATCGCGACAGCGTGCGCTACGCGCTGCCCACCCAGCTGTTCTTTCTGTTCCAGCGCGTCAATCAACTGCGCGATCTCGCCCAGCGTGACCTGTTCGCCCGCCAGTTCGTGGCTGATTTCCTGCTCGAGAAGGACCCCCTGTTCGCGGCGCTCACCCTCGATGACGAAGAACTCAAGCTCTACCGGCAGATCTACGCGAGCCTGGCGCCGCAGGCCCCTGATCCGGACCTCGTCATCCTTCTTGAAGCCCAGCCCGACACGCTCATCGAGCGTATCGCGCGCCGCGGACGGCCAAGCGAGACCGCGATCTCCGAGCCCTACCTGCGTGAGCTCTGCGATGCCTACACCCGCTTCTTTTACCAGTACAATGCCGCTCCTCTACTGATCGTCAACACGGAGCACCTGAACCTGGTCGACAGCGAGGCGGATTTTCTGCTGCTCGTCGAGCGCATCGGGGGCATGCGCGGCCGCCGGGAATATTTCAATCGGGTAAGCTAGCGCCCTGCCAATGGCACGCGCCCCGCACAGAGCGCGGCGGCGCCCCGACCCCCTCCCGCTTGCGACCCGGCACAGACCCGTCTCCACGACCCCAACCCGTCGAGGTTTGATACATGGCCTACTCTACCGTCGTTGCCAACACCTCCCGCCGCGCCATCACGCTGCCGCGTCTGCTCGAAATGCATGCCCAGGGGGAAAAGATCGCCATGCTGACATGCTATGACGCCAGTTTCGCAGCCTTGCTCGACCGCTGCGACGTCGAGGCCATGCTCATCGGTGACTCCCTCGGCATGGTGCTGCAGGGCCACGATTCGACAGTGCCCGTGACGCTCGAGAACATCGCGTATCACACGCAGTGCGTGGCGCGCGGCACGAAGAGCGCGTGGATCCTGGCTGACATGCCCTACGGCACGTATCACGAGTCCCCCTCGAAGGCCTATGCCAATGCGGCCGAACTGATGCGCGCCGGGGCCCACATGGTGAAGCTCGAGGGCGGCGCCTGGCTCACCGAGACGATTCATTTTCTGAGCGAGCGCGGCATCCCGGTATGCGCCCACCTGGGACTCACGCCCCAGACCAAGCACGCCCTGGGTGGCTACCGGGTCCAGGGCAAGACGGCGGAGTCGGCGGCACAGTTGCGCGCCGACGCGCTGGCGGTCGAGGCCGCCGGCGCACGCATGCTCGTCTTTGAGATGGTCCCCGCGACGCTGGCCACCGAGATCACCCAAACGCTCAACATCCCGACCGTCGGCATCGGCGCAGGTCCCGGCTGCTCAGGCCAGGTCCTGGTGCTGCACGACATGCTCGGCATCTACCCGGGCAAGCTTGCGCGCTTTGTGCGTAATTTCATGGCGGGTGAGGCCAGCATCGAGAGCGCATTGCGCGCCTATGTGGCGGCAGTCAAGGACGGCAGTTTCCCCGCGCCCGAACACACCTACTGAAGAAAAACCGATGAAAATCGTCACGAGCGTCGAGGCCTTGCGGGACCAGTTGCGCGGCCAGTTGCGGACCGCCTTCGTCCCGACCATGGGCAACCTGCACGAGGGCCATCTCTCCCTGATGCGCCTTGCCGCCCGGCATGGCGACCCGGTGGTCGCGTCGATTTTCGTGAACCGGCTGCAGTTCGGTCCGAACGAGGACTTCGACAAGTATCCGCGGACGTTCGAAGACGACTGCGAGAAACTCTCGAAGGAAGGGGTCTACGTGCTGTTCGCGCCCGATGAGCACGAACTCTATCCCGAACCGCAGGAATACCGGGTGAGCCCGCCGAGCGACCTCGGCGACATTCTCGAGGGGGAATTTCGGCCCGGCTTTTTTGTGGGCGTGACGACGGTCGTCCTGAAGCTGTTTTCCTGCGTCCAGCCGCGTGCGGCGGTGTTCGGCAAGAAGGATTACCAGCAGCTCATGATCGTGCGCAACATGTGCCGGCAGTTCGCACTGCCCACCGAAATCGTTGCGGCGGAGACGGTGCGTGCCGCCGACGGTCTCGCGCTCTCCTCGCGCAATGGTTTTCTGTCGGCCCGGGAGCGCAGCGAGGCAGGGAGCCTGTTTGCCGAACTGTTGGCGATCCAGGCCGAAGTGCGTGGCGGGGCGCGCGATCTGGCCGGCCTCGAGGCCGCGAGCCGCGCCCGGCTGGCCGCGCGCGGCTGGATTCCCGACTACATCGCCATCCGGCGCCGCGTCGACCTAAAGCCCGTGGGCGCGCAGGACCTGGCCCGCGGCGAGCCACTCCTGGTCCTGGCGGCGGCGCGGCTCGGCAGCACACGCCTCATCGACAACCTCGAGATCTGAGGCACCGGGCACCCACGCCTCCTGGTCGAGCCCAGCCCCTCACGTTCCGTGCAGCCCCGACCACCCACGGCACGAAGCGAATTTCCCCATGGCGCGAGGAAGGTCGCACCGGCCAGCGTGGCAACCGCCGCCTGGGGCTGGTCGCGGGCGTCGCCATGCTGAAGGCGGGACTGGCCGTCGGCCAGGCGTCAGGCATGTCGCTCGCGGTGTTTGCCGGCTCGGCGCAGCTGGCCGCAGCGCCACTCATGGCGCAAGACGCGTCACTGGCCGTGGTGCTCATCACCGCGCTCATCATCAACCTGCGCTTCATCATCTACGCCGCGGCCCTCGCGCCGCATCTGCGCGGCGTGTCTCGTGTCCAGAAACTCGCGCTGGGTTATCTCTCGGGAGACATCAGTTTCGTCGTGTGCATGCAGCGCGTGGCCAGCGAGCCCGGGCGCACCCATGCCAGCGCCTTCCTCTATGGTGCGGCGGGCGCCAACTGGCTGGCCTGGCAGGTGTCGTCGTTTGCCGGAATCTTTCTTGCCAGCTTCATCCCCGCCTCCTGGGGCCTGGACTTTGCGGGCACGCTTGCCCTGACAGCGCTCGCCATACCGCTGGTGCGTAGCGCTCCGACCTGACTCGGGGTGGCCACGTCCGCTCTCGTGGCCGTGACGACGGCATCCTGGCCGCTCAAGCTCGGACTGCTCGCCGCGACCGCCGCAGGCATCGCCATGGCACTGGGCCTCGAGCAGTGGGCCCAACGTCGCTCACCTGGCCGTGTGCAGGGCGGCCCATGAGCGCACTGGAGATCTGGGTCGCCATCTGCGGACTCACGCTCGTGACCATCGCCACCCGGGCGGGCTACCTGCTCATCGCCCGGCACCGTGGCCTGCCAGAGTGGCTCGAGCGCGGTCTGCGCTATGCCCCGGCGTGCGCGCTGGCCGCCATCATCGCGCCGGACCTCCTCGCCACGAGCCCAGCGATCGATGCGCCCCTTGTGCTGCACCATCCGCGCCTTCTCGGGATGCTGGCGGGTGTTGGCAGCTTTCTTGTGACCAAAACGCGCCGCGGCAAGCCCCTC
>PLEY01000162.1 GCA_003136595.1 Burkholderiales bacterium
TACTCGAACATCATCTCGAGCACGCGTAGCCTCTCACTTTGCACGGCCTCCTCCCCGGATGGCAAGCAGGTCGGGGCTGTGAATCTCTACAGCAAGAACTGGATCCAGAGCGGCTTTGTCGGCAACGGCGCATCACAGTACAAGCCAACCCCGCAGTGCACCTACAGTCAGGATGGCACGCTGATTGCGGGCAGCCCCGAGCTATCGACCAGCGATGGGCTGCTGGCCGGATCACCTGCGANNCGGCGCGGGATCGACGTTCCCCGTTTCGGCACCCGTCGCACCGGTGTCCGTCGCCAACCTCACCCCAACCTACCAGCCCGCCACGACCGCCTCGGGCTCGCCCACCTACGTCGCGCGGTCCACAGTGGCCGACGTCGGAGCCTTCGCGGCACCCTAGCGGACGCTTCGAGGTCCTTGCAGCCCCTCCCCGCACCGCCTTCTTGCGGTACGGGGAGGGGCTGCACAAGTGCGATAGCGGCGCCGCCCGGCGGATCTGCCGAAACACGGCCAGGATCGCATCCGTTTCCTTTTGGTTGAATTTGACAGATTCGCAGAGGAAGAGATCGCAAGGCTGCCGGGTCGTTCTGATAAAATCAGGGGCTTCTGGGAGATGGCTCTCATCAATGACTTAGTACCGATCAATGCGAGAACCGGCGGGAACGAATAAGCTGTTCGGCCGGGTTGCCACACTCAAGGCCGCGTTTCTTGTTACCGGCTCGACCTACGCGAGTTATGCGTTCGGACTGGTCACCTCAGCCCTTGTAGCGCGGGGCCTCGGACCTGATGACTTCGGCAGCTACGCCTATGTGGTGTGGCTCGCAAGTCTTCTCATTCTCATTGGCAACAACGGTATTGCCGTATCCGGTATCCGTTTTGTCTCGGAGAGCCTCGGGCGCGACTCGAGCGAAGTGGCGAGCCGGGTCCACGGCCTGCTCTGGCAGCGTCAGAAGGCCGCCCTGCTGGCAGTCCTGTTCGTATTCCTGATCGTGATGCTGTGGGGGCGGCCCGCGGACTGGGCCGGGCACACCGGCACCTATACGGCGATCGTCTTTCTGTGCACCGCGGGCAAGACCATCTATCTGTTCGACTCGTCGATCGCAAAGGGCTATGGGCGCTTCAACGTCGAGGCCTATTCGACCATCGTGCTGAGCTTTGCCAACCTGATCGCGGTCCTCGGTCTCTGGTTCGTGCACGCCCCCCTGCTCGCCTACCTCGGGCTGTTCACGGTGACGAGCACGGGCTACGCCGTGTTCGCCTCCGTGATGCTGTATCGCGCGGGTGTCCGACCGACACGCGGCACACTGGAGCCGGGACTGCTCGAGAGTCTGAATCGTCATCTGCTCTGGACCGTGGTGCTGGCACTGGTCGGAGCCCTGTCCAACCGATCGATCGAGACCTTCCTCTTGAGTACGCTCGTGGGCACCAAGGACGTCGGCTTCTTCACCCTTGCCGTCACGCTCACGCGCGGTGGGGTCGATGTCCTGACCGCGGGCCTGACCACCGTGCTCATGCCGATCATGGCCCACGCCTATGGCGCCGGCGGCCTGCCACGCGTGGGCCCGATCTTCTCCGACTCGGTTCGATACTTCCTTTTCTTCGGCCTGATCCTGGCCGGAGTCGGCTCCTTCTGGGCAACACCGGCGATCATGCTCATGTATGGGCATAACTACGCGCCCGTGGTGCCGGTGTTCCGGATCATGGTGATCGTCGGCGGGTTCACCCTTTCCGACAGCGCCTTTGGCGCACTGCTGTCCACGACAGAGAACCAGGCCGCACGCGCCGCCGTCACGGTGGTCGCGCTCATCGCGAGCACCGCTGCGGCCTTTGCCCTCATCCCGAGCTTTGGATTGCTCGGTGCCGCGGCCTCGGTCGCCGTGACGCGGACCATCGGCTTCTCGGTGATGGTCGGGCTGGTGGTGCGAAACCTGCGGGTCAAGATGCCGCTTCGGGAGGTGCTGCGGCTCTTGCTCTGCGCAGCGGCGGCCGCGATTGCGGCAGCCAGTCTGGCCTGGTTCGATCGCGGCGTCCTGGGCAGCACGATCGCGGGGATCGTGTACATGCTCCTGTTGACCGCCCTGACCGTGGTGTCGAACTCGTGGCTCGCCCAGGACGTGAAACTGCTGCAATCGGTGACGCAGCGCTTTCCGCTCCTCTTGGGCTGGAGCAACGCCCAGCTTAGCCGGTGGCTTCAGAAGCTCGAGGGCTCCTAGCCACCCTGTCGGCGCTCAACCCGCACCCGGCAGGGACGGGCGGATGGCTGTTCCCGGGAGTGCCGCGGGCTACCACTCGGAGCGGGCGAACATGCCCGGATCCGAGTGCTCTGCCGGATGGGACCGGCCAAGCGCCATCCCCACCGGAATGGTGCGAAAGGTCCGTACTCGTACCCGCTCGCGGACCCTCTGTTCGGTGAGATAGCTCAGCCAGTTGCTAAAGATCTGCACGGCAGGCTCGCGCCAGGCGTGCACGAACTGTCCCCGTGCCTCGGCTGTTGAGAAATCGAGAATCAGCTCCGGATCACGCTCTTGCAAGGCGCGCTCGCGCAGCGCCTCCATGGCGCTGCCCGTGCGCACATCGAAGTAGCCGCGCGGCAGCGTCGGACACTCGGAGCGCTCGCGCTTCAGATAGCGCAGGCTGTCGCGACGGAATTCGCGAAACAGGGCCCGCGCGTCGTGCTCGGGATGCCCCTGAAGAAACAGGAACAGGCTCCGGTCGCGCTGCTTGGCAAACATGTCGACGCCAACGTCCGGCGAATGCGAGAGGACCTGATAGCCATTGGCAGTGAGCGCCGACTGGGGCACATCGTTATAGCGCGCATGCGGGACGAGCCAGCGCGCGCGCATGCCAGCCAGGATCGGATGCTCGGTGACCTTCTTGCAGCCGAACACCCCGGTCAACTTATCGCGCAGGCGGCGCCGGGCGATGCCGTCCAGATAGAGCACTGCGGCGTGTGCGGCAAGACACGACCAGATCGTCGAGGTGGTGTGCTCCTCACACCACTCCACCAATTTGACGAGCGAACTCCAGTAGGGCTCGTCGGGCAGGGCTGCCGCACGCGGTTCAGCCCCGGTGACAATCAGGCCGTCGAAACCACCCCCCCAAAGCGCACTGAGCGGCTCATAGGTGCTGCGGATATGCGCCATGGCCGCATCGCCGCGCACGATCTCGGGCAGCGTGAAGAGTTTCAGAACGACTGTCCGATCCGGCGCCGCAGCACTCAGGGCATCTCGAAATTGCCGCTCGGTGATCTGGAGCGCGGCATCGGGCATGTTGTTGACGAGGCCGACGACAAGTGTGTCGGCGCTGCGGCGCCGCAGTTCGGCGAGGCCACGGCGATCGGTTACGACGGGCATCTGTAACTCCTTTCGGGAGACGCCGTGTCCACCTGATGTGAACTCGCTGCGCTCGGCAAGGGGGGAACGACAGTCGGCGTTGAGCGGGTAGTCCGCGATGCTCGTGCGACGCAGGGCTGCGTCTTGCAGTGGGGTCGGTCCGAAGTCGAAGAAGGCATCGGCTACTCCAAGTTCAGAGCTTCGATACAGCCCGCGACCGGCGCGGGTTCTCCCCGGAAGATGCCGGGGCCCTGCAACACCTCATTCCGCGCGCCGTGCCCGGCGGGCGTCCCGCCGTCGGCTGCCTCGCGCTTCTTAGACCGCGCCCTCGCGGAACAGCACCACCCGGACCGTCTCGAGAATCACGAGGATGTCCAGAAACAGCGAATGGTTCTTCACGTAATACAGGTCGAACTGCAGTTTGCGGCGCGCGTCCTCGACGGAAGCGCCGTAGGTGAAGCGCACCTGTGCCCAACCCGTCACCCCGGGCTTGACGCTGTGCCGGATGTTATAGAACGGGACATGCGCGCCCAAGCGTGACACAAACGTCGGGCGCTCGGGTCTCGGTCCGACAAGGCTCATCTCACCGACCAGCACGTTGAACAGCTGGGGAAGCTCATCGATGCGGACCTTGCGGATGAAGGCACCCACCCGCGTGATCCGCGAATCATTCTTGCTCGCCCAGCGCGCGATGCCATCCTTCTCGGCGTCGGTGCGCATGCTGCGGAATTTCAGCACCTTGAAGGTCTTGCCGTGCAGACCGACGCGCTCCTGCCGGAACATGATCGGGCCGCCATCCTCGAGAAGGATCGCGAGCACGGTAAGCAGCATGAGCGGCCAGCTGACCAGGATGAGCAGCAGCGCGACGAAGATGTCGAAGACCCGCTTGACGAGCGTGCGCGAGCGGTTCTGGGTGAAGCCGCGCCCATAGATGAGCCAGCTCGCCTTCAGGCTGTCCAAGGGTACCTCGCCCTTGCTGCGCTCGTAGAATTCCGCCAGGCTGCGCACCGGAATGCCGGCGACCCGGCATTCGAGCAGTTGCCGGATGGGAAGCACCCCGCCGCGCTGGTCCTTGACCGCGACGATGATCTCGTCGACGGATTCCTCAACCACCAGCTGGTCGAAGGGGACATCCCGGGAGAACACCTTCTGGCCCTGGCTCAAGTGGCTGGTCTCATCGCGACCGCCCGGAAAGAAACCGACGATCTCGAAACTGCCCAGACCGCGACCGCTGAGTTCGTTGGCGACGTTCTTCGCATCAGGGCCTGTACCCAGGATCAGGACGCGCCGGGTGTGAAAGCGCGCACCGATTGTCCAGAACAAAACACGCCGCACGAGGACCAGGCCACTGACCAGATAGATGAGGGCGTAGCCCACGATGTGGCGCGCATAGCCGCCATCGGTGAATCCATAGAACAGGACATAGATGGGGATGCAGCCGACCGGAACCGCGACGAGAAAGCGCTTGAGAAAGGACTGGACCGAGCCGTTGCTGTCGCGCCGGTAGATTCCGAGCGACGTGTAGATGAGGGACATGATGAGGGCGATCAGGGCGGCAGGTGCGAGCGCGTGGGAGAGAGGGACCTCGCTCGGCGAGGAGGTCAGCAACACGGTCAGCGCCGCCAGGATCACCGCACCAAAACAGATGAGCGCATCCGCGAAGAGCTCAAATACCGTTTTGATGGGAACGTCGTATTGAAAAACCCGAATCATATTTCCAGCTCCCTCGTAACCAAGTTTTGCTACAGCCTGCCCTATGCCTCTGACCCTTAGAATCAATTGGGAAGAAAACCTATTCATCCTAGTTGTTCTCGCTTACTGAAACTTAGGTGTTCTTCCCTCACGCGGAAACTGAGGCTACAAGATTTTTTTGACCAATGGAAGGTAATTTCTGTGAGCAATTGTCAATGCGGCCGCACCTTCAAAGAGCACGTGAATTTTGTCACCGCGCGCGCAGTACACGCCCTGTTTTCAGAGGAGAAACTGTCAATTGCAAATCGCGATGTTGTCGTGATGTAACGCGTTGACAGTTGAGTTTGGAGGCTCGATTGATCGCTCTGGCAAGCAGCGATTGCGGGTCCGAAGCAGGACCAAGCGGATCTCACGAACAGGTGTCCGACACAGGCGGTCGATCCAAGTAGAGGGACGGGCGTCCGGTCGGGCGCCGTCGCGCTGGAGCAGAACGTCTAGGAGAAATTCCTCATCAGATCTAGTGGTCGGCCCAACGCCCATTCTGATTGTGCAGGTGCTGCGGTCGCAGCGCCATAGCCTATAGGTTTAGCGAACACGAGTTGACTCGAGCGCGCACACGGCCGTTGCTGTGGGCGCACTCAAGCATGTGGTGGCCGGCTCGGGTCAGCCCGGCTCGGGTCGACTCGGCTCGCAAGAGGCTCCGAATCTTCCCTTCGGGTGTGCGTTCGAATCGGCGTTGATATGGATCTTCGCATTGGCCTTGGAGACCAATCGGCAATCGCCGTAAAGTTCTCTCCCGGCGCGCCAGCCGACACACGCGAGAAGAGCTCACGCGTACGCTACGCCCGCGCTGTCGACCGCGCTGTCGACCGCGCTGTCGCCCGTGTTGTCGATCCGATCGGCGCCTCGCTCCGCGCACGCAGTGAGCGCGCCTTCGGCTGCCATCGGTGGCCTGGAGAGGCCGCGCGCAGTGGTCCGCACAGGTGCCCCGAGCGCCAGGCCCTTCTCATGGACGCTACGCGCCCTCGTAGCCCCTTGGATTGGCCTTCTGCCAGCGCCAGGAGTCGATGCACATCCTCTCCAGACCGTACTCGGCGCTCCAGCCGAGGACGTCCCTTGCCTTGGTGACGTCCGCGTAGCAGCTTCCCACATCGCCCGGCCGGCGCGGGCCGAGCGCAAAGGGGACCGGAACGCCGGCAGCCGCCTCGAAGGCCTTGACGACCTCAAGCACGGTGCTGCCGCGGCCGGTGCCCAGATTCACCGGCACCGCACCCTGGAAATTCTCGAGAGCGGCCAGCGCCGCGAGGTGCCCGCGCGCCAGATCGACGACATGCACGTAGTCCCTCTCGCCGGTTCCGTCGCGGGTTGCGTAGTCGCTGCCGTGGACCTGCAGGCGCGCAAGGCGTCCTCCGGCCACCTGCGAGACGTACGGGAAGAGGTTGTTGGGGATGCCCACGGGATCTTCGCCGATCAGGCCGCTCACGTGGGCGCCCACCGGGTTGAAGTAACGCAACAGCGCGATCTTCCAGTCTGCGTCGGCGTGCGCGAGATCGAGCAGGATGCGCTCGATCATCGCCTTGGTCGAGCCGTAGGGATTGGTCGGCTGGATCGCGAACTCCTCGGTGATGGGGACAGTCTGGCTTGCACCGTACACCGTCGCCGAGGAACTGAAGACGAGGCGCTTGCAGCCCGCCCTTTGCATACAATCGAGGAGCACGAGCGTCCCCTGGACGTTGTTCTCGTAGTACTTAAGGGGCAGGGCGACCGACTCGCCCACGGCCTTCAGTCCCGCGAAGTGGATGACCGCGTCGATCGCTTCGTCCTGGAAGATGCGCTCCATCGCAGGCAGGTCGCGCAGGTCGGCGTGCACGAATTGCGGCACCTTGCCGGCAATCTGGCCGATGCGGTCAATCACCTGCGGCTTGCTGTTGGACAGGTTGTCGAGAATCACGACCTTGTGGCCTGCCGCGATGAGTTCGACGCAGGTATGGGAACCGATGTATCCGGCTCCTCCGGTCACGAGGATCGTCTGAGCGATAGGCGGCATGGGCAGTTTTCACCGTTCTTTTCGAAACCACGACTATACCGTGCGGCAACGCGATTCCACTGCCAAATGATGCCGGGCGTGCGCCGCCCCGTCCCGGGGCGCCGCTGGCTTGCCTGCGTTTGTGGGCTGGCTTGTGCGCTGATCGCGATTCCTGAACAATAGGTGCGTCGCCGAACATGGAATGCGTCTTGCGCTGTAACCCCCATCCTGATGTCCCATCCGCCGCCCCGAGCGGGGTCCCCCGTTTGCTCCGGCTGCTGGTCCTCGTTGGCTTGGTGTGTCTGCTTGGCTGCCAGGAGCGCGATGCCGCGCTGGGGGAGGGCTCCCTGGCGCTACACGGCTGCCGGGTCTCGGGCATCGACACCGAGGTGCGCTGCGGCGACCTGCAAGTACCCGAACAGCGCCTACCCGCGGTGCTCAAGGGTGGCCGGATGATCTCGATTCATGTCGTGGTCATCCCGGCCATCGCCCGGGGCCAGCACCTCGATCCGATCTTCGTGATCGCGGGGGGCCCTGGGCAGGCCGCCTCGAGCACGGGAGCGTTCGTGCAGCCCCTGTTTGCGCGCCTGAACCGGGAACGCGACATCGTCCTCATCGACCAGCGTGGCACGGGCGAGTCCCATCCCCTGAAATGCGAGGCGAAGGACGAACGCGAAGCCTTTGCAGAGGATCTGGATCCGAAGAGCACCGTCGCCCTGTTTGCGCACTGCGCGGCCGATCTCGAGGCGCAGGGCAACGATCTGACGCAGTACACGACAGCGATTGCCGTTGCCGACTTCGATGCGGTCCGCGCCGCGCTCGGCTACCGGATGATCAACCTCTGGGGAGTCTCCTATGGCACGCGCGTCGAACTCGAATACCTGCGCCAGTTCGGGCCGACCGTGCGCAGCGCCGTCCTCGACGGCGTCGCCCCGGCCAACATGAAGCTGCCGATCTCGTTTGCCTTCGATGCCGAGGCCGCGCTCGATCACGTGATCGCCGACTGTCGTACCGATGTGGTGTGCAATGCACGCCGGCCGAACCTCGGGGCGCGCATCGACGGCCTGTTCGCACGCCTTGCACAGGACCCGATTCGCACAAGCGTTCGCCTGCCGCGCAGCGGTCGTGACCAGACTGTCGAGGTGAGCCGCTCCATGCTCTCGAGCTGGGTGCGGGCCCCCCTCTACAGCCCGGTGACCGCGAGCCTCATCCCGAGCCTCGTCATGGACGCCGCAGCGGGCGACTTCAGCCCGTTTGCCGCGGCGAGCGAAGCCGTCACCGGCGAACTCGCCGGAGGTATCAGTTTCGGCATGCACCTGTCGGTGGTGTGCAGCGAGGACATGACGCTCGTGACGCCGGGCGATATCGCCTCCCTGGAAAACACACGCTTTGGTGAGTCGTTCTTTGACGAATACCGGGACCTGTGCGCCCGCTGGCCCGTGGGGCGCATGCCCCCGCACTACTTCGATGCGGTCACGTCGGACGTGCCGGTGCTGCTGCTCTCAGGCGGGCTCGATCCGGCCACGCCCCCGCGCTACGCCGAGAAGGTCGCGGCAACGCTGGCCCACGCGCGCTCGCTCGTCGCGCCCAACCTCGGGCATGGCGTGAGCCCGCAGGGCTGTGCACCGGAGCTCATCGAGCGCTTCATCCGTAGTGCGGACCCCGCGGCGATCGATGGGAAGTGTCTGCTGGACATTCCCCGGCCCCCCTTTTTTGCACCGCTCGCGGACCCCCACTCGTGATTGAGGTCGTCGACCTGTACAAATCCTTCGCCACCGGCAGGGGACGGTCACGCCGCACGATCGAGGCGGTCCGCGGCGTCACGCTCTGCGCCGCTGACGGGTCGGTCACCGCACTGCTCGGCCCCAATGGCTCCGGCAAGACGACCACGCTGCGCATGATCGCGACCCTGGTGGTACCCGACCGGGGCAGCGCGCGGGTTGATCAGCTCGACACCGTGACCGATGCGCTCGGCGTGCGCCAGGCCCTGGGCGTGCTCTCGGACGCGCGCGGGCTCTACAGCCGGCTCACCACCCGGGAGAACATCCGCTACTTCGGCCGGCTGCGCGGCATGGACGACCGGGCCATCGACAGCGCCCTTGCGCGTCTTGCGGAATTGATTGAGATGGAGCCGCTCCTCGACCGTCGAACCGAGGGGTTCTCCCAGGGCGAGCGCATGAAAGTGGCGATCGCCCGGGCGCTGATCCACGACCCGCGCAATCTCGTCCTGGACGAGCCGACCAATGGGCTCGACATCCTCTCGACGCGCGCGCTGCGCGAACTGATCCGGCGGCTGAAGGATGCGGGCAAGTGCATCCTGATCTCCAGTCACATCATGCAGGAGATCTCGGCGCTGGCCGACCACATCGTCATCATCGCCGAAGGGGCAACGGTCGCGACCGGGACCGCGGCGTCGCTGCTCGAGCGGACCGGAGCGCTGAACCTGGAAGACGCCTTCGTCGCACTCAGTGCGGGTCCCGCGCCGGCCGCGCTGTCCGAGGCGGACCTCGAGGGCGCGGTCACCGAGCCCCTTCCCGAGAGCGCTGTTCTGGACAAACCCGCCGAAGACCCAGGGCCGCCCTCATGATCACGGTCGGGTTGATCGTATTTCGCAAGGAGCTGACCGACGGACTCCGGGACCGCCGTACCCTGGCGACGATCTTCATCACCGCGCTCCTCATGGGACCGGTCACGATGATTCTGCTTGCGAACTTCATCTCCGGCTATGAACACAAGGGGGAACTACGCCAGCTCTACGTCGATGGGATCGAGCGCGCACCGCTGTTTGCGAATTTTCTGGCGCGTAACGGCATCCAGGTCGTACCGGCGCCGCCGGAATATGAGAGCGCAATCCGCTCGGGCAAGCTGCAGGAGGCGGTGCTGGCCATCCCCGTCGATTTCAGCGCCAAGCTCGCGCGTGGAGAAACTGCCGAGCTCAGGCTCGTCCTTGACGAATCGCGCAGCGAGGCCCAGCCCACCGCGCGCCGGGCCGAGGCCATCGTCACGGCCTTTGGCCGCGAACAGGGTTTTCTGCGTGCCATCGCGCGGGGAGTCAGTCCCGAACTCCTGCACGTGGTGCAGATCCAGCATGTCAACACCGCAACCCCCAAGCAGCAGGGAGCCTTCCTGCTGTTTCTGATCCCGATGTTCGCCCTGATCGGTACCGTCGTGGGCAGCATGAGTGCGGCCATCGACACGACCGCAGGCGAGAGGGAGCGCGGCTCGCTGGAGCCGTTGCTCATGAATCCCATCGAGCTGCGTGCCCTGGTATTGGGCAAATGGGCAGCCGTCGCCATGCTCGCCATCACCACGGTGACGCTGACCCTCGCCAGTTTCGCGGTCGCCGTCGAGCTTGTCCCCAAGGACAAGCTGGCCACGCTGTTCCAGTTCGGAATTCCGGAGTTCCTGCGGTTTTCAGCGCTGATGGTGCCGTTTGCCTGCATGATCTCGGCGCTGCTGATGCTCGTCGTGTCCTTTGGACGCACTTTCAAGGAGGCGCAGACCTACGCCAGTTACGTCGCCCTGGTGGTCAATTTCGTCCCGCTGGTGACGATCTTCGCCGGGCTGCGCGAGGCGACCTGGCAATTATTCGTCCCGGCCCTCGCCCAGCAGGTGGTGCTGGCGCGGATACTGCGGGACGATCCTGTCGGCTGGCAAGACTACCTGATCCCGCTGCTGGGCTCGTTGGCCACGACGCTCGTGTGCCTGTGGGCACTGACCCGGCTCTTGCGCCGCGAACGCATCATCTTCGGACGCTGAACGCCCCGCGCCGGCTGCCGCACCAGACCTTCGGGCAGCAACCCCCCATGATAAAATCCGTCCTTTATTGCCGCGCGGAGCGCGCTCAAGGGAAGGCCAATGGCAGGACATTCAAAATGGGCCAATATCCAGCACCGCAAGGGCCGGCAGGACGAAAAACGCGGCCGCATCTGGACGCGCCTCATCAAGGAAATCACGGTCGCCGCGCGCCTGGGCGGTGGTGATCCCAACTCCAATCCACGGCTGCGCCTTGCGATCGACAAAGGCAAGGATCAGAACATGCCGGCGGACAACATCAAGCGCGCCGTCGATCGCGGTACCGGCAGTCTCGACGGCGTGAATTATGAGGAGATTCGTTACGAGGGCTATGGCATCCATGGTGCGGCAGTGCTGGTCGACTGCATGACGGACAACCGCACGCGCACAGTGGCCGAGGTCCGGCACGCGTTTGCCAAACACGGCGGCAATCTGGGAACCGATGGCTCGGTGGCCTATCTCTTCAAGCACTGCGGCCAGTTTCTCTTCGCACCGGGGACCTCTGAGGACAAGGTCATGGAAGTCGCACTCGAGGCGGGAGCCGACGACATCATCGCTGACGCCGAAGGCGGTATCGAGGTCACCTGCGCTCCAGGAGACTTCTCGACCGTCAAGGAGGCGCTTCTGAAGGCGGGCTTGAAACCGGATATGGCCGAGATCGTCATGAAGCCTCTGACCGAGGTCGTGTTCGAGGGTGAGGATGGCGAGAAAATGCAGAAACTTCTCGATGCGCTGGAGAGTCTCGACGACGTCCAGGAGGTGTATACGTCGGCCGTCATCAACCATGCATAGAGCATGCGCGCAGGGTCTGGCTGCGCACGCCCGACGGCTCGCCACTTCTCGATCATGAAAATCCTGGTGGTCGGATCGGGCGGTCGGGAACACGCCCTCGCGTGGCGCCTGGCCCAGTCACCACGCGCCCAGTTCGTCTACGTCGCGCCGGGCAACGGCGGGACGGCGCGCCACCAGAACCTCCAGAATCTGCCGATCACCGATCCGCGCGTGCTCGTGGCCTTTGCCCAGCGCGAGCGCATCCAGCTGACCGTGGTGGGCCCGGAGGTGCCTCTCGCGGCGGGCATCGTCGACCAGTTCCGTGCCGCCGGTCTGAAGATCTTCGGCCCGACTCGCGCGGCCGCACAACTCGAGAGTTCAAAGGATTTTGCCAAGGCGTTCATGAAGCGCCACGGCATTCCCACCGCCGACTACCAGACCTTCACCGATGCCACAGCAGCCCACGCCTATATCGATGCGAAGGGAGTACCGATCGTCGTCAAGGCCGATGGCCTTGCTTCCGGCAAGGGCGTCGTGGTCGCAACCGAGCTCGCCGCCGCCCACGAGGCCGTTGATCGCATGCTCTCGGACAACCAGTTTGGCGCGGCGGGAGCGCGCGTGGTGATCGAGGAGTTCCTGGTCGGCGAGGAGGCCAGTTTCATTGTCATGGTCGATGGTCATAACATCCTGCCGCTCGCGACCAGCCAGGACCACAAGCGGCTGCTCGACCAGGATCTCGGGCCGAACACCGGCGGCATGGGGGCTTATTCGCCGGCGCCGCTCGTCACGCCCGGGGTGCATGCGCGCATCATGCGCGAGATCATCGCGCCGACCGTCCAGGGCATGGCCAAGGAGGGCCTGCCGTATACCGGCTTCCTCTACGCCGGTCTCATGATCGACGCAGAGGGCAACCCCAAGACGCTGGAGTTCAATTGCCGCATGGGGGACCCGGAGACGCAGCCCATCATGGCCCGCCTGAAGAGCGACTTTCTGATGGTCTGCGAACAAGCCGTGCAGGGCACGCTTGACAGGGTGGAACTGGAATGGGACCGGCGCACCGCGCTCGGAGTGGTGATGGCCGCGCGCGGCTATCCTGACGCCCCCATCACGGGCGACACCATCGAACCCCTGCCCGCCGATGCCGAGGACGCGATCGTGTTCCACGCCGGCACATCGCAGCGAGAAGGCAAGCTGGTGACAAGCGGTGGTCGCGTGCTCTGCGTCACGGCGCTTGGCGACAGCGTGCGCGTGGCGCAAAAGCGCGCCTACGAAGTCGTCGATCGGATTCATTTCCAGGGTGCGCAATATCGTCGTGACATCGGCTGGCGCGCCCTGAACCGCAAACACTGAACCTCGAATTGGACCGACCCGACATGCTCCAGACCGTCGATGCGACCGCCGCGAAAGCCTATCTCCTCGACCTGCAGGCGCAGATCGTGCGCACGCTGGAACGGCTCGATGGCGGCTCCTTCCAAACCGACGAATGGCACAAGGCAGAACACGAACCGCTGGGTGGCATGGGCATCACTCGCATCCTCGAGGGCGGTGCCCTCCTCGAGCGCGCGGGCGTCGGTTTTTCGCACGTGACGGGTCAGAAACTGCCCCCCTCGGCCAGCGCGACTCGGCCGGAACTCGCGGGCCGCGGTTTCGAGGCGATGGGGGTGTCCCTGGTGCTGCATCCGCGCAATCCCCATGTCCCCACGGTGCACATGAACGTGCGGCTGTTCCTCGCGCGCGCCGCCGGTGTGGCCGATGTCTGGTGGATCGGCGGCGGGATGGACCTGACCCCCTACTACGGCGTAGTGGAGGATGCCGTCCACTTCCATGCGACCTGCAAGCGGGCCCTCGACCCCCACGGCGCCGCGCTTTATCCGCGCTTTAAGGCGTGGTGCGACGAGTACTTCTTCCTGAAGCACCGCAACGAGGCGCGCGGCATCGGTGGCATCTTCTTCGACGATTACCATGAAGGTGGTTTCGAGTCCGCCTTCGCCATGCAACGCAGTGTCGGGGACCACTTTCTCGAAGCCTACGTACCGATCCTCGAGCGTCGCCGCGAGCAACCCTACAGCGAGGCAGAGCGGCACTGGCAGGCCTACCGGCGTGGACGCTATGTCGAATTCAACCTCGTCTACGACCGGGGCACGCTGTTTGGCCTGCAGTCGGGCGGGCGCGCGGAGTCGATCCTGATGTCGATGCCGCCGGTGGTCCGCTGGAGCTACAGACATACCCCGCAGCCGGGTTCGGCCGAAGCCGCCCTGCTCCTCGACTTCCTGCCGCGGCGCGACTGGCTGGCGTGACCGCGATCCGGATCGGCTATCTCGGTGGCACCTTCGATCCGGTGCACAATGCGCATCTCGATCTTGCGCAACTCTTTGCCGCGCGACTCGGTCTGGATCAACTGTGTTTCCTGCCCGCCGGATCACCCTGGCAAAAGCAGGACGTCGGGGCCGCACCGCATCACCGGCTGGCCATGCTGCGCGCCGCGCTCGCCGAGCGGGGGCTGGACGCCCGGATCGATGAGCGTGAGCTGCTGCGCAGCGGCGCAAGCTACACCGTTGACTCGCTCACCGAGATCCGCGGCGAGGTGGGATCACGGGCGATCCTGATTCTCCTCATGGGCGCTGACCAGCTGCAACGGCTGCACACCTGGTCGCGCTGGCAGGAACTGCCGCAGCTGGCCAATCTTGCGGTCGGCGGGCGTCCCTCGTTCACGCTACAGCCCGGAGCGCTGGACAGCGCAGTCGCCCGGGAAGTGCACGCGCGCCAGGTCGAAACGCCGGATCTGCCCGGCTCCCTGAACGCCCCGGCCGGTCAGATCGCGCTGATTCCGGCCGACCTGGGAGATACCTCGTCATCCACGGTACGCGGCCTTCTCGCCAGGGGCGCGTTCGGTGCCGCGCGCGATCTGGTACCCTCATCGGTGCATGACTACATCCTTGCCAACGGGCTCTACACTGTTTAATGGATATTCGAACACTTCAAAGTACCGTCGTCGATGCGCTTGACGATCTGAAAGCCCAGGACGTCAAGGCATTTAGCACGACTGGGCTCACCGATCTCTTCGACCGCGTCATCGTCGCAACCGGGACCTCAAACCGCCATACCAAGTCGCTCGCCGCGTCAGTCCGCGACAAGGTGAAGGCACGCGGCGGCGCGATCATCAGCATGGAGGGCGAGGAAAGCGGCGAATGGGTGCTGGTCGATCTGGGTGATATCGTCGTGCACATCATGCAGCCGGCGATTCGCAACTACTACAACCTCGAGGAATTGTGGGGAGCCAAGCCCGTCCAGTTGAAGCCGGCGCGCGAGCGCGCTGCGGCGGCGGGCAGGTCCACGGGCGCACCCCCGGCCGCCAAGAAGGCTGCGCGCAAACCTGCGGCGCGCAAAGGCAGGGAGCCTGCGGCGGTCCCACATTCGCCGTCACGCAGGACCGCCGCCGCGAAGGCCGTCGGGCGGCGTCCCGCCAAGAAGCTGGCCAAGGCAGGCTAGCCGCCTTGGCCCTGCCATCGTGCACCTGGTCATCGTCGCCGTCGGCCACCGCATGCCCGACTGGGTGGAACAGGGATTTGCCGACTACACCAAGCGCATGCCGTCCGAGATGCGCATCGAACTTCGTGAAATCAAGCCCGAGCCGCGCGCGACAGGACGCCTGCCCGAGACGCTGATGCAGGCGGAAGCGGCCCGCATCCGCGCGGCGATCCCGAAGCGCTCGGTGGTAATCGCACTAGACGAGGCCGGGCTTGACCTCACGAGCGTTGAACTCGCGCACCGGCTTGAGCGCTGGCGCAGCGAGGCGCCAGCGCTGACCTGGCTCATCGGCGGCCCCGACGGTCTGGACGCGAGCCTGAAGGCGCAGGCCACGCTTTGCGTCAGGCTCTCGAGTCTGACGTTACCGCACGCGATGGTTCGCGTGCTGCTTGCCGAGCAGCTGTATCGCGCGTGGTCGGTCAATGCCAATCATCCCTATCACCGCGTCTAGATCGCCATGTGCAGCTTTGTCTACCTCGCATCGCAGAGCCCGCGCCGCCAGGACCTGCTCAAGCAGATCGACGTTCAGTTCAGACTCCTCGCACCGGATCGCGACGAGGACAGCGAGGCGCTTGAGACCCTGCACCCTGGCGAGAGTGCCCGGCGCTATGTGATCCGGGTCGCCGTCCTGAAGGCCGGTGCCGCAGTGGTGCGCTTAAGACGGCGCGGCTGGCCGACCGCGCCGATCCTCGCTGCCGACACAACCGTGGCCCTCGACCGCACCGTGCTCGGCAAGCCTGCAACCCAAGCCGATGCGACCCGGATGCTAGAACGCCTCTCCGGAAGACAGCATCGGGTGCTCACGGCCGTCGCCCTGACCGACGGTCGGCGCCTGAGCTGGATGCTCTCCGAATCCCGGGTGACACTGTGCGAGCTTAGCGCGCGCACGATCCGTTCCTATGTTGCCTCCCGGGAGCCGTTCGACAAGGCAGGCGGCTATGCCATCCAGGGCCGCGCGGCCGCCTTCGTGCGCCAGGTGTCGGGGAGCTTTAGCGGCGTGGTCGGACTGCCCCTGTGCGAAACCGCGCAACTGCTGCGCGAGTATCAGGTGCGGTTCTAGGACGTCCGCCCTCATCGGGGTGAGTTTCTCGGGGTCCTTGCGAGCGATTAGAATGGTGGCATGATGGAAGATATCCTGATCAACGTCACGCCCCAGGAGACACGCGTCGCCGTGGTGCTGCAGGGTGCCGTTCAGGAGCTGCACATCGAGCGTACCGCCAGCCGGGGGCTCGTCGGCAACATCTATCTCGGACGCGTGGCGCGCGTGCTACCGGGGATGCAGTCGGCCTTCATCGACGTGAACTTGGAGCGCGCAGCCTTTCTGCATGTCGCCGACATCTGGCATGCTGACGGACAGCGCGAGGGCGCGAAGCTCCAGGCCAATGCCATGCCGGCCATTGAGCGGCTGCTGCATGAGGGTCAGTCGCTCATCGTCCAGGTCATCAAGGACCCGATCGGGACCAAGGGGGCGCGCCTTTCGACCCAGATCAGCATCGCCGGCCGCATGCTCGTGTATCTGCCGCAGGATTCGCACATCGGCATCTCGCAGCGCATCGAAGACGAGGCCGAGCGCGAACTCTTGCGCGACAAGGTTCAAAAGCTGGTCCCCGCAGATGAGAAAGGCGGGTTCATCGTGCGCACCATGGCCGAGGATGCGAGCGAGGCGGACCTGTCAGCCGATATCGAGTATCTGCGCAGGCTCCTGAAGAACATCCATATCGCGGCGCAGGAAAAACCCGCCCCATCCCTGCTCTATCAGGACTTAAGTCTCGCGCAACGGGTGCTGCGCGACTTCGTCCATGAGGAGACCTCGAGCATCCAGGTCGACTCCCGCGAGAGCTACACGAAGCTGCTCACCTTCTCTGAGGCCTACATGCCGTCCGTCTCGGGGCGCCTTTTGCACTACACCGGGGAGCGGCCGCTGTTCGACCTCTATGGGGTCGAGGAGGAGATCCAAAGGGCGCTGGAGCGGCGCGTCGATCTGAAGTCGGGTGGCTACCTGATCGTCGATCAGACCGAAGCGATGACAACCATCGATGTCAACACCGGCGGCTTCGTCGGAGGCCGCTCGTTCGATGACACCATATTCAAGACCAATCTCGAAGCGGCCCAGGCCATCGCGCGTCAGCTGCGTCTGCGCAATCTTGGAGGCATCATCATCCTCGACTTCATCGACATGGAAAACGTGGATCACCGCAGTGCCGTCCTCTCGGAACTGAAGAAGGCGCTGTCCCGGGATCACACCCGCATGACGGTGAACGGCTTCACCCAGCTCGGACTGGTTGAAATGACGCGGAAACGGACGCGCGAATCGCTCGCGCATATCCTGTGCGAGCCCTGTCCGACCTGCGCAGGCAAGGGTGAGGTCAAAACGGCGCGCACCATCTGCTACGAGGTCCTGCGAGAACTGCTGCGCGAGGCGCGTCAGTTCAATCCGCGCGAATTCCGCGTGCTCGCATCGCAGCAGGTCATCGACCTGTTCCTCGAGGAGGAATCGCAGAACCTCGCGATGCTGGGCGACTTCATCGGCAAGCCCATCTCACTCCAGGTCGACGCGCTGTACCATCAGGAGCAGTACGACATCATCCTGACTTAGGCCCCGCGGATGAAGGCGTGCGCCTGCGCGCTTTCGACGCGATCGACTCGCACGTGACCCCGCACGCGTGCACACCTAGACCGAGATTCCGTACCGCAGCTAGGCTTGTCTCCTAGTTCAAACGACTCATTCCTTGGCCCCAGGTCCGGCGATAACATACGTCGAGGGTTTAAGTGCCCATGAGGAGTCACTGCCCGAGGCGCCCGTCCGGGGACCTTAGTCCCTGTGACCTCGGGGGAGGCCCTGCCGATTGGCAGCCTCGACTCCTCTTGGGCTCGTTGCCCGACGGACCTCACGCCTGCGCACGTCTGTTCAGGGACATCCCGCAGCTCCTCGCCCGTGTACCGCCCATGAACCGGGGCGGCGGCGCGAAGGCCACGAGGATCCCATCGGGGTCGGCTCCGATCGCGCGCAGCTCCCGTGGTGAAGATCGATTGAAGGGAAAGTAATGGACGGTTCGCGCCATGTGAAGAACCCGCTTGCGGCGCTGCTGGGTGCGATGACGCTCGTCGCCTGCGGCGGCGGAACCGGCGCGGGTCCTGCAACGACCACTGCCCCCGCGTCGGCATCAACCACCTCAGGCGCCGGCACACCGAGCGCCGCTCCCGCACCGGTTCCTGCACCGGTGGCGGCTCCATCACCCGCACCGGCGCCCGCGCCTGCACCTGCGCCTGCACCTGCGCCTGCGCCCGCTCCTGCTCCTGCTCCGGCTCCTGCTCCTGCTCCTGCTCCCGCGCCATCACCCGCACCGGCAGCCGCAAGCGTCACCGTCGATCCGGCGGTGCTGGGTGCGCCGGTCACCAATCAGATCATTGGCGTGAACATGGCCTACTGGTTCGATCAATCGAAAACCGGGATCACAGCGGCTTTGCAGACTGCTGGCATCAAGGCATTGCGCTGGCCCGGGGGCTCGGGGTCCGATCTCTACCACTGGGCCACCAACAGCCTGTGCGGGGGCGGCTATACGTTTCCGGCTGCGAACTTCCCAAGCTTTCTTGCCGATGTCGTCGATCCGGGCAACTTCGACGTCGCGGTGACGGTCGACTACGGGACCAATCCGGCGTGCGATGCAGGTGGCGATCCGGCCGAAGCCGCGGCCTGGGTGGCCAATGCGCTGGCCAACGGCAACCATGTGAGTCATTGGACGGTCGGCAATGAGGTATTCGGGAGTTGGGAGACCGACCTGCATCCGATCAAGAATGATCCGACCACCTATGCCAATGCGGTCGCCACGGGCTTCTATCCGCAGATGAAAGCGGCCAACCCCAATACCCAGGTCGGCGTGGTCGTCAACCCCGGGGGCACCTGGGATTCAATCGTGCTCGCTCAGGCGAAGTACGACTTCGTCGAGTACCACTTCTATGCCCAGACCCCCGGGCAGGAGAGCGACACCTACCTGGTTAGCCAAGCAGCCCAGGCCTTCGCCTCACAGCTTGTCGCCGTGAAGGCTGATCTGGCTTCGGCAGGCCACCCTGATACCCCGATCTATGTCGGCGAACTGGGCTCGGTCTACAGCAATCCCGGCAAGCAGAGCTCTTCCATCACCCAGGCGCTGTATGCGGGCCAAGTGCTGGGCGAACTGATGAATGCGGGCGTCGCGCGGGCCACCTGGTGGATCGGATTCGGCGGATGCTCGGATGCGAGCAGCGGGAATTTCTCGAGTTCGCTCTACGGATGGCAGAACTTCGGGGGTTACATGGTGTTCTCCGACGGACTGCCGGAGGGCGGCTGCGGCGGCGCGCCGACGGTGCCGCTCGGCACGCTCTTGCCGACGATGCGCGCTTTTGAGCTCTTTAGCGCCGTGGCACACAACGGAGAGCACGCCTTGAGCCCGACAGTCACGGGCGACACCAGCGACGTGCGCGCCTATGCCGCGACCAACAGTGGCGGCACGGCCGTGGTCCTCTTCAATCTGAATCAGACCAGCAGCAAGACGGTCACGCTCCACGTGACCGGTCAGGACCATGCCTCGGCCGTGTCGATAGCAACTTACGACAAAGGCATCTACGACCAGTCACAAAACAACGTCTGGGCCGCTCCAGCGACGGCGAGCCTCGGGGCGCAAACCCTGCCGCTTGGCCTCACGCTCACGCCCTGGAGCATGAACGTGGTGACTCTCACACCCTAGACTGCGGACATCGGCCCCGCGCCCGCCGCCACGTCGAGGCCGGGGGGGCCGGGGGTCGGCCGCCTCTTTGGGGGAGCGCCGGATGGGCAAACCGCAGGCAACGTACGGGCCGGCACCGTCACACCATCCTCGGATCCGGCCTGCGGCAGCCGCACCTCTCCTCGCCCCGGACGGACGCGCAACCGCGGCGCAGCGTCGATGAAACCGTCTATAGTACGCATGGCAAGCCATGCCGGTCCGACGGTCATGGCTGCCTGCCCGTGAGGCCCGTCATGCTGCAGCAACCTGTTGATAAGGGCAGCATCCTGTCCGAAGAGGGATTTGTATCGCCGAAGTTTGGCGACCTCCTGGACGCTTTCGCCGAAAGCATGTCCACCGGAATCGCCTACTGCCGGATGCTCTATCAAGACGGCAGACCCGACGATTTCATCTACCTGTATACGAATCCGGCGTTTCATCAGCACAGCGGCCTCGGATACGTCCTCGGCAAGCGCATCTCGGAACTCCTGCCCGGATTCCGGCAGGCCAATGTGGAAGTCCTCGAGTCCTATGGCCGCGTGGCTCGCGGCGGCGCGTCTGAGTCGTTCGAGGTGCTTGTGCCGGCGCTGCAGCGCTGGATAGCCGTGCAGGTGCAGTTCGCGGCGCCGGATCACTTCATCGCGGTGTTCATGGACATCACACAGCGAAAGCGCGCCGAACTCGACCTGGTCCAACTGCTGGAGGAAAAGAAGGGCATGCTCGATTCCGAGCTTCTCGGCATCGTGAAGCTCAGGGACCGCCATCTGCTTTGGGCCAATACCGGTTTCCAGAGAATGCTCGGGTATCCGATCGGCGAACTGCTGGGCCGCACCTCCAGGATGTTCTTTCGCAGCGACTTCGAGCACGCCGAATTCGGACGTCTTGCCGATCCGGTGCTAAAAGCCGGCAAGGTGTTCCGCACGGAACTCCAGCAAAAGCGCCGTGACGGGACGCTGGGCTGGTATGAAATCCAGTGTGCGATTCTCGGCGACGGCAGCGCTGACGTGCTGGCCATGCTGGTCGATATCGGGGAGCGCAAGGCGGCGCAGTCCGCGCTCATCGAAAGCGAAGCGCGTCTGAAGGAGGCGCAGCGCATCGGACACATCGGCAGCTGGGAGTGCCACGTTACGGGCGAGCGCCTCGTATGGTCCGAGGAGATGGCGCGACTGTATGGCCTGCCGGCCGGGGTCGCCGAGGTCACCCTGGACGACTGGCTCCGGCAGCTGCATCCTGACGACCGCGAGCCGACCCTGCTGGCCTACCGGTGTGCCCTCGGGGAGCGCAGACCCCTCGATCTGACCCATCGGGTCATCCGGCCCGACGGCCAGAGCCGCTACCTGCATGTGCGCGGCGAACTCGCGCAAAGCTTCGACGCGAGGCCCGAGCGTATGACCGGCACGGCGCAGGACGTCACGTCGCGGGTGCGCCAGGAGCGCATCCTGCGTCTGAACGAGGCACACCTGCGCAGCGTGTTCGACGCCATGAGCGAGGGCGTCGTGGTGCAGACGCTGGACGGGCCGATCGTCGATGCCAATGCGGCCGCCGAGCAGATCCTGGGCCTCACCCGCGATCAACTGTTGGGCAAGACTTCGATGGACCCGGGGTGGCATGCAGTCCATGAAGATGGCACGCCCTTTCCGGGCAGCGAGCATCCGGCCATCCTGACGCTCAAGACCGGGTGTGTCGTGCGCAACCAGATCATGGGCGTGCACGTGCCGGGCAAGGGCATGCGCTGGATCAGCATCAATTCGAATCCGATCTTCGGCGAAGGCTCCGAGCATCCGGTCGCCGCCGCCGTGACTTTCACCGACAAGACCGAGAGCCGCCGCATCGCCATCGAACTTGGTCAGCACCGCGAGGATCTCGAACGGCTGGTCGAAGAGCGCACCGCGCAGCTGTCGGTGGCCAAGGACGCCGCCGAATCCGCCAACCGTGCCAAGACCACGTTTCTCGCCAACATGAGCCACGAACTGCGCACGCCTCTGAACGCCATCGTCGGCATGTCGGAGAAGGCGCTGCGTCAGGCGCGCGAGCCCGAGCAGAAAGCGACGCTCGGCAAGGTGATATTGGCGTCGCGCCATCTGCTTGGCATCATCAACGATGTCCTCGATATCTCCAAGATCGAGACCGGCAGCGTCGAGATCGACAAGGTCGAATTCACGATCCGCACCGTGGTCGACTCGATGGTCGCCCTGATCGAAGACACCCTGCAGGCGAAGGGACTCAGTCTGTCCCTCGACCTTGCGAAGGATCTGGGAGAGCGAGTCTTTCTGGGCGATCCGATGCGACTCGGACAGGTGCTCCTGAATCTGCTCAGCAATGCCGTCAAATTCACCGCGACCGGCACGATCTCGATCGCCATCGAACTCCTTCAGGAAGCCGAACTCGCAACCGTGGTGCGCTTCGAGGTGCGCGACCGGGGAATCGGCATCGAAGCCGGTCAGCTGCCGAGGATGTTCGAGGCCTTCGAGCAGGCTGCCTCGACGCTCGCATCGGGGTCGGGCGGCACGGGACTCGGGCTGGCCATCACCCGCCACCTTGTTGAGATGATGGGTGGCTCGATCAGCGCCACGAGCACGCCGGGCGTGGGTAGCGTGTTCTGGTTCACAGCGCGTCTTGGGCATCCCACTCAAACCGCAGAGGCCGCAGTCGTCACCGGGGCGCATTCGACCGAGGAGCTGGGCGCACTCATCCGCCGGGATTTTCCGCGGGCGCGCTTGCTCGTCGTCGATGACGACGAGACGAACCGGGAGATCATCGACTTCTTCCTCGCCGGCTCTGGTCTTCGCCTGGATTTCGCCTCGGGTGGCCACGAGGCGCTGGAGCGCGCGCGCGTGGTGCCGTTCGCAGCCATCCTGATGGACGTGCGCATGCCCGATCTGGATGGCATCGAGACCACCCGGCGGATTCACGCCGGGCTCCAAAACCGCGGCACGCCGATCATTGCCATGACCG
Source organism: Burkholderiales bacterium (assembly GCA_003136595.1). Taxonomy (GTDB): domain Bacteria; phylum Pseudomonadota; class Gammaproteobacteria; order Burkholderiales; family Burkholderiaceae_D; genus BOG-994. The sequence goes on from PLEY01000162.1 coordinate 22,842, forward strand.
CAAATGCCTTTGCCGAGGACAAGGAGCGCTGCGCGCTTGCGGGCATGCACGACTTCATCGCCAAACCCCTCGACGCCGCACAACTCCTGGCCGCAGTGCTCGCAGCCCTGCGCCGCAGGGAGCCCTAGGGCGCGCGCTGGCCGTGGACGCGCTCACAGCGTCCCGAGCCGTGCGGAGTCTCACCGATCCGCGAGGGCAAGATCGGGCACTCGCCGGCGCCTTGCCGCACTCGCACTCAGGGCTGCCTGCGCACGAGCACGCACCTGGCACCGGGCCTGCACGACGCGACACCGGCATGGGGATTGCTTTAGCCAGGAACCTCCATTCCAAAGCACCCGAACCATGACGACCACGACCCTGAAGTCCGAGATCCCCGACACGGCGCCGGTGTCCCCGTCGATGCGCTGGTGGCAACTTGCCGTGGGCATCGTCTGCATGATGTCGATCTCGAGCAGCCAGTACGTCTGGACACTCTTCACCAAGCCGCTGACGAGTGCCCTGGGCGTGCCGCTCTCTTCCTTGCAGGTCACATTCTCCCTTCTGATTGTCCTGCAGACCTTCTTCTCGCCGTTTCAGGGCAGCCTCATCGACCGCTTCGGACCGCGCCGACTGCTCTCGTTCGGCACGCTCCTGACGGGTCTGAGCTGGGTGGTCACAAGCCAAGTCACCACTTTGTGGGGCCTCTACGCGGCCTATGGCGTGCTGGGCGGCCTCGGTACCGGGATCGTCTATGTCGGGGTGGTCGGACTCATGGTCCGCTGGTTTCCGGAACGCCGCGGCTTTGCTGCCGGCATGGTCGCCGCCGGCTATGGGATGGGGGCGATCGCCACGACCTATCCGATCCGCAACTCGATCCAGGACGTCGGCTACCAGTCGACCCTTCTCACCTTCGGCCTCATCTTCGGATTCGTGGGGTTTTTCGCGGCCCAGTTCCTGCGCTCGCCGCAGGCGCCGGCAGAGGGGGAGGCCTCCGTCGGCAGGGGCCCGATCGACGTCGGGCCGCGTGCGATGCTGCGCTCACCGATCTTCTGGCTGCTCTTCGTCATGATGAGTCTCATGTCCACGTCGGGGCTGATGGTGACCTCCCAGATGGCCAGTTTCGCGCGGGATTTTGGCGTCGCCGACCTCATCGTGTGGGGCAGCGCCGCGCTGCCGCTCGCGCTGACCCTGGACCGCTTCACCAATGGCCTCACCCGGCCGTTCTTCGGCTTCCTCTCAGACCGCATCGGTCGCGAGCACACGATGGCGCTCGCGTTTGCCTTCGAGGGCGTCGCCATGGCCTTGTGGCTTCTTACGCGCAGCGATCCGGTGCTCTTCGTCCTGCTCTCCGGCGTGGTGTTCTTTGGGTGGGGCGAGATCTTCTCGCTCTTCCCCTCGACCCTGACCGACACCTTCGGCACGCGCCATGCAACGACCAACTACGGCTGCCTCTACATCGCCCAGGGGATCGGCTCGATCCTGGGCGGCCCGCTTGCGGCCCTGCTGCGCGAGGCGAGCGGCAGCTGGACGCCGGTGTTCGCGCTGGCGATCGCCGCGGATCTCATCACCGCGGCGCTCGCGCTCTGGGTCCTAAAGGGCCTGCGCGCCCGCTATCTGCACGGGCGGCCCGGCGCGGCTGCCGGGGTCTAGGCCTGGCGCGCGCGCTCGGGACGCGGCACGCGTCCCATCAGGTAGAACTCGTCATTCGGCCGCATGGCAAAGCAATTCGCAAGGCGGTTCGACATGCCAAAGAACGCACTGATGGCGGCGATATCCCAGATATCCTCATCGTCGAAACCGTGGGCGTGCAGGTTTGCATAGTCCGCATCATCGACCCGGTCGGCCTCGAGGCAGACCTTCACGGCAAAATCAAGCATCGCGCGCTGACGCGCCGTGATGTCGGCCTTCGTGTGATTGACGGCGATCTGATCGGCCAGCTGAGGCGCCTTCGAGTAGATCCGTACGAGGGCCCCGTGTGCCACGACGCAGTACAGGCAATTGTTCCGGGCGCTCGTGGTCGTGACGATCATCTCGCGTTCCGCCTTGCTGAGGTGGCCGGTCTCCTTCAGCATGAGTGCATCGTGGTAGGCAAAAAAGGCACGAAATTCCGCCGGACGGTGGGCCAGCGCGAGAAACACGTTGGGCACGAAGCCCGCCTTCTCCTGAACCTCGAGAATCTGGGTACGGATATCGGCCGGCAGATCTGCGAGCTCGGGAACCGGAAAGCGGCTGATCGCGTGGGTTGTCATACGGGTCTCCTCGAGTGCGGCGGCCGCCCTGCCGCCTGGGACATCGCCTGGGCACGCCGAAACACATCTTCCATCGCCTCGAGCATACCTGCTTCGGTATGGGCGGCACAAACGAGGCGCCGGGCGCCCTCGCCCAGACGCGCGCGCAATCCGGCATCGGCGCGCAGGCGCGCGAGAGCCACTGCGAGCGCCTCGGCGTCGCGCACGGGCACGACCAGCGCGGTCTCGTCGGCCTTGGCGATCTCCCCGATCGCACCCGCGTGGGTGGTGACCACGGCAATCCTGCATGCCATGGCCTGCAGCAGCGCCTGCGGAATGCCCTCGTTGGCATAGGAGGGCAGCACGAACGCGTCGATGGCATGCAGCCAGGGCAGGACATCGTCCTGATTGCCGGCGAACAATACATGGCGATCGAGGCGCGCCTTCGCGACCTGACCCTCGAGGGTCTGACGCTGCGGTCCGTCACCGACGATGACCACCAGGATCTGCGCGGCACCATCCAGCGCGACGAGCGTATGCAGGGCCTCGAGCAGGTAGCGGTGGCCCTTCCAGCTGCGCAAGGTGGCGACGATGCCGACCACGAAGACGGCGTCATTGACCTCGAGCCTTGCACGGGCGCTGCCGCGCTCGCTTGAGTTCGGCGGCCGAAAGCGCTGGACATCGATACCGGTGGGAATCGAGACGATGCGCTCGGGCGCGAGGTGATTGTCGCGGATCAGCTGCTCGCGCAGCGCCTCGCCCGTGGTGACGACCAGGCGGCTCGCGTGTCCATAGAGCCAGCGCGTCGACAGGTTGTTCGGCACCGGTGCGGAGATATGGCGGGTGCGCACCTGCACCGGCGCTGCGGGCAGGCTCAGACTGGCCAGCGCGACCAGCCAGCTGTCGGTCGAACTGTGCGTGTTGATGACGTCGATCGCGAGGCGTCGATGTTCGGCAAGGATCCAGTTGCGTGCGGCAAGGAGCCCCCGCCATCCCTTGCGCCCGATCGCAGCCGTGCTCGCGGGCACACCGAAGCGCGGCGCCTCAAGGAGGATGCGTGCCGAAGGTGCGGTCAGGATCTGGACCCGATGGCCGCGCTCGATCATGCCCCGCGCCTCGCTCAGTATCCGTATCTCCTGACCTCCCCAGCCTGTCGATGCCTCAGTGTGCAGTATGTTCATGCCTAGGAGGGCGCGACATCGGGTTCCTTGGCCTGCTGAGCCTCGGCCCCATAGCCTATTCGGTACAGGTTTGCATAGGTGCCGTTGCGTGCGAGCAGCTCGGAATGGGTGCCGACCTCGACGATGCGGCCGCGCTCAAGCACCGCGATGCGATCCGACTTCTCGATCGTCGAGAGGCGGTGCGCGATCACCACGGTGGTCCGGCCGCGCATGAGCGCCTCCAGCGCGAGCTGCACGTGCCGCTCGGACTCGGTGTCGAGCGCCGATGTGGCCTCGTCCAGGATCAGGATCGGGGCATCCTTCAGGATGGCGCGCGCGATCGCCAAGCGCTGTCTCTGGCCACCGGACAGGCGCACGCCCCGCTCGCCGATGACCGTCTCCATGCCCTGCGCCAGTTCATCGATGAAATCGAGCAGGTGGGCCGCGCGCGCCGCTGCGCGGATCTCCTCAAGGCTCGACTCCCGGCGTGAGCCGTAGGCGATGTTCGCGCGGATCGTATCGTTGAACAGCACGACGTCCTGACTCACCATCGCGATCTGTTCTCTCAGGCTCGCAACCGTCAGCTCCTCGATGGGGATGCCATCGAGAAGGATCCGTCCCTCTGCCGCGTGATAGAAGCGGGGAATGAGATTGGCAAGCGTCGTCTTGCCACCCCCCGACGTGCCCACCAGGGCCATCGATTCACCCGCGCGGATCGACAGACTGATCCCGGCCAGTGCAAGGCGCGTCGAACCGGCGTAGCGCATGACGACATCCTGGAACTCGAGCGCACCGCGGGCCCGTTCGACCACGATGGTGCCGCGGTCGTCCTCGGGCGACTCATCGATGAGGCTAAAGACGCCCTCGGCAGCAGCCAGGCCGCGTTCGAGAGGACCGTTGATGTCTGCCAGCTGCTTGAGCGGCGCCAGCAGGCCGAGCATCGCCGCCATGAAGGAAATGAAGTCACCCGGGGTCATCTGGTGGTGCTGTGCCAAGCGTAGCGCGAAGAAGACGACGAACGCGAAAGCGACCGCAGTCATGAGCTGCGTCACGGGAACCGTCCCGGAACTGGTCACGGTGATGCGCATGGCATTGCCGCGCAGGCCATCGATGGTCCTGCCGAAGCGCCGCTTGGCCTCAGCCTCGCCGCCGTACACCTTGACGACCTTCTGGCAATCGATGGTCTCCTGGACGACGCGTGTCAATTCGCCCGTCATGTTCATGTTCGCTCGCGAGAGCTGTCGCATCCGCGTCGAGAAGCGCCGCACGATCAGCGTGACCGCAGGCACCAGCACCACCGAGAACAGGGTCAACCGCCAGCTGATCGAGAACAGGTAGATGAGAAGGAACAGCACGGTGAATCCATTGCGGACCACGTTGGTGAACAGGCTGGTCGCCGTACCCATGACATTGGAGGCCTCAAAGACGATGCGCGAGACGATCTTGGAGGAGGCATGCGTGTCGAAGAATCGGGTGGGCAGCGCCACCATGCGATGAAACATCTCGCGCCGCAGTTCATTCAGAACCCGGTTGCCCACATAGGACATGGCGTAGGAATTGCAGAAGGTGAACAGGCCGCGCATCAGGAACAGGCCGACGATGGCGAGCGGGTAGAAGTAGATGTCGTGACCGGTCTGCCCGGAAAACCCCTGGTCGGTGAGCGGCTTCAGAAGTCGCGCGAACAGGGTATCCGTGGTCGAGGCGACGAGCGAGCAGAGGGTACCCAGGGCAAAGATGCCCCAATAGGGGCGCACATAACCCAGGAGCCGCCGGTAGATGACGCTGCTCGGAAGCGACTCGGGAAGCGACTCGGCAGGCAGGTCGGCAGGTGCGGGGGCGGGTGCGTCGGGGGTCGCCCCCGCAGGCGTCGCAGCCGACCCTGCGGGGTCCTTCGATGGTCGCCCTGTGGGTGGGGGAGGCTCGAGCATGACGCGAACGCGGATTACCGCCTCGGGGAGGGCGCAGCCGGGGCTGCCGAAGCGCCGATTCTAGCATCGCCCGGAACCCCGGCCCCCGCGCCCGCTGACTCCGGCGCACCAAGGAGTCCCCGGTACAGGGCCATCAGCGCTGCGCCCAGCGCTTCGGTGCCATGCCCGGCCACGCTCAGGCGCGCGCTTTCGCCAAGCGCTGCGCGGCCGCCCGGTTCTTGCCAGCGGTCAAGCCAGAGGCGAAGTTTTTCGGTCAGATCGGCGCTGTCAGCGCTTCGATGGATCCAGCCATTCGTGCCCGCCTGGACCACATCGAGCGCGCCGCACGCATCGCTGGTGATGACCGGCAGGCCGCACGCGAGCGCCTCGAGTACGGCATTGGGAAACGGGTCGTAGAGTGTCGGCAGCACGAGCGCGTCGGCCCCAGCCAGGAACGGCAGGGGATCGGCCTGCTCCCCCACGAAATGCACGCGGGCCGTGAGCCCGAGGCGCCTCGCCTGCGCCGTGTAGCGCGCCCGGCGCTTGTCGTCGCCGACGACCACAAGGTGGACCGCGGCAGGCAGCCGTGCGAGCGCATCGAGGGCATACGCCAGACCCTTGCGCTCAAAGCCCGAGCCCATGAACAGCAGGACCGGGGCATCCGCACCGATGTCGAGCAGCGCGCGCGTCCGCACCCGGTGCAGGGCACCCACGCGCGGATGAAAACGCTCGAGGTCGACACCATTGGGGATCCGGTGCAGCTTGGCCGGATCGATCTGAAAGCGCTCGGCGATCTCGCGCGCAACCAGGCTGGAGTTGCAGATGACCGCCCGCAGGTCGGGATGCTCAAAGAGCAGGCGTTCAACACGCACCAGGTACCAGTGATGGGGATTGAAAAGGACGCCAAGCCGCGCCCGAAGTCCGAGCGCCGCACGGCGCCGCGCCAGCCAGGACGCATGCACGCCATCGCCCGCCCGGTAGATCGCAAGGCCCGGGATACGCTCATGGCTTTGCACGAGATCGAAGTGCATGCCGCGCACGAGACGGACCACGGCGCGCGCGAAACCCCAGTCACGCCACACGCTGCCCAGATAGAATGGGTCGCAGGTCACGAGCGCGCAGCGGATGGGCGCGGCACCCTCTGGCTTCCAGCTGCGTGCGATCACGCTCACCAGGGCGTCTTGATCGGCAAGCGCAATGAGGGCACGCTCGGCGAAGCGTTCCGCTCCGCCCGAAGGGTTGTAGCGCGCACGGACAAGCGCGATCTTCATGCGCGGTCAGCTTGCAAACAGCGGTTCCGATTCGCGCAGCAACTCGTCGACAGCCGCGAGCACCTGGGCCACCGGCAGGCGCGTCAGGCACAGGCTCACCTTGCCGCCGCCGCAACCGTCCTGACCACAAGGCCTGCAGGTGAAATCGGTGTGGGCCACCACCCGGTACTGCAGACGACCATCACCCTTCCACGGCCCCCAGTTGTCTTCGCCCGAAGGTCCAAACAGCGCCACCACGGGCGTCTGCATGGCAGCGGCGATGTGCATCGGCGCCGAATCGATGCCGATGAAAAGGCGCGCCCCACCGATGAGGGCCGCAAGGCGCAACAGGGTCGAGCCCTGCGTCGCGAGCACCAGCCCGGCCGGCGGCTCGCCGATCAACTCCAGTATGTCGGTGATCATCGCCTGCTCCCTGGGGTCGGGGGCACAGCTCAATATGATCGTGTGACCGCGCGCGAGGAGCTGCCGGATGAGTTGGGCATTGGCTGCGGCCGTCCAGCACTTGAACATCCAGCGCGAGGTCGGCTGGATCAGGATATAGGGTTCGGTGACGCGATGGTGCTCGAGCAGTTCGCGCGCGGCCGCGTCGCCTTCCGGCCCCGCGACGAGGGTCAGCCTCGGCGAGGGCTCGACCTGGATGCCAAGACGGCGCAGCGCGTCAAGATTCTGCTCCACCGTGTGGCGCCGGGCGAGCGGGCTGCCGCCTGGCACCGAGTTGCCATTGACGTATAGGTGCGTGAAGGAGCCACCCCAGAAGCGGCTCGCTGTGCGCGGTCGCGGGGCGACCGACCAGCGGGGTCGCAGCCAGCGCGCAAGCCACGCACCGCGCCGATGGTTGCTAAGGTGAATGAGAAGGTCATGCCGACGACTCCCGAGCGCACGCAGCAGGGCGCGCTCGGCCTTCAGCTGCGCGATGGGGCCTTGGGACTTCCAGAGGCGGTCGATGCGAAACAGCTCGGCCACGCCGGGATTGTGTTCGAGCAGCGGTGCGGTTTCCATGTACAGGAGCACGTCGACTTCGAGCCCGGGCACGGCCCGGTGCAGCGCCTCGATCACGGGGGAGGTGAGCAGCACATCGCCATGGTGCCGCAGCATGACGATCAGGACCCGCTTGACGCGCGTCGCGTCGATCGCATCGCTCGGGCCATAGGCAGCGCTGGCGCGAGCAGCCATTATTGGTACTGGATCTCGACGTTTTGCGCAGTCAGCCAGTCAGCGAGGCTCAGGGTCAGGTTCTCGTCGGGATTCACGCGCCATGCGGCACCCAGCGCCACTTCGCACTGCGCGCCCTCGTTGTAATAGCGGATCATCACCGGGCAGCCGGCAGCCGGCACGCCTGCCGCGCTCTGTTCGGCGGGAGAGCCGGCGTGTGAATGGGCCTGTGAATNNGCCTGTGAAGCGGCCTGTGAAGCGGCCGCGATGCGGTAGGGATCAAGGAGGGTGCGCAGGCGCGCCGCATCGGATTGACCGTTCATCGACAGCCGCAGGGCACGTGCGTACTGCAAGCGCGCCGCGCGCAGGTCGAGGAGGCGCTCGGCGGTCACGCGCAGACCACCGCTGAAATCATCATTACGCACGGTGCCATGCACGACCAGGAGCTCATCCTCGCGCAATTGGGCCCGATGTTTTTCGTAGAGCTCGGCAAATGCCGTCACTTCGATCTGGGCCGTGCCATCGTCGAGGACGACCACGACCATCTTGCCACGCCGCGTCATCTGCGTCCTGACCCCCGCGATGATGCCGCACAGCACCTGCACGTCGCGCTGCGCCTGCAACTGCGCGAGCGGAGTCCGCGCAAAGCGCCTGACTTCGTCCTCGAATCCCTTGAAGAGGTGCCCCGAAAGGTAGAACCCGAGGGCGAGCTTCTCCTCGGTGAGCTTCTGTTTCTCCGACCAGGGCCTAACGTTCACCAGTTCGCAACCGACGGCCAGGGTGTCGCCTGAGCCGGCCTCGAAGAGGCTGACCTGGTGGATGTGGGCTTCGGCCTGTTCGGCAGCCTCCATGGCCCTGCCCACTGAGGCCAAGAGACTGGCCCGGTGGGGAGCAATGCTGTCAAAGCCGCCTGAGCGCACCAGCGCCTCGACGACGCGTCGATTCACAAGGCGCTTGTCGACGCGCGCGCAGAAGTCGAACAGGTCGCGAAACGGGCCCGCGCGGCGCGCGGCGACGATGCTCTCGATGGCGGCCTGTCCGCCCCCCTTGACCGCACCGAGGCCATAGCGCACGGCGCGGGCACGGCTCGTCCCGGCTTCACCCTCGATGACCGGCGTGAAATGATAGTCCGACAGGTTGATGTCCGGGGGCAGGATGGACAGTGACAGGACGCTGCGCGCATCCTCGATCAGCACCTTGACCTTGTCCGTGTCGTCCATCGCCGCCGACAGGTTGGCCGCCATGAACTCGGCCGGAAAGTGCGCCTTCAGCCAGGCTGTGTGATAGGCAAGCAGCGCGTAGGCGGCCGCATGCGACTTGTTGAATCCATAGCCTGCGAATTTCTCCATCAGGTCGAACAGTTCGCTCGCCTGCTGCTTCGACAAACCGTTGCCCGCCGCTCCCGCGGCGAAGATCTCGCGGTGCTTGGCCATCTCCTCGGGCTTTTTCTTGCCCATCGCGCGGCGCAGGAGATCTGCGGCGCCAAGCGAGTAGCCGCCGATGATCTGCGCCATCTGCATCACCTGCTCCTGGTAGACCATGATGCCGTAGGTCTCCTCCAGGATCGGTTTGACACGCGCATCCGGATACTCGAAGCGCTCGCCTTTCTTGCGCGCCACGAAGTCGGGAATCAGGTCCATCGGACCCGGCCGGTAGAGCGCGTTTAGGGCGATGATGTCCTCGAAGCGGTCCGGCTTCGCGTCCTTGAGCAGACTTTGCATGCCGCGACTTTCCAGCTGGAAGACGGCGACCGTTTCACCACGCTGCAGAAGCCGGAAGGCCGCCTGGTCATCGAGGGGCACCGACTCGAGCGAGAAAGTGGCGTGCTCCGGATGCAGGCGGCGGATGCTCTCGGTGGCCCAGTTCAGGATCGTCAGGGTGGTGAGACCGAGAAAGTCGAACTTGACGAGCCCTGCTGCCTCGACGTCGTCCTTGTCGTACTGGCTGACGATGCTCGAGGATCCCTGCTGCGCATAAAGAGGGCTGAAGTCGGTCAGCTTCCCCGGCGCGATCAAGACGCCCCCGGCATGCATGCCGACGTTGCGCGTCAATCCTTCGACTGCTTCGGCGAGCCGGAGCAGCTCGCGCACCTCCTCCTCACGCTCCTCGCGCTCGGCGAGCAGCGGCTCCTCCTTGCGCGCATCGGCGATCGTCACCAGTTTGCCGGGGCGAAACGGGATCAGCTTGGCGATCCCGTCGACAAAGTTGAACGGCAGATCGAGGACCCGGCCGATGTCGCGCACCGCCGCCTTGGCCGCCATGGTGCCGAAGGTGGCGATCTGAGCGACGCACTGGGCGCCGTACTTCTGCTTCACGTAGTCGATGACGCGGTCGCGCCCTTCCTGGCAGAAGTCGATGTCGAAGTCCGGCATCGAGACGCGATCGGGATTCAGGAAGCGCTCGAAGAGCAGCTTGTAGGCGAGGGGGTCGAGATCCGTGATGCCAAGACTGTACGCGACGAGCGAGCCCGCGCCCGAGCCGCGTCCTGGCCCGACGGGCACGCCGTTGTGCTTGGCCCAGTTGATGAAGTCCGCGACGATGAGGAAGTAGCCGGGAAAGCCCATCTTGATGATGGTCTGGACCTCGAAGTCGAGGCGCTCCAGGTAGTGCTCCCGCCGCGCCGCGCGCAGCGCCTCGTCCGGGTAGAGCGCCAGGAGCCGGCGCTCAAGGCCTGTACGGGCCTCGTGCAGCAGAAAATCGTCCAGGCCGATGCCTGCGGGCGTCGGAAACTCCGGCAGGCAAGGCCTGCCGAGCTCGAGCGTCAGATTGCAGCGCTTGGCGATCTCGACCGTGTTGGCCAGGGCGCTTGGCAGATCGGCAAACAATGCGCACATCTGCGCCTGGGTCTTGAAATACTGGTCCGCGGTGAAGCGCCGGCTGCGCCTCGGATTCGCAAGAATCTCGCCCTCGGCGATGCAGACACGGGCCTCGTGGGCGCGAAATTCCTCCGGGTCCAGGAACTGGACGGGGTGGGTCGCGACCACCGGCAGGCCGAGCTGCGCGGCGATGGCGCTTGCCTGTCCGACGTAGCTCTCGGCCCCGGCCTGGCCATAGCGCTGCAGCTCGATGTAGAAGCGGTTCGGGAACAGGTCCGCCCAGCGCTTGGCGCATGCAATCGCGAGTTCGGTCTGCTCGTTGGCGATCGCCGCGCCCATATCCCCGGCCTGGCCTCCCGAGAGCGCGATCAAGCCCTCGGTCCCGCCCTGCTGCAACCAGTCCGTCTGAATCTCGGGTCGGCCGCGGACCTGGTTTTCCAGCCAGGCACGCGAGAGCAGTTCGCTCAGGCGCAGATATCCCGCGCGATTTTGCACCAGGAGGACCAGCCGCGAGGCGCGCTCGGGCCCGGTGTTGCGCTCGGCGCCACTGACCCAGACATCGCAGCCCACGAGAGGTTTGACGCCGGCCTGCCTGGCCGCCTTGTAGAACTTGATGAGGCCGAACAGATTCGACAGGTCCGTGAGCGCAAGGGCGCCCTGCTGGTCGTCCCGCGCGCGCGCGACGACCTGATCGATCCGGACCATGCCATCGGAGATGGAATACTCCGAATGCATGCGAAGGTGGACAAAATCAGGCACGGGGTGTTGGGTCGACTTGGAATGAGGGCTTGGGCGCTGCATTTTACCGCGCCCGCGAAAGCGCCGAACACGATCTCCGGCTGTTTCGCAGGCGCTGCCCGACTCTTCCGTGTAATCAAGGTCTTGCACAGGACCCGGGGGCGCCGGCGGGCGCGCGGCCGCCCCCGGCGGGCCGCGCTTTATAATGTTAAGCGATGAACATCGTCAACATCGCCGGCTACAAGTTCGTGCCGATTGCGCACCCCGAGGCGTTTCGCGCGCCCCTGCGTGAGCGCTGCCTTGCACTGGGTCTGAAGGGAACGGTCCTGCTCGCCCCCGAGGGCATCAACCTGTTTCTGGCCGGACCAGAGGAGGGGATCGGGGCCATCCAGGCGTTCCTGCGCGAGGCGCCCCTGTTCGCGGGCGCCTTTACTGATCTGCGCGTCAAGGCCAGCCTGTCCGTCGAGCAGCCGTTTCGGCGCATGCTGGTGCGCATCAAGAAGGAGATCATCACGATGCGACGTCCCGCCGTCCTGCCGCAGGCGGGGCGCGCCCCGGCAGTCAGTCCGAGAACGCTGCGGCGCTGGCTCGATCAGGGCACCGACGACGAGGGTCGGGCCTTGCTGCTCCTCGACACGCGCAACCGCTTTGAGGTTGAACTCGGAACCTTCGAGGGCGCGCATCAGCTCGGAATCGCCCATTTCGGCGAGTTTCCCGATGCCTTTGCAAAGGCTCAGGCACAGGGCGAACTGGACCTGACCGACAAGCATGTCGTCACCTTCTGCACCGGAGGCATCCGCTGCGAAAAAGCGGCGCTCTACATGAGCAGTCTCGCACCGTGCCGGGTCACGCAGCTCGAGGGCGGCATCCTCCAGTACTTCGAGGATGTGGGGGGCAGCCACTGGCAGGGTGAATGCTTCGTGTTCGACGACCGAGTCGCGCTGGATTCGCAATTGCGTGAGACGGCCACGGTCCAGTGCTACGCCTGCCGCAGCGTGGTCGACCGCGTCGCCCAGGAGGACCGCCGCTACGTGCCCGGGGTCAGCTGTCCCCTTTGCGCCGCTCCCCCGCAAGCGCGCCTTCAGTCCTCCTGAATCCGGTCGACGGCCGCCGGCACGGTGCTGGCCGTGCCGAAGTGGAAGCGCCCGCGCCCCTGTGCCTTGGCCGCGTACATCGCCATGTCGGCAGACTGCATGAGCGCGCCGATGCCGCCTGCCGTCTCGGGGAACATCGCCACGCCAATGCTGGCGCCGATGGTCACCTCCCGATCGCCGATGCGGATCGGCCGACCAATCGCGTCGATGAGCCGCTGCGCCGTCAGGGCGACGTCCTGCACGCTCTCGGCCTCGTGCAGCACGAGCACGAATTCGTCACCGCCCAGGCGGGCGGCGATATCGAGCGAGCGCACATTGTCGGCGAGGCGATTGGCAACCTCCTTTAGCACCTCGTCACCAAACCCATGTCCGTGTGCATCATTGACGGCCTTGAAACCATCGAGATCGAGCATGAGCAGCGCCGTATGACCCGACTCGCGGCGTGCCCGCGCGATGATCTGCTCGAGGCGGTCCCGCAGCAGCCGACGGTTTGCAAGGCCGGTCAGTTCATCATGGTTGGCGCGGTGCCAGCTCTGCTCCTCCTGCGCCTTGGCTTGGGAGATGTCGGCGAACACCCAGATGTAGATCGAGCCGTGCTCGGCCATCTCCGCGCAGCGTCCCGTGATCGAGGCCCAGAGCGGCGCGCCCGTGCTGTGCGCGAGCTGCTGCTCGACCTTGATCACGCGGTCCATCTGCGCCAGCTGGCGCTCCACGCCCTCCCACTGCTCGCCGTCGACGAAGCACTGCGACAGGGGCCGGGCCACCAGTTCGCCGATAGTCGCGCCGACCAGATCGGCGAAGGCCTGGTTGGCGCGGTAGATCCGCTGGTTGCGGACCAGGACGATGCCTTCACCGGCGCTGTCGAAGATGAGCCGCTGCAGGCGCGTCGCGTCCTGGAAGGCGCGCTCGCGCTTTTTCAGGTGGGTGATGTCGGTGGCGATGCCCATGACACCCTCGACTCGGCCGAGGGCGTCGTACATCGGGACCGCGTTGATGCTGACAAAGATGCGGTGCTGGGTGCTGTTGATGTGGACCACCTCGAGATTGCGGATCGCCGAGCCCTGCTTCAAGGGTCGGATCAGCGCCAGCGCAAGGCGGTCCCGGGATTCTTCGGCAACGAACTCCGAATAGGGCCGACCGATCATCTGGCTGCTCTCGTAGCCGTACAACTCGCGCGCACCCCGTTCGTTGACGAAAGTCAGGATGCCGGCGAGGTCGCTGCACCAGATGAGCGCGTTCGAGGCTTCGATCAGGTTGCGGTGAAAGGCTTCGCTTGCGCGCAGGCGCTCCTGGATGGCGTTGATGGTGGTGGTGTCGGTGATCGAGCCGGTGAAGCGATACGGTCCGTGCTCGACATCGAGGAGCGCGACCACGGTCTCGCGGACCCAGAAAGTCCGGGCGTCGCGCACCACGCGATACTGGGCATCCAGAGGCACGCCAGTCAGGAGCAGCGCCATGCGCGCATCGGCCACGGCCGCCCGGTCTTCAGGATGGACGAACTCATGATGGAAAAAGAGCCGCCCGTCTGCCCCGGACAGGCGGGTGTTGACGTCGAATCCGAGGATGCTCTTGAAGCGGCGCGAAAAGAAAAAACGCGCCTCGTTCAGGTCCACATCCCAGACGCCCGACTGCAGGGCATCGAGTGCCAGATGCAGTCGCTCGCGCGACAGGCGCAGTTCCCGTTCGATGAAGAGCCGGTCCGTCACATCCTCGAAGACGCTGACCACCGGCGACTGGGGATCGCCGGGCTCGACCAGACCGACACTGACCTCGAGTTCCACGATGCTGCCGTCGCGATGCCGTCTTCGGGTCATGTGGACCGCCGGCTCACCGGCCTTGCGAGCCGCGTCGGCCCACTCGGCCTCGCTCGGCGCGCCCTCATCGACCGCGAGCACGCGGCTGTCGGACCCGATGAGGGCGTCGCGGGTGTATCCGAAGAGAGACAGGAGCTTGGCGTTGCAGTCCTCCACCCGGCCTGCGCGCGTGATGAGCACGCCCACGCCGAGCGCATCCAGGAGGGCGTGCTGCTCGGCCGCCCAGCGGTTCTGAAGCTCCTGCCTGTGGACGCCCTCCTCCAAGGCCCCGCCGCGTGGCGCGGCACCCCGGGCGCGCCGGACGGCCCACACCAGAACCGCGAGCAGCACCCAGGCCGCGAGCACGGGAAGAGCGTGCGGCAGACCCCGCGTCGCAAAGACCCAGGCCTGTGCGAGAAACGGCGGGACCGCCGGGGGGACACCGCTACGCCCGGCCTCATCCTGCGCCCCGAGGCGCACGAAGCAGAACGCGGCCACAAGGGTCGCGAGGGCGTAGCTTGAGACCGGATCTTCAAGCGGCACGAGAATGATGAAGAGCCCCCATAGGCAACCTTCGAGGAAACCGAGGACTGTGAGGACGCTCGAGGACCCGCGGCTTTGGGGCACTTGGGGTTGGCTGCCCTCTGCTGCGGCAAGGGGCGGGTGCGCGGCGCGGCTGGCTTGCACGGGGCGCGCCACCCAGGCCTCGACCAGCAACAGCGCCCAGCTCGCCCCTACAAAGAGAAAGACCAGACCTAGCGGCACTTCCGCTTCGAGGACTAAGCAAGCCAGAACTGGCGAGATCAGGGAGAATAGGGCAAGTGGTGCGCTTGCCGCCCCGCCGTGGCCCAAGCCCCGCGAGGCTGGCGCGAGCTCTTCAGGAGCGGGAGGGGGCCGCGCAGCACTCTGTCCTCCGGGATTCGGGGTGCTCACCCCGATCTCCTCGCTAAGGTTCGACCTTGGTCCATGTGCGCTGGCTCTATGCCGGGGGGCGGAATGAAGTACTTCCGCGGGTTGACATGAAGCTGTTCGTCTAAAGCTTTCAATTGTAAGCAGATTCTAGAAATTCTCCAATGCCCCACACGAGTTCGTACGACGCGCCGGGCAACGCCCGAGGCGGCTATGTCGGCCGCTTTGCGCCCTCGCCGTCCGGCCCCCTGCACAGGGGTTCACTGGTTGCGGCCCTGGCGAGCCTGCTCGACGCCCGGGCTCATGGCGGCCTGTGGCGGCTGCGGATCGAGGACACTGATACGCCCAGAATGATGCCAGGCGGGGCCACACGGATTCTTCGCACCCTTGAGCGCTTCGGCTTCCAGTGGGACGGCGAGGTGGTGCTCCAATCTCGGCGAGGCGCGGCCTACGAGCATGCCTGGGCGCAGCTCGCCGCGCAGGGCAGGGTCTATCGGTGCACCTGTACCCGGCGCGAGATCGCCGACTCCGGAGCGCCGGGCGTCGATGGAGCGCCCGTCTATCCCGGTACCTGCCGCACACATCCCCCGGACGGCCAGCGCCCGGCCGCGTGGCGCCTGCGGGTTGACGACAGCGTGATCGAGTTTGACGACCGCCAGGCCGGCAGACAGGTGCAAGCCCTCGCCGAGGAGGTGGGCGATTTCATCGTCAAGCGGGCTGACGGCATCTGGGCCTACCAGCTGGCCGCGGTCGTCGACGACGCCGAAGCGGGCATCACCGACGTGGTGCGCGGCGCCGATCTCCTGGCCTCGACAGCACGCCAGATCTTCCTGCAGACCCTGCTCGATCTACCCACGCCGCGCTATCTGCATGTCCCCCTGGTGACCCTCGCATCGGGCGAGAAGCTGAGCAAGCAGACCGGCGCCGCAGCGCTCGATGACGAGGACGTTCTGGAATCCCTGGAAGCGGCTGCGGCCCATTTGGGCCTTTCAGTCGAGCCCGTCGATGCCATCGAGGAGTTCTGGGCGAAGGCGATACCCGCGTGGCGCGGCCGCTACATGAACGAGAGGGAGAATCCGTCTGTTTCGGAACTTGAGCGACGGTGAACGGTACGGTCACCGCCTGCTGCGTCCGGAGGNNACCACGGGAGTCCGATCCGCGGTCTAACCCTGCTTCTTGCCGCCGCCCAGCAACGCGGCGACGGGGCGGCGCGCGGACTTGTCGATCGGTCCGGCTGAAGGGACCGGCGGCCGCGGCGCGGGCGTGTGAATCGGCTCGGCACCGTCGCTGGGTTCATACGGCTTTAGAAACCATTCGTCGGCCGGCGCCCGGGTTTCCCGGTGGGACTCACGCTGCGGCCCGCGGCCCGCATCGCGCGGACGTCGGGGAGCCACGTCGCGCGGCGTATCGCGCGTTGTATCTCGCGGCGTATCTCGCGTTGTATCGCGCGTTGTATCGCGCGGCGCATGACGCGCCCGATCCTGCGGCATGAATCCGTCCAAGATCGCACGCTCGACCTTGTGCTTGGTGAGCTTCTCGATATCAAGCAGGTAGCGCTCCTCCTCGGGCGCGATGAGGGAGATCGCATCTCCCGAGGCGCCGGCCCGGCCCGTGCGGCCGANNCGGCCGATGCGGTGCACGTAGTCTTCGGGCGAGTGCGGCAGATCGTAATTGATCACGCAGGGCAGCTCGACAATGTCCAGACCGCGCGCGGCCACGTCGGTGGCCACCAGCACCTCGACCTCCCCCGACTTGAAGGCCTCGAGGGCGATCATGCGGTCCTTCTGGCTCTTGTCCCCGTGGATCGCATCGGCCTTGATCCCTTCGCGCTGCAGTTCGCGCGCCAGCCGTGAGGTCCCGATCTTGGTGTTCGAGAACACGAGAACCTGCTTTAGGCCGCGCTGACGGATCAGATACGCGACCGCCGCGCGCTTGGCTTCGGCAGGCACCGAGTAGACGGTCTGGCTGACGTTGTCGGCTGTCGCATTGCGCCGGGCGACTTCGATGAGCTCGGGCTCGCGCATGAAAGTTTGCGCGAGTTTCTTGATCTCGTTGGAGAAGGTGGCCGAGAACATCAGGTTCTGACGCTGCTTGGGCAGGAGATTGATGATGCGCTGCAGATCGGGCAGAAAACCCATGTCCAGCATGCGATCAGCCTCGTCGAGCACGAGGATCTGCGTCTGCGACAGATTCAGCGTCTTCTGCTGGACATGATCCAGCAGGCGTCCGGGTGTCGCGATCAGGATCTCAACGCCGGCACGCAGTGCCTGGGTCTGGGGCGCCATGTCGATGCCGCCGAACACGACGGTCGAGCGCAATGCCGTGTACTGGGCATAGCGCGCCACATTCTCGGCGACCTGATCGGCAAGTTCGCGGGTCGGAGTGAGAATCAGGGCGCGCACCGGGTGGCGTGCCGGCGACGTGCTGGTACTTGCGTACTGGAGCAGCTTCTGGATGATCGGCAGCGCAAAGCCTGCGGTCTTGCCGGTCCCGGTCTGGGCCGCACCCATCACATCACGGCCAGCCAGCACGACCGGGATCGCCTGCGCCTGGATCGGCGTCGGCACGGTGTAGTCCTGCTCGGCGAGGGCGCGCAGAATATCCGCGTTCAGGCCGAAGGCCTCGAAAGTACTAGGGAAGGTGCCGGGTGCTGCGTCGCTAGGGTTCACGGGGGACAAGATCCTGCTGGTGCGAAGGCTCCGGGCGGGGCAAAGGCCAGGCCCAAACGGCGCTTTATGGGCCCAGGCGAAAAACGGGCCAACGCGCCGGAGTACTCCGACAGACTCGGATTATCGCAGACTAACGCCTCGAAAGCCATTCGACCGTGCGTCGAGGGAACAGCCTCCCGAGGCAGGTCGCTCAGGGAGTTCTTCTCAGGCGGGCAGCTCCCCCAGGCAGCCCTCTCAGGCAAGCCCCTTCAGCACCCCGCGCAGGATTTCGAAGAGCTGGTCGATATGGGTGCGCTGGATCACAAGCGGTGGCGACATGGCGATCGTGTCCCCGGTCACACGCACCATGATCCCGGCGGCAAACGCCTTCTTGAACGCGTCCAGGGCGCGCGCCCCGGGCTGGCCCGGACGCGGTGCCAGCTCGATCCCGGCAATAAGCCCCAGATTGCGCAAGTCCACGACATGCGGCAGGTCGCGCAGCGAATGGACAGCCTCCTCCCAATACGATGCCTGCGCTGCGGCGTTCTCGATGATGCCCTGGTCGTGATAGACCTTAAGCGTCGCCATCGCGGCGGCGCAGGCGAGCGGATGCCCCGAATAGGTGTAGCCGTGAAACAGTTCGATCCCGGCGGTGGGAGCGCCTGGCGCGCCCATGAAGGCGTCGTGCACATGCGGCTTCACAAACACCGCCCCCATCGGCACCGAGCCATTGGTCAGACCCTTGGCCGTTGTGATGAGGTCTGGTTCGACCCCAAAATAATCCGCCGCAAACGGCGTGCCCAGGCGACCGAATCCCGTGATCACCTCGTCAAATATGAGAAGGATCCCGTGGCGATCACAGATCGCGCGCAGCCGCTCCAGGTAGCCTTTGGGCGGCAGCAGCACGCCGGTGGAGCCGGCGACCGGCTCGACGATCACGGCTGCGATCGTGGAGGCGTCATGGAGTGCGACCAGCCGCTCGAGGTCATCGGCCAGATGCTCGCCCCAGGCGGGCTGACCGCGGGTGAATGCATTGTGCTCGAGATCGTGGGTGTGGCGCAGGTGGTCGACGCCGGCGAGCAGGGGTCCGAAGGACTTGCGGTTGCTGACAATCCCACCAACCGAGATGCCACCGAATCCGACTCCGTGATAGCCGCGTTCACGCCCGATGAGGCGGGTTCGGGCAGCGTCGCCGCGCACGCGGTGATACGCGAGCGCAATCTTTAGCGCCGTGTCGACCGATTCCGATCCCGAATTCGTGTAAAAGACGTGCGAGAACCGGTTGCGGCTAAATGCAACCAGATCCTGGGCGAGTTCGAAGGCCGCGGGATGCCCCATCTGGAAGGACGGCGCGAAATCCAATTCGGCCGCCATGGCCTGGATGGCAGCCACGATCGCCGGCTGGCCGTGTCCGGCATTCACGCACCACAGTCCGGCTGTGCCATCGAGGATCTGGCGGCCCGCCACATCCTCATAGAACATGCCCTTGGCCGAGCGCAAGAGGCGCGGTTGCGCCTTGAAATCGCGGTTGGCGGTGAACGGCATCCAGTAGGCGGACAGGTCGAGCAGCGGGTCTTTGCGGTCCATCGGAGTCACCCTCGCGTGTAATGATGCTAGTTTGGGCCACGGCGCGAGCGGGCGCAAGTCGAGACCGCGAGCTAGGCCTGCCAGACGCCAAATCCCTCTTCCCGCAACGCGATTGCGAGTTCGACCTCCATCTCGCATGCACCGAGATAGGGCATCGGGTTGTACATGGAGTAAAGCGCCGGGACGAGGTGGAGGCCGTACCGGAGTACGAACCGGTTCGCCTGGATCCCGGCCTTGTGCTTGTCAAAGCGCACGTCCGGTGACAGGCCGGTCATGCCGACATAGACGCAGGGTTTGCCGCTCACATAGTCGGGATTGGCCCGGCGAAATGCGGGTTCCGCGAGGACGTCCAGGGACAGTTCCACGACATACACGCTGTGGTGATGGCGGCGCGCCACGAGGTCGTTAGATGAAGGATCGGGATGATGCGTCTAGCGCGCCGCGAGCCTCAGCCAGGACACCTTCATCCAGGCCTGCCCGAAAGAAACCCTTGGGGTCCGAGGAGTCATCCATGTCTTTTGCATGGCGTGTTGACCAGGTGGCCGGTAAACACCGCGCAAAAAGGGTGGGCCGTGCTGGACTTGAACCAGCGACCAATGGATTATGAGTCCACTGCTCTAACCAACTGAGCTAACGGCCCGGGAAGAAGAACCGGCCCAAAGCGGCCCGGGCCCGGTTCCTGGCGCGAGAAACCGCCCTTGACCCCGGCCCTGACCTCATCACTCGCCTCTGGCGGGCCGAGCCTAGCTGCCTTCGAGGAACGACTTCAGCTTGTCCGAACGACTCGGGTGACGCAACTTGCGCAGCGCCTTGGCTTCGATCTGCCGGATGCGCTCACGCGTCACGTCAAACTGCTTGCCGACCTCTTCGAGGGTATGGTCGGTGCTCATTTCGATCCCGAAGCGCATGCGCAGCACCTTGGCCTCGCGCGGCGTGAGCGAATCGAGCACATCCTTGGTGACATCGCGCAGCGAGGCATAGAGCGCGGCATCCGCCGGCGCGAGCGTCGTCTGATCCTCGATGAAGTCCCCGAGATGCGAGTCGTCGTCGTCACCGATCGGCGTCTCCATCGAAATCGGCTCCTTCGAGATCTTCATGATCTTGCGGATCTTGTCCTCGGGCATCTCCATCTTCAAGGCGAGAGTCGCAGGATCAGGCTCCTGTCCTGTCTCCTGAAGAATCTGGCGGGAGATGCGATTCATCTTGTTGATCGTCTCGATCATNNCAGGTCGCGTAGGTCGAGAATTTGTAGCCTCGGCGGTACTCGAACTTGTCGACCGCTTTCATGAGTCCGATGTTGCCCTCCTGGATCAGGTCGAGGAATTGCAGACCGCGGTTCGTGTACTTTTTGGCGATCGAAATCACCAGCCGCAGGTTGGCCTCGGTCATCTCGCGCTTGGCCTTGCGGGCCTTGGCCTCGCCGGTCGCCATCTGCTTGTTGATGTCGCGCAGATCCCGCAACGGCAGCACGACCCGGGTCTGCAGATCGATCAGCTTTTGCTGCAGCTCCTGGATGGCCGGCACGTTGCGCGCCAACGTGACACTGTAGGCATGTGCGCCATCGACCTCATCGACGGCCCACTTCAGATCCGTCTCGCGGCTCGGAAAGCCCTTGATGAAGTGGCTGCGCGGCATCCCTGCCTTGTTGACGGCGATGTCGAGGATCTGGCGCTCCAACTGGCGCACCTCGTCGACCTGGGCACGCAGCGTATCGCACAGGCGCTCGACCATCTTGGCGGTGAAACGGATCGACATCAGCTCGTTGGAGATCGCCTCCTGCGCCTTCACATAGCCCTTCGACCGATAGCCCTCGCGTTCGAACGAACGGCGCATCTTGTCGAACTGCAATGAGATATGGTCGAACTTCTCAAGGCCCTTTTGCTTGAGCTCCTCGAGCGCCTTGGCGTTGACGGCGGCACCGCCGTCATCGTCACCCTCCTCCTCGTCGGAAGGCTCGTCGTCGAACTCCTCCTCGACGACCGGGGCGGCGGCGGCAAACTTGGCCTCCTCCTCGGCATTCGGATCGATGAGACCATCGACCACCTCGTCGATGCGCATCTCCTCACGGCGGATCTTCTCGGCCATGCCGATGATCTCGGCGATCGTGGTCGGACAGGCCGAGATCGCCTGGATCATGTGCTTCAAGCCGTCCTCGATGCGCTTGGCGATCTCGATCTCGCCCTCGCGGGTGAGCAGTTCGACGGATCCCATCTCGCGCATGTACATGCGCACCGGATCGGTCGTGCGGCCGAATTCGGAGTCGACCGTGGACAGCGCGGCCTCGGCTTCCTCTTCCGCATCGTCGTCGCTCGAGGCCACCGGCGCGTTGTCGTTCATGAGCAGCGTCTCAGCATCCGGTGCCTGATCGTAGACCGCGATGCCCATGTCATTGAACGTGCTGATGATGCCCTCGATCGCCTCGGCGTCGACGACGTCGTCGGGGAGGTGGTCGTTGATCTCGGCGTAGGTCAGGAAGCCGCGCTCCTTGCCCAGCTTGATCATGTTCTTCAGCTTGGTACGGCGCGCCTCGAGTTCCTCCTCGGTGCCGGGCTGCTGGGTGGCAAGCGCATCCTTCAGGAAGGCCTTCTCCTTGGCTTTGCGTTCTTTCGCCTTGGCCTTCTCGCTCAACGGCGGCGCCTTCGGCGCACGGCCGTTCTTGCCGACGCCTGGCTCAGCGGGGGTTCCCACGACGGCCTTCACCTCGGGCGGAGCCGCCTCGACGGCAGCAACGGCCACCGGGGTCGGATCGGGCTTGGCAGGGGGCGCAGCCTTGACCGGGGCAACGGCCTTCTTGCTCTCGGTCTTCGGCCGTGTGGCACTCTTGGCCTCGCCGGGCTTGGCGCTCAAAGGCTTCGCCGCCGGGCGGGCCGGCGCGGGCTTGGCTGGACTCGACTTCACTGCGGGGCGCGCCGCACCCTTGGCGACGGGCTTTTGGGCCTTGGCTGCGGGCTTGACCGCCTTGCCCGAGCGCGCAGCCGAGGGCGGGACGCTCGCCTTCTCGCGCGTCACGGCGGGGCTGGATCGCTTGGCCGGCTTGGCCGCCACGGCCTTGGGTGCAGGCTTCTTCGCGGCCGCGCTGGATTTTGCCGTGCTTGCTTTCGCTTTCTTGGTCGTGGACGACTGCGCCATATTGGGTCCTTGCTTGATACGATCGAGAGACGGTGACGGTAAGGGTTACAGTGACGGTGAGCCGGTGACTGGATGAATGCGGGAACTGGTTCGAATGCATCGCGAATCCCGGGCAGCTCCATACCCGATCGATCCGTCGCTAGCTGACCTGCCGAAACCTGCCTGGCCCAGACGGGAGCGATCCCGCGCCCGGCCCATGTTCTCCTGCCTCATCCTGCGAGGGCGCCCGGGGAGGCGAGCCCAAGCCAAGCCTTCTGACACAAGCCTTCTAAGCGTTCTAAGCGTTCTGAGCCTTCCAAGACCAGCCTTGGCCCGCCCTGCATTCGCCCTTGCAGCCCCTTGCTTCAATCTTCACCTAGGCGAAAACCCCGCCGGGATGACCCGAGCGGCAAACCGTAAATGATAGCATGTGAATGCACTGAAATCCAGCTTCCGCTTCTCATGATCTGGGACCGAAGCCTTCCAAATCAAGCGCTTTGGCGAGAGTTTTCAGGTCCATTGCTCACACCGCGCGGCTTGCGTCGGGCTGCAAACGGCGCTGCTCCTCCATCAGTTCCAGCATGCGTGTGCGGGCCGCGGGATCGGCCGAGGCGCGCGCGGCAAGGGGATCGAGTTCCGAGCGGATCTGCTGGATGCGCAATTTTACGATAGCCGCGCGCAGATCAGACAGTGCGGTATCCCGATCGGTCTCGACGCCGCCCAGAACCTGCCGGACTTCTGCCGCAAAAAACTCGCCCTCGGGACCCTGCTTCAGGGTTTCGCTGATCGAGGCAAGCGTGGCCCCGGCCGCGCTGGTCTTGCAGGCTGCCAGCAGCACCGCCATCGAGGGCAGTCCATGGCGCTCTAGGATCTCAAGCGCCGCCCCATCGAGTTCGGCCACGAGCCGCGGATGCGCAAGCAGAAGGCGCGTGATCTGGATGTCGATCGGCGAGGGGGCTGCGCGCTGCGCCCGGGCGGGCGCGCGCCGCTGCGCCACGGCCTGTGGCAATTCGGCGATCGTCATGACCTCCGCGGGCGTCGAGTGCGCCAGATGCGCCAGTTCGCGCACGATCTGGAGCCGCAGGGCCTGCGGCGGCAGCGCCTGCAGAAGCGGCCTGGCGTCGAAAAGCATACGCGCGCGCCCCTCGGCGGTGGCGAGGTCCTTGTCCGCGCACACCTCGCGTATCAGGAAGGCCGACAGGGGCAACGCGGCCTGGATCTCGGCGAGAAACGCCTGGTCGCCGCGCTCGCGGATGAAGGAATCCGGATCATGCTCAGCGGGCAGGAACAGGAATGAGAACGACTTGTTGTCGCTCGCGTGCGCAAGGCTTGCCTCAAGGGCCCGCCAGGCGGCCTTGCGCCCCGCGGTGTCGCCATCGAAGCTAAAGACGATCCGATCGGTCTGGCGCACCAGCTTCTGGACATGCACCGCCGTACAGGCGGTACCGAGGGTGGCCACCGCGTTGGCAAAGCCCAGTTGCGCGAGCGCCACGACGTCCATGTATCCTTCGACGACGATCGCATAGCCGACCTCGCGGATCGCGGCGCGCGCCTCGAAAAGCCCATAGAGTTCGCTACCCTTCTGAAACAGCGGGGTCTCCGGTGAATTCAGGTACTTGGGCTCGCCGGCATCGATGATCCGGCCGCCGAATCCAACCACCTGACCGCGGGCATTGCGAATCGGAAACATGATCCGATCGCGAAAACGGTCATAGCGCTTGTGGGCGCCGCCCTCATCGGAGCGGTCGATGACGAGCCCGGACTCGGTCAGACTGGGATCGGCGTAGTCGGCATAGACCTGCGCCAGATTCTGCCAGCCTGGCGGCGCGTACCCGAGGCCGAAACGGGCTGCGATCTCCCCGGTCAGGCCACGCCCCTTCAGATACGTGATGGCGCGCTGCGCGCCCCGGAGCTGCAGACGATAGTAATCCATCGCCTGGCTTAGCCGCTCTCCCAGGGAGATGCTATGCGCGACCTGGGCTACGCGCTGCTCCGGGGTGAGACGATCATCCTGTTCAGGGACCGCCATGCCGACCGATTGGGCGAGTTCGCGCACGGCCTCGGGGAATGTGAGGCCCGAGTACTCGATGAGAAAGCCGATTGCTGTGCCGTGCGCCTGGCAACCAAAACAGTGATAGAACTGCTTGGTCGGACTGACGGTGAAAGAAGGCGACTTCTCGTTATGAAAAGGGCACAGGCCGGAGAAGTTGGCGCCCGCCTTCCTCAATTTGACATAACGCCCGACCACCTCGACCAGATCGACGCGGTTTAGGAGATCCTGGATGAAGGACTGCGGTATCAACGTCCCTGCCCCTGGTTACGAGCGGCCGCGCCACCGGCCGCATTGCGCCTTGCCCCCGCCTGTCCTCGCACCGATCCCCTTGCCGCTAGCCAGGCCCATGCCCCGCGCCACCCGAGTCACGCGCGCCCCGGGGCCTCTGCCGGCGAGTTTCAGCTCGCGAGCTTGGACTTGACCCGCGCGGAGACCTGACCCATGTCGGCCCGACCGGCAAGCCGTGCCTTCAGGAGGGGCATCAGTTTGCCCATCGCAGCCGGCCCCGACAGGCCGGATTCGGCGATCACCTGGTCGATTTCCGCCTCGAGTTCGGCGCTGCTAAGCTGAGTCGGCAGATAGGCGCTCAACTGCTCGATCTCGGCGCGCTCCTTGACCGCCAGATCAATGCGTCCTGCGGCCTCAAACTGGGCTGCGGCGTCACGCCGCTGCTTGATCAGCTTTTCGACGAGCGCAAGCACATCGGCATCGGTCAACTCGACCCGCTCATCGACCTCCTTTTGCTTCATGGCCGCAGTCAGCATACGGATGGTCGAAAGCCGCACCGCGTCCTTGGCGCGCATTGCCGCCTTCATGTCCTCGGTGACGCGCAGCGCCAGGGCCGATTTGGTGGATGCTTTGGCGGACGGTTCAGCGGACGGTTCGGTGGACATATAGCATCTCCTATNNGGGCCTCACCCAGCGGGTTTCACATAAGCCGGCTTTTCTGAGGCCTCAGGGAGCCACAGATGGCGGGGCGCAGCCTGCCTCGGGCATTCGCCATGCAGGAGGGATCCGCTGGGAGGGACTTTAAGGGTTGGGAGACGATCGAAGGCTTTGGCCGGCCGGGCAAATTACCGCCGCCGCCCCCTCACCCGATTCGAACGCCGCGTTCTTGCAGCCCGACATTTGGGGGCCGGAGTTCCGGGAGCACTTCCAAGCGCGCTTCGCTTCGAAGCCTGGTCCCGCAGCCCAGAAGGTCAAGGCTCGCGGATTGCGCCTGAACTGAACTAGTAGAGCTTCTTGGGAAGCATCTGGCTGCGCAGACGCTTGTAGTGGCGCTTGACCGCTGCTGCGAGCTTGCGCTTTCTCTCGGCCGTCGGCTTCTCGTAGAACTCGCGGGCGCGCAGTTCCGTCAAGAGGCCGGTTTTTTCCATGGTGCGCTTGAAACGGCGTAGCGCGACCTCAAACGGCTCATTTTCCTTCACACGGACTGTAGGCATCGGGGCTGATCTGGTTTGGTAATTGGGAAAAGCCCTTGATTATAGCGGCTTTTTGAAAATATGAAACCCCAGACTTGAGCTTTGCGCCCAGCGGACCCTGCCTGGCCCCACCCCATCCCTAGAGGACCCGGCCGGCCGCCACGCCAGACGCCCAAGCCCATTGGAAATTGTAGCCACCGAGCCAGCCGGTCACATCCACCACCTCACCGATGAAGAAGAGTCCTGGCTGTTTGCGGACCTCCATTCGGGCGGGGTCAAGTGCTGCGGTATCGACCCCGCCGCGCGTCACCTCCGCCCGGCGAAAGCCTTCCGTGCCGGCCGGCACGATCTCCCAGTTGTTTAGCACGTGCGCGAGCCGGTCGAGCGACTTGTTCGAGATTTCCGCGATCCTGCGATCGACCAGGACGGCGCCCTCGGGATCCTGGCACGTGAGCCAGCCCGTGGCGAGCCGGCGGGGCAGGCACTGGCCGAGGACCTGGCCCAGTGCCTGCCGACTCGTCGCCTTCTGCTCGCGCAGATAGGCCGCAAGCGCCGTCTGGGGCACGAGATCGATCACCAGAGGACGGCCCGGATCCCAGTAGCTGGAGATCTGCAGGACGGCAGGTCCCGACAAGCCCCTGTGCGTGAAGAGGAGGTCTTCCTCGAACCAGACTGGGGACGCGGCACGCTCAGTTGCCGATCCGATCCCAATCGAGACCGGCACCGATATGCCAGCCAGTTCGACCAGGCCTCCCCACACCTCGCTTGCAAAGGTGAGGGGCACGAGGGCAGGCCGTGGTTCGACAACCCGTAACCCAAACTGGCGCGCAATTCGATAGCCGAAGTCGCTCGCCCCGATTTTCGGGATTGACAGGCCACCGGTGGCGATGACGAGCTTGGACGCGGCCAGCGTGCCGCCTACAGTGGCCAGCAGAAAGTTGCCCCCGGACAGGGAGATGGACTCGATCACCGAGGGCGTACGCCAGCTCACACCGCCCGCCCCGCACTCGGCACGCAACATCTGGATGATCGCCTCGCTGCTCTGGTCGCAGAAGAGCTGGCCGCGGTGCTTCTCATGAAAAGCAATGCGATGCCGCTTGACGAGCGCGATGAAATCCGAAGGCGTGTAGGCGGCCAGTGCCGTGCGGCAGAAGTCCGGATCAGCGGACAGGAAATGCTCTGGTCCCGTTCCGGTATTGGTGAAATTGC
The DNA here is from genome assembly GCA_003136595.1 of Burkholderiales bacterium. Classification (GTDB taxonomy): domain Bacteria; phylum Pseudomonadota; class Gammaproteobacteria; order Burkholderiales; family Burkholderiaceae_D; genus BOG-994. The sequence goes on from PLEY01000162.1 coordinate 49,915, forward strand.
AGCGTCCGCCACCTGAGATCCTGATCTTCTCGCCGATGCGCTCGGCATGGTCGAGCAGCACCACACGGCGCCCGCGCTGGCCGGCGACGGCCGCGCACATCATGCCGGCGGCCCCCGCCCCGACCACGGCGACGTCATAGTGCTCCACCGTCAGCTGCCGCCGCAGGGAACGCCTGCACCGGCACCGCGTCGGGCCCGCACGTCAGGGTTCACCGAGCACCGCCGCTTCCCTGTGGATCGCCTCGATCCGGTCGCGGCCCACCCGCGGCTTCTTCGTTGTCCTGCTGTCTGATGGCGTTCGCATAGCGCGTCGCATCGCGCATCGCGCCTTCCCGGATCGTGCGGATATCCGCAGGCAGCGTCTCCCAGGACTCGCGATCCGTGATCACGGCATAGCCGATGTCGCCATGCTCGGAGACCGTCAGGTATTTCTGCACCTCGTGCATCTTCTGCGTATAGATGTTCGAGGGCGTGTGCTCGGTACCATCCACCACCCTCGTCTGCAGACCCTGGTAGAAGTCCGAGAAGGCCATGACCTGGGGATTCGCGCAAAGCGGCCCCGCCGCGATCTCCTCGGTGTGCGCCTCCGAGCGGCCGATCCAGTCCTGATACTGGAGAACTTCGGCGCCCCTGAGCCCCGCTTCGCGCGGCTCAGGCATGGGGTGCGCGCACCACCTTCTGCGTCTGCTCCCCGAGACCATCGATGCCGAGCGTCACGACATCGCCTGGCTGCAGGAAGCGAGGCGGCTTCATCCCCATGCCCACGCCCGGCGGCGTCCCCGTGGCGATCACGTCGCCCGGCAGGAGCGTCATATAGTGGCTGCAGTAACTCACGAGCGTCGCGCAATCGAACACCATCGTTGCCGTGCTCCCGCGCTGCATCGGCACGCCGTTGACGTCAAGCCAGAGCTTCAGTTGCTGCGGATCGGGCACCTCGTCGGCGGTCACGAGCCAGGGTCCGATCGGGCCGAAGGTATCGCAGCCCTTGCCCTTGTCCCACTGCGGCCCGCGCTCGAGTTGGAACTGGCGCTCGGAGACATCGTTGATGAGTACGTAGCCTGCCACGTGGCCGAGCGCCTCTGCGACCGGGACATAACGGGCCACGGATCCGATCACGATGCCCAGTTCAACCTCCCAGTCGAGCTTGGTCGAGTGCGGCGGCTGGACCACGTCATCGTCCGGTCCGTTAATCGAGGTGGTGGCCTTCAGGAAGATGATCGGTTCCTTGGGAGTGGCCATGCCGGCCTCGGCCGCATGGTCGGAGTAGTTCAGGCCGATGCCGATGAATTTGCTGATCCCGACGAAAGGCACGCCCAGGCGCGGCCGACCCTTGACGCGGGGCAGCGTCTCGGGGTCCAGTTTGGCGAGTCGCTTCTGGCCCGCAGGCGAGAGCACATCCGCATCGATGTTAGCGACCACACCGGAGAGGTCGCGCAGTTGCCCCTCACCATCCACCAGTCCCGGCTTCTCGAAGCCGTTTGTTCCGTAGCGTACGAGTTTCACTGTGTCTCCTTATGCTTTGAGAAAGTCCTCGCGGCCGCCGAGCCAGCGCTGCAGGTGGCGGCGGGCGTGATCCGAATAGTCGCGCAAAAGCCACTCGGACGCAGCGCGCGCCTGCTCGACAAGCCAGGCATCGGCCTCCAGGTCGACGAAGCGCAAGAGCGCCATCCCGGACTGGCGCTGGCCGAGGAATTCCCCCGGCCCCCGCAGTTCGAGGTCGCGGCGCGCGATCTCGAAACCGTCGGTGGACCCGCGCAACACGGCCAGGCGCTCGCGGGCCGTCCCCGACAGCGGTCCGTGATAGAGCAGGATGCAGACGGACTCCAGATCGCCCCGGCCGATGCGCCCGCGCAGCTGATGGAGCTGTGCGAGTCCAAAGCGCTCGGCATGCTCGATCACCATGAGACCTGCAGTGGCGACGTCGACACCCACCTCGATGACGGTGGTGGCGACCAGGAGTTGCACCTCGCCCTGGACGAACAAGCCCATGATGCGCGCCTTCTCCGCGGGCGCGAGCCGTCCATGGATGAGGCCGACGGCGACGTCCGGCAACGCCGCCGCCAGCATGGCGTGGGTGTCGACGGCGGTCTGCAGGTCAAGGGCCTCGCTTTCCTCGATGAGGGGGCAGACCCAGTAGGCCTGCTGGCCTGCACGGATCGCAGCATGGACCCTCTCGATCACCTCGGTGCGCCGCGCTTCCCCGAAGACCTTCGTCAAGACGGGCCGACGTCCCGGCGGCAGTTCGTCGATGGTCGAGACCTCGAGGTCGGCATAGTAGGTCATGGCCAGAGTACGTGGGATGGGCGTCGCCGACATCATCAACTGGTGCGGCTGGCCCTGCGCCGACTTGGCCCGAAGCGCCAGGCGCTGGCCGACGCCGAAGCGATGCTGCTCATCGACGATCGCAAGGCCGAGCCGCTCGAAGACGACCTGCTCCTGGATCAGGGCGTGGGTGCCGATGACCAGCCGCGCACCGCCTTCTTCGATCGCGCGCAGCGCGGCATCCCGCTCCTTCTTCTTCATGCTGCCGGTGAGCCAGACCACGGCAATATCGAGCGCCTCCATCCACTGCGCAAGTTTGCGGAAGTGTTGCTCGGCCAGAATCTCGGTTGGCGCCATCAGGGCCGCCTGGAAACCATTGTCGATGGCCTGACAGGCCGCGAGCGCAGCGATCACGGTCTTGCCACTGCCCACGTCCCCCTGCAGGAGGCGCTGCATGGGAAAACTCTGGCGCAGGTCGGCCGTGATCTCGCGCCAGACCCGCTCCTGGGCAGCCGTAAGCTCGAACGGCAATGCCGCTCGCAGCGCCGCGACCAGGCGTGCCGGGCCGTCCAGGGCACTGGCGGATTGCTCGCGCCGCGCCCGCTGGGCGCTCTTTAGCGACAGTTGCTGCCCGACCAGTTCGTCAAACTTGACTCGGATCCAGGCCGGATGGGTGCGTTCCATGAGCAGTCTTTGCGGCACCTCGGGAGGAGGATTGTGCAACAGGCGCACCGACGCCTCGAAGCCCTC
>PLEY01000159.1 GCA_003136595.1 Burkholderiales bacterium
TCGATCAGCATCTCGCTGATCGCGGTGTTCATTCCCATCCTGCTGATGGGCGGCATCGTCGGAAGGCTCTTCCGCGAATTCACCGCCACGCTGTCGCTCGCGATACTCATCTCGATGGTGGTCTCCCTCACCACCACACCGATGATGTGCGCCCTGATCCTGCGCCGGCCCGGGGAGGGCGCCACCCGGCCCGCGCGGCGCAGCTTCCTCGATCGCGCGCTGCGTGCCTACGAACGCACGCTCGGCATGGCGTTGCGGCACGGCCGGCTCGTGATGCTCGCGCTGCTCGTCACGATCGCCCTCAACGTGCTGCTGTTCACCGTGATTCCGAAGGGGTTCTTTCCGCAGGAGGACACGGGCTTGATCACCGGCGGCATCGTCGCCGATCAAAGCATTTCGTTCCAGATGATGAAGGGCAAGCTCGCCCAGCTGATGAGCATCGTGCAGGCCGACCCGGCCGTGGCGAGCGTCGCGGGCTACACCGGCGCGGGCAGCGGCGGCGGCGCCTCGCAGACCAACACGGGCTCCGTGTACGTCCTGCTGAAGCCGCTCGCGGTGCGCAAGGTCTCCTCGGACGAGGTCATCGCCCGCCTGCGCACCAAACTCTCTGAAGTGCCGGGCGGTCGCCTCTTCCTCCAGACGGTGCAGGACATCCGGGTCGGTGGTCGCCAGTCGAACGCGCAATTCCAGTTCACGCTGCAGGCCGACAAGGTCGGCGACCTCAACGAATGGGGTCCCCGGCTGCTCGCCGCCCTGCAGCGCAGTCCGGTGGTCGCGGACGTCAATTCGGACCAGCAGCAGAAGGGCCTGGAGACCGATGTCCGCTACGACCGCGCCAGCGCGGCCCGGCTCGGCATCACCGTCGGGGAGATGGACAGCACGCTGTACGACGCCTTCGGGCAGCGCCAGGTCTCGACGATCTACGAGGCCATCAACCAGTACTACGTCGTCATGGAAGCGGCGCCGGAGTACTGGCAGCGGCCCGCGATACTGGCGAAGACCTACATCAGCGTCCCATACGCGACCAATCTCGCGCAGGCCGTGCCGACCTTTGGCAGCAGCACCGCAACGTCGACCAGTGGCCTTGACCCGGCGTCGACGTTCGTGCTGCCGGCCAGTGGCACCGCCAGCCGCTCGACCAGTTCCACAGCAGCGAGTACCCAGGTTCAGGCGACGAGCGTACCCCTCGGTGCGGTGGCGACCTACGCACCGACAAACACCTCCCTGGCCGTGAACCACCAGGAGCAGTTCGTCGCCTCGACCATCTCGTTCAACCTGCCCCCGGGTGTGTCGATCGGCCAGGCCTCGCTTGCGATCCAGTCTGCATTGGCGCGCCTGGGCGTGCCCACCTCGGTGCACGGCAGCTTTCAGGGGACCGCCAAGGTGTTCCAGGCCTCCCTGAGCTCGCAGCCGATCCTGATCCTTACGGCGCTCCTGACGGTCTACATCGTGCTCGGCATCCTCTACGAAAGCTACGTCCATCCGATCACGATCCTCTCGACCCTGCCCTCGGCGGGCGTCGGGGCGCTCTTGGCGCTGCTCGTGACGGGCACCGAATTTAGCCTCATCGCACTGATCGGCGTGATTCTTCTTATCGGCATCGTCAAGAAAAACGNNTGATGATCGACTTCGCGCTCGCGGCCGAACGCCAGGGTGGACTGCCGCCCGCGAAGGCCATTTACCGCGCCTGCCTGCTGCGCTTTCGGCCGATCATGATGACGACCATGGCGGCGCTGTTCGGTGCGATTCCCCTGGCGTTGGGACGCGGCGACGGTGCCGAGTTACGTCAACCGCTGGGTATCTCCATCGTGGGTGGCCTCATCATGAGCCAGCTGCTCACGCTGTACACTACCCCGGTGATCTATCTGTATCTGGATCGCGCGCGTCTGTGGTTCGCGCGCCGCGAATCCAGGAGCCGGGCCGAGCCGCCCCTTTCGGGCTCGGCCCAGCCGGCCGCCTAGTGCGTGAGGACGCACGCAGGTAATTCTGCGGGGCAATGAGCGGGGTGGTGGCGCCCCGACCCCGGGATAGAAGAGGTGATGACGATGAGCAGTGCGAATCCTGTCTGGCTGGTCGTGGTGGCCGCGACACTCGCGGTGTCGGGCTGCGCGCTCGGGCCAGACTATGTGCGACCGAGTGCGCCGACGGCCGCACGTTTCAAGGAAGCCGATGGCTGGAAAGTGGCCGCCCCCGCCGACAGCCCGCCGCGCGGGCCGTGGTGGCAGATCTATGGCGACACGACATTAAATGGCCTGATGGACGCGGTCAGTGCGGCCAATCCCACGCTTGCCCAGGCTGAGGCGACGTACCGCCAGGAACGGGCCCTGGTGGCTGAGGCCCGCGCGGCCTATTTCCCGAGCGTCGGGGTGTCCGCCGGCTCGACCCGCTCGGTGAACCCGACCTCAGCCGGGGGCCAGCGCAGTACCGGTGGCGTGAACAAGCTCGATAGTGTCACGCTGGATGCTTCCTGGGAGCCGGACCTCTGGGGTGCGGTGCGCCGCAATGTCGAGGCGAGCCGCGCCAATGCCCAGGCGAGCGCAGCCACGCTCGAGGACACCCGGCTCAGCCTGCAGTCGGAGCTCGCGATCGACTACTTTCAGTTGCGCGGCCTCGATGCCACCGCCAAGCTCCTGACAGAAACGGTCGATGCCTACCAAAAAGCGCTCACTTTGACGCAAAATCAGTACAAGGTCGGAGTGGCGCAACTCTCCGACGTCGTGCTCGCCCAGACCCAGCTTGTGAGCACCCAGGCGCAACTGGTCAACGTCGGGGTGCAACGCTCGCAACTCGAGCATGCGATCGCGGTCCTCGCGGGCAAGGCACCGGCGGACCTTAGCCTCGCGCCCAATCCGCTGACAACCGCGAGCCTGGTGCCGCCGGCGCCCACGGGCGTGCCCTCGGCGCTTCTCGAGCGCCGCCCGGACATCGCCGCTGCCGAGCGCAAGATGGCCGCGGCCAACGCGCAGATCGGCGTGGCAACGGCCGCGTTCTTCCCGACCCTGACACTCGCGGCCTCCGGTGGCTTCGAGGGACAGAGCTTCGGGCACCTGTTCACCTTGCCTTACCGCTTCTGGTCGGTCGGCCCGCAGCTCGCCGAGACGCTTTTCGATGGCGGGTTGCGCTCCGCCCAGGTCGAGGCCGCCCGTGCGGTCTACGATCAGGACGTGGCATCCTACCGGGCCACCGTGCTCACGGCGTTCCAGAATGTTGAGGATGCGGTCGCGGCGCTGCGCATCCTCGAGAAGGAGGACGTGCTGCAGCTCGATGCAGTGCGCCTCGCCCAGCGCAGCCTCGACCTGGAGTTGAATCGCTACAAGGCCGGAACCGTTTCCTATGCTGACGTGATCACGGCGCAGACGACGCTTCTGACCAACCAGGAGACAGAGGTGAACCTACTCAGTCAACGGGTCGGGTACACGGTGTCCCTCATCAAGGCCTTAGGTGGTGGCTGGGACCCGACCAGCCTCCAGCACGAGCCCGCCCTACAGATTGGCTCGAATGATCCGAAATAGGAGGTGAGGGTCGGCGTGATTGCGTGGCGGAATCGTGACGGTGACCGCCCCCACGATGGCACGTTGCTTGCTAGAAGTACTTTGGGTTAATCTCCTCTCAGGAGGTACGCAATGGACGTCGATTACGAGACTTCTGGCCCGGCGGCAGCCCCGATCTCAGTGGCTGCCTTCAAGCAGGTGTACGCGACCCGGGATGTCGAGAGCGCACTGGGCGATCTCTCCGACGGGGCGAGCGAGGCGCTGCGCTCCACCTACGAAAAAATGCTCAAGGCGGGCGGCCTTAGATTCTCCGTCAAACCCTCCGCGCTACCGGAGATGGATGCGCTCTACGAGGAATTGCCCAATTTCGCGGAACCGCTGGACGACATCCGCAAGCAGCTTGCCCTCTGTACCGAGACCGACGACAGGCTCGAACTCGCACCCATGCTGCTTCTCGGTGATCCTGGCATCGGCAAGACCCACTTCGCCAAACGCCTGGCCAAACTCCTCGGCACGGGCTACGGCTTCATCGGCATGAGCTCCCTGACCGCCGGATGGGTGCTCTCGGGGGCCTCCTCGCAATGGAAGAACTCCAAGCCGGGCAAGGTGTTCGAGACCCTGGTGCACGGCGACTATGCCAACCCCGTCATGGTCATCGACGAGATCGACAAGGCAGGTGGCGATGGTCAGTACGATCCGCTGGGCGCACTCTACTCGCTGCTCGAGATGGACACCGCGCGCGAATTCATCGATGAGTTCGCCGAGGTGCCGATCGATGCCGCCGACGTCGTCTGGATCGCTACCGCCAACAATCTCCAGTACATCCCCGACCCGATCCTGAACCGGATGAACGTCTACGAGATCCAGGTCCCCGATTACGAGGGGGCATGCCGGATCGTCCAGGCGATCTACACCGATATCCGCAGCTCCCACGCCTGGGGCAAGCGCTTTCCGCGGACCCTCGGTCTCGAGCCGCTCGACCGGCTGGCCCGCCTGTCGCCGCGGGAGATGCGCAGACTCATCATGAATGCCTTCGGCAANNCGGCGCCGCGACGAGATCAATGTCGATGACCTGGAGATCGACCGCTCAGCGAAAAAGGGCCGGATCGGCTTCTAGGGGGCGGCGCTGCGGGCGGGCGTGGCGCGCGCTTGAGGCCGGTGCCCGTGCATGGCACCATGCAGCCCTTGCATGGAGGCGTCATGAGAAAATGGCTTGTGGGTATCCTGGTCGGGTTGTGTGCGCTGCAAGGGGCGATGGCCGTGTCAATCGGCGAGTATCGGCGGCAGCGCGACTCGGTCAATGTCGCAGCCTTCAAGCTCACCCGCACCTACCTGACGGGCGTGGTCGCCGGCTACATCTGGGCGAATGCCCACGCCGCGGAGAAGAAGGCGCCTCTGCTGTTCTGCCAGCCACCGCCCATCACCGCCGATCTCGACGTGCCAAGGCTCATGGATGAGGAGATCGGCCAGATCAACGTGACCGACGACTATCCGGCGGAACTGGTCCTACTCGAAGCCCTGATCCGGGCGTATCCCTGCGATTCCCTGCCCGATTCGAACCTCCACTAGGGCGCCTCCCCTTAGATCTTCATCGGCAGGATCACCATCTGCATGCCGTTCAGGTGGAGGCGTCGCTGCAAGGCCGTCGCGCCCTGGTTGTGCAACAGTCGCGTCAGGAAGTTCTCCTTCTCGGAGATGAGCTTGCTCGTGAAGAAGATCACGTTCGGAAAGTCGTTGCGGACCTGGTCGCACAACTCGGTCAGTTCCAGGACCGGGTCGGTGCCAAAGGCGAGATAGGAGCGCGAGGCCAGCCCGTAGCTATGGCAGAAGTTGACAAAGAAGCTGAGCGACACCGTCGCGTCAGTGCGCATCACCTCCATCGATTCGGCGCCGCCATAGGCCTGAGCGTCGACGGTGCGCGCGTTCACGAAGATGAAGTTCTGGAAGTGGTTTGGAAACATGCGCTGCACCCACAAGAGCGCATGCAGCCCGCCCCCGCGTGACGAGCCGACCACGAACACCGCGGTGGCGCACTCGGGGCGCAGCGGCGGATACTCGGTCTCGGAGCCATACGGCTGGTGGGCGAACACGGCATCGATGCCGCCCAGCTTCTGGCGGGTCTCGGTGTAGTGGCGCCGGATCAGAAGACAGAGCGAGACGACGAGACCCGTGATGAGCACCGTGATCCACCCGCCCTCGTTGAACTTCGCGACCAGGGTCACAAACAGGATGCCAAGCGCGACACTGAGACCTAGCCCCGAGAGGACGAGCCGCCCCAGCCAGCGCGCGTCCGTCCTGCGATGGCGAACCCAGTAGGTGCAGAGTCCCGCGAGCGACAGGCTGAAGGTCAGGAAGACATTGATCGAGTAGAGCACCACCAGCAGGTCGACCTGGCCGTGGCTCCAGATGAGGATTGCGAGCGCCGCGCCGCCCATGAGCATGATGCCGTTCTGGGTCACGAGCCGGGTCGACAGATAGCGGAATTTGTGCGGCACCCAGGAATCGACAGCCATGTTGGCGAGCACTGAAGGGCCTCCGAGGAGGCCCGTGTTGGCCGCGACGAGCAACAGGCCGGCCTCGAAGGCGAGCGTGGCTGTCAGCAGTGCCGGACCGGCGTTCTCGCCGAGTCCGAGCGCGTCGATGACCTGCCGAAAGGCCACCGCGTTCAGTGTCTTGCCCTCCTCCGGCACCGCGTTCCAGAGCAGGTATAAAAGGATGATGCCGCCCGCGGTGAAGGCGAGACTCACGGCCATGTAGAGCATGGTGAGCTTGCCGGTCCTCACGCGCGGCTCGGCAAGCGATTGCACGTTGTTCGATACGGCCTCGATACCGGTGTAGGTCCCGCCGCCCAGCGAGTAGGCGCGCAGAAACAGCGCCGCGACGAACACCCAGCTCGTTTCATGGGCGAGGGCATGCGTCTCGCGCACGGTGTCCGGTACCAGGGCAGGCAGCCCTTGCGCGTTGAACCAGATCCCAAAGACGATCATCACCAGATGGGTGATCACGAACCCGAGAAAGATCGGCAGCAGGATCTTGATCGATTCCTTGGCGCCGCGCAGGTTCATGAAAATCAGCGCGACGGTCACGCCCAATTCCAGCCCGAGCTTGTCGTGCTGGGCGCTCAGGGGCAAAAGACTGAAGAGGGCGTCCACGCCGCTGGCGATCGAGATTGCGATTGTGAGCACATAGTCGACGATCAGGGCGGCGCCTGCGACTAGGCCCGCATACGGGCCGATCAGGGAGGTCGCGACCCGGTAGCCGCCGCCGCCCGTCGGGAACAGTTCGATGATCTGGTTGTAGCCGAGACCAATCAGGAACACCGTCACGGCCGTCGCCAGTGCGAGGTAGAGCCCGAAGTGGGTGTGGGTGCCAAGCGCCCTGAAGGCCTGCTCCGGCCCATACGCCGAGGAGGACAGTCCATCGGCACCGAGTCCCACCCAGGCCAGAAACGCCACCAGGGCAATCGACTGCCGGGTCTCTTGTCGTAGGGGATCAAGCGGCTCGCCGAGGAGGAACTCGCGAACTTTGGTTGGACTCATGGAAAGTGCTGGGAAAGGTCTGTGCGACCTGTTGCGCCGCAACAACTGGTGCGGATGATACGCCTTTCACCGCATGAATGAAGTCTCCCGCCACCAAGCGGGCTCGCGCCATTGTAATGGGGGTTTCCTGCTTCGGCGACCAGAGCATGGCGCGCGTGCCCAGGCCCGAAGAGCCGCCGAAGAGCCCTGGAGAGCCCCAGAGAACCTCAGAGAGCCCCCCAAGACTTCCCGAAGGGTCCCCCCAGGCGCCGCACGTACTGCGCAGTCGCGAGCAGTGTCAGCCCGGGCGTTTGTGCGAGGACCCGCGCCTCGGCTACACTCGACTCATCCATTTCTGGGGCTTCGCATGGACAAGACCATCATCTCTACTGATTCCGCGCCGGCAGCCATCGGTCCCTACTCCCAGGCCGTCGCGACCGCTCGCATGGTCTTCACTTCCGGGCAGATCGGCCTTGATCCCGCCACGGGAGAACTGGTCGGCCCGGATCTCGCGAGTCAGGCCAGGCAGGCGTTCTCGAATCTGGCCGCGGTCGCAAACGCTGCGGGGGGGAGTCTTGCGAACGCCGTCAAGCTGACGCTGTTCCTCACAGACCTCGCGCAGTTTGGCGAGGTGAATGCGATCATGGCCGAATGCGTTCCGAAGCCCTATCCGGCGCGCTCCACGGTCGGCGTTCTCAGCCTGCCCAAGGGTGCCCTGTTCGAAGTCGAGGCGGTGCTGGTGCTGTGAGGCGAGGGCGGGGCGCGGCCAGGCGGATCCGATACTGAGTCTTGTGACCGTCGCCAAGCCGGCCGCCAAGAGCAGTCTCGGCGAGCGACTGCTGAAACTCGGACTGCGCACCGACACCGACTGCGTCTTGCATCTGCCGATGCGTTACGAGGACGAGACACGGGTTGTCTCGATCCTTGAGGCCCAACCGGGAGAGACGGCCCAGATCGAAGTCGAGGTCGTGGACGTCCAGATCCAGTACCGACCGCGCCGCCAACTGCTGGTCCGCGTGCGAGACGCGAGCGCCCAGTTGAGCCTGCGCTTCATCAACTTCTATGGCAGCCAGATCAAGCATTTCGCCCCCGGAGCGCGGTTGCGCGTACGGGGCGAGGTTCGCGAGGGGTATGCCGCGCGCGAGATCATCCATCCGCGCTATCAGATCGTCGCAGACGNNGCGCCGCTGCCCGAGCGCCTGACGCCCGTCTACCCGGCGGGCGGGGGGGTCAGCCAGCAGGCCTTGCGTGCGGCCATCTCCCGTGCGCTGGCGCGCGCTGATCTGAGCGACACGCTGCCGGACGCGGTCAGGGAGCGCTATCGCCTCGAGGGCTTCGAGGCGTCGGTGC
>PLEY01000152.1 GCA_003136595.1 Burkholderiales bacterium
TGTCCTAGGCGCCCTTGGCGAGCGCGTCGACCACTGGCTGCTGACCGGCTTGCCCAGTGCGCGCGCGGCGACTGCCGCGGATCTCGAGGCGGCGCTTGCGGCATGCTGCCTGCCCGGCGCCGAGCCGGGTCGCACAGTGCAAAGCTTCGCCGCACCCGAACTCGCCTGGGGCGAGGCGCTAAGCCGCGCGGGCGAGAATGATAGAATCGTGGTGTTTGGATCGTTTATTACCGTGGCCGCGGTCATGCAGGCGCGCGCCCGCCACCACCACTGAGGCTATGGGTCTGAGCATGGGTGTGTTTTCCCGCAAGAAAGACCAAACCGAATCCTTCCCGCAGTCCCCAGCGCGCGCCAGCCGCAGCCGCACCACCACTGGCGGCGATGAAGCCGAGCTCGACCCCACCGAAATCGTCAGGCGCCGGGCGCGGCGGCGCCTGATCGGCGCGATTGCGCTTGCCGTGGGTGCCGTGGTGTTTCTGCCGATGATCTTCGAATCGGAACCGGGGAGTCCGACGCCGACGTTGTCGGTACAGATGCCGGACAAGGACACGCCCTTTGTGCCCGGTGTGCCGGCGCAGGAGCCGCGCGAGGCCCCGGCTGCGGCGTCGAATGCCGGTTCCAATCCTGGCCCGAACCCTGGGCAGAACGCCGCCGCCAGCAGCCCAGTCCCCGGTGCCCTCATGAGCACCAATCCGGCTGAGAATTCCGCGCCAGGAACTGGCGCCTTAGCGGCCCCGGGCACTTCGAGCGCCTCGACGTCGGCCCCGGCAGCCGGCGAGCCTTCGGCGCCTGCCGGACCGAACAACGGGGCCAAGCCCCGGCCGCCGGCCGCAGCCGACAAGGAGGCTGCCGCGCATCCGGCGGCCAAGGCCGCCGAGAAAGACGACCCGCGGGCGTTGGCGGCCCTTGAAGGTCGGGTGTTGGACCCGACATCAGGAAAGGGGGCGGGGAGTTTTGCTGTCCAGATCGGGGCTTTTAGCAGCAGCGAAAAGGTCAAGGAGCTCCGCGAGAAGCTGGGCGCGGCCGGCCTGAAGAGCTATACCGAGACACTCAATACCGCCCAGGGCGAGCGCACGCGGGTGCGGGTCGGTCCGTATCCTTCGCACGAGGCCGCCGAAAAGGCGCGTGAGCGGGTCAAGGGGGTCGGGCTGGATGGGGCGGTCATTCCGCTTTGAATCCGGATGGATGCCAGTTATTGTTCCGACCGCATGGTCGTGGCGAACGCCGCGCGCCTGCCCCGGCGTCACCGATGGTGCCCTGGGTCGGCTGCTCAACGAGAAAGGCTATCGGTCTTGGAAAGAAAGCGGCAAGAGCATGACCTGGTTTGACTACGCGGTCATCGCGATCATCGTGGTGTCGGTCATCACCAGCGCGGCGCGGGGTTTGGTACGGGAGGTCCTGTCGCTGGCGGCTTGGATGGTCGCCTTCTTCGTGGCCAACCAGTGGGCCACGGATGTCGCGGCCATGCTGCCCGACTCGCTTACCGGAGCGATGTTGCGTCTGATTGTTGCATTTGTGGCGTTGCTGGTCGCCGCCCTCATTGTCGGTGGTATTGTGAACTGGGCGATCGCGCGGGTGATCCGGACGACCGGGTTGCAGTTTGCCGATCGCGGCATGGGGGGGCTGTTCGGACTGGCGCGTGGCATTCTGATCGTGCTGACCGTCGTCATCCTGGCAGGCCTCACGTCCCTGCCACAGCAGCCCGCCTGGCGCAACGCGCTCCTGGCGCCGCTGGCTGTCGAGGGCGTGCGCACCATCAAGCCGCTCCTGCCCGAATCCTGGGCCCGTTATGTGCATTACTGAGAACCGAGCCTAAGAAAGAAGCATCCTATGTGCGGTATTGTTGGCGTGGTCGCGAGCACCCCGGTGAACCAGCTGCTGTATGACAGCCTGCTGCTGCTGCAGCACCGCGGACAGGATGCTGCGGGTATCGCGACGGGCATGGGCAAGACCTTCAACATGTACAAGGGTCCGGGACTGGTGCGCGACGTCTTTCGCACCCGCAACATGCGCGATCTGCCGGGTACCATGGGGATCGCCCAGGTGCGCTACCCGACTGCCGGGTCGGCGGGCAACGCGCAGGAGGCACAACCCTTTTACGTCAACGCCCCGTTTGGCGTCACGCTGGCCCACAACGGCAACTTGACCAACTGGGAGCAACTCAAGGACGAGATGTACCGGATCGACCGCCGGCACATCAATACGGAGTCCGATTCCGAGGTGCTGCTCAATGTCCTGGCGCACGAACTGCAGATGGCGACAGCTGGCTACTCTCTCGACCCCGCGGCGGTATTCAAGGCTGTGGCCGGCCTGCACCAGCGTGTGCGCGGATCCTACGCGGTGGTGGCCCAGATCGCCGGCTACGGCGTGCTCGCCTTTCGCGACCCCTACGGCATCCGTCCGCTCGTCATCGGCTATGCGGAGAACGAACGCGGCACCGACTACCTGGTCGCCTCCGAGTCGGTGGTGCTGGAGGGCCAGGGGTTTCGGCTGATGCGTGATGTCGCGCCCGGCGAGGCCGTGTTCATCGATGTGGACGGCCACTTCTACGCTCAGCAATGTGCCGAGAATCCCAGCCTGAATCCCTGCATCTTCGAGTACGTGTACCTGGCCCGGCCCGACTCGCTCATGGACGGCGTATCGGTCTATGCGGCAAGGCTGCGCATGGGCGAGTATCTGTCTGAGAAGATCCGCAGCGAACTGCGCACCGGTGAGATCGACGTGGTGATGCCGATTCCGGATTCGAGCCGTCCGGCCGCCATGCAGCTGGCCATGAAGCTCAATCTCGAATACCGGGAGGGCTTCATCAAGAACCGCTACGTGGGCCGCACCTTCATCATGCCCGGCCAGGCCGTGCGCAAGAAATCCGTCCGCCAGAAGCTCAATCCGATCGGCATCGAATTCAAGGGCAAGAACGTCCTGATCGTCGACGATTCGATCGTGCGCGGCACGACCAGCAACCAGATCGTCCAGATGGCGCGTGAATCCGGAGCCAACAAGGTCTTCTTCGCGTCGGCTGCGCCGCCCGTGCGGTTCCCGAACGTCTATGGCATCGATATGCCCACCCGCGACGAGCTCATCGCCCATGGTCGCTCCGACGAGGAGATCCGCGAGGCGATCGGCGCGGACCGGCTGGTCTACCAGAGCATCGCCGACATGAAGCGCTCGGTGCGTGATGTGCAGCCGGGGATCGTCAACTTCGAGGCGTCCTGTTTCGATGGGATGTACATCACGGGGGATATCACTCCTGAATACCTCGACCGCGTCGAGTACTCCAGGCTGCATCCGGCCTATGCCGACCAGGAAAGTCGGTCGCAGTTGAACCTGAACCTGTCGACGGACTAGCGATGGCGGGCGATCCCCG
>PLEY01000167.1 GCA_003136595.1 Burkholderiales bacterium
CCACCGACATGGCCCAGCCTTGCAGCTGCCGCCGCAGGATCTCGCGCACGCTCCGGTTGGCGTCGACGACGAGCACGCGCAGGCCCGCGAGCGATGCCCCGGGCGCCGCGGCGGGAAGGGCTGCGACCGACTTGGGCAGGCGCAGCTCGATGTGGAACTTCGAGCCTTCGCCGCGTGCGCTTTCGAGGCGGATACGGCCGCCCATGAGCTCGAGCAGCCGCGTGCAGATCGCAAGCCCAAGACCGGTGCCGCCGTGCGTGCGCGTGGTGCTGCCGTCGGCCTGCGCGAACTGCTCGAAGATCCGCGCCTGGGCCTCTGGCGCGACGCCGATGCCGGTGTCTTCCACGCACAGGTGCAGCGCGACGTCGTGTCCGGTATCGTCCGAGACGCTCGCGCTCACGATCACCTCGCCCTCACCGGTGAACTTGATGGCATTGCTGATCAGATTGGCGATCACCTGACGCAGGCGGAACGGGTCGCCGCTCAGGCTCAGCTGTTCAGCCGGCGGATCGAAGCGCGCCGCCAGTTCGAGTCCCTTGGCCTGAGCGGGTTGCGCGAACATCAGCACGGCTTCCTCGACGAGGTCGACGACGGAGAAGTCGACCGACTCGAGCTGCATGGCGCCGGAGTCGACCTTGGAGAAGTCGAGGATGTCGCTGATGACACCCAAGAGGTGGCGACCGCTCGCCTGCACGCCCTCGGCCCAGGCGCGTTGCTCGGGTGCGAGGTCGCTGTCGATCAGCAGTTCGTTCATGCCCAACACGCCGTTTAGCGGGGTGCGAATCTCGTGGCTCATCGTGGCCAGGAAGGCACCCTTGACCCGGGCGAGTTCCTCGGCCGCGGCGCGCGCCTCGTCGAGTGCAGTGCGGGCGCTGAATTCCTTGCGCAGCAGGAACTCGCGCCACCAGCCAATGCCGGCCGCGAGCATGAACAGCGTGACCACGTGGTACGACCAGTACGCGACCTCGGCCGCCGACAGGCCGGCGTGGGCCCACATCGCCGCCTCAAAGGCGCAAAGGATTAGGAGGCCGCAAGCCAGGGCATAACGGAACTGCACGCCCAGGATGACGAAACAGTAGAACTCGAGAAAGGTGAAGTTCAAAACACCGACCCAGGTCTTGAGCCCGGCTCCACCCTCGGCGTCGATGCGCAGCAAGATCCAGAACAGGCAGACGGCCAGCGCCACGATGAAGCCGGCCATTACGGGCTGCCAGTGACGGCGTGCCGTGGGCAGTGCCGAATAGACCAGAGCCGGGGCCAGCACGGGCACACCGATCGTCAGCCGCAAAAGGTTGGCCTGGCCGCCAGAATGCGCGAAGTGGTCGACGAGATAGTCGCCGATGACGAGGAGCAGGCCCAGCACCAGGCTCGCCTGCGCGTAGCGAAAATAGAACGCGACATACTGCTCGACGAACCGCCGCTCGATGCCTGCGTCGGAAAAGCGCAGCAGGAGGCGCAGGGGGAGCGCGTTGGCACTGCCATTTTGGCGCCGTTCCGCCTCCACACTCCGCTTAGGCGGTTGACGATCGAAGGCGGCTTCAATTCCTGGATTCATGAGCTTCTCTCGTTGCAGGCGGGGCGAATCACTCGCCGGAGGTGACGCGGACTGCGGCATGCACAAGTCAGAGAGCCGGGATCCCATGACCCCTATCGGCGGGGAGAACGCAAACATAAGCGGGCCTGGTCAAGCATCCGAAGCGGCTCGTCCTGGGCCCGCTTCAGGCTCGTGCTCGAAGTTGCGGTGGTTATGGTCGTCGCAACGACAGAGATTCCGCTGCACGCGCCGCGCCCGGCGGGCGGGCGAAGTGGAGGTCAATGATCCCGGAGCTCGGGGCGTCAGATGGGCTGGAGCGCTACGCTGCGAAGGCCGGTGTGGCGCCGGCGCCGCATCCGCCGAGAACGGTGGCAAGGCTTGTGCGGTCAGACTTCGAGAAACGCGAATTGCGCCGTGACGGCTCGCGCATTTCAGACGCTCGGATCGCCTGCCCCATCGACAGGCGGGCAAGCGGCGCGCCCTTCTCCTTCAGGCGAGCGACTGAACAGGATCGGCCGAGGTGAGGGCGGCCTCGGCAGGTACATCGCTGCTCAGCACTGCCATCGCGCGGACGTGGTCCAGATCGCCCTCCCAGGCCGCGACCACAACCGTCGCCACGCAGTTGCCAACAAGGTTGCCGGCCGCCCGTGCCATGCCGATGAACCAGTCGACCGAGAGCACCAGGACAATTCCGATCGCAGGAATGGTCGGCACGGCACTGAGTGTTGCGGCCAGGATCACAATCGCCGAACCCGGGATCCCGTGCGCACCTTTGGATGTGAGCAGCGAGATGAACAGCACCAACAACAGGTCGCCCATCGAGAGCGGTGTATTGGTCGCCTGGGCGATGAACACCACCGCCAGGGTGAGGTAGATGGAAAACGCATCCAGATTGAACGAGTAGCCGGTCGGCACCACGAGGCCCACCACCGATTTCTTCACGCCCAGATACTCCAGCTTGCGCATGATCTGGGGCAGAACGGCATCAGAGGATGCCGTCGCCAACACGATGGTGAGCTCCTCCCGCAGGTAGGCCAGAAATTTGAAGATGTTAAGTCCTGCCATGCGCATCACCAGCCCGAGAACCACGACGATGAACACCGCAATCGAGAAATAGAACAAGGCGACCAGCGCCACAAGCTGCTGGAGGGATCCGACGCCGTACTGGCCCACCGTATAGGCGACGGCACCGAGCACTCCGAGCGGTGCGGTCCTGACGATCAGCCCCATCGCCTTGAAGAGCACGGCCGAGACGGCATCGATGAGAGACGTGACCTGCTGCCCCTTCTCGCCGAGCAGCGCGAGACTGACGCCGAAGATGATCGCAAAGAACAACACCTGGAGCACATCGTTGCGGGCCAGCGCGTCGATCGAAGTCGTCGGGATGATGTTCAGGATGAAGCTGCCCACGCTCACGCCCTGGAGCTTGTGGACGTTGGCTGAATAGCCACTCATCGCCCCCGCATCGAGCTTGGAGGGGTCGATGTTCATGCCATGGCCCGGCCCGAAGATAAAGGCGAGCACGATGCCGAGCGCGAGTGCGAGCGTGGTCATCACCTCGAAATAGATGAGCGCCTTGACCCCGACACGGCCCACCTTCTTCAGGTCACCCGCCCCGGCAATCCCATGCACGACGACGCAAAAGACGATCGGGCCGACAATCATTGAGATCAGCTTCAGAAAGCCGTCGCTTAAGACCTTCAACTGGATGGCAAACGAGGGCTCGAGGGCTCCGAGGACGATCCCCAGAACCAGCGCAACGAGCACCTGCGCGAAGAGCGACTTGTAGATCGGGCCCGACTTGCGGGGCGTCTGCGCCGGTTGGGCGGCTTGTGAAGTGTCGCTCATGTCAGGTCTCCTCAGTTGGGATGATTACGCTCTGCGGGATCTTCGGCATCGATGCGCCCGACATCGAGCGCGAGGGGCGGTCACAGGACGAGGCGCCCGTGTCTTTCCGGGCGCGCTCGGCAAGTTTGAGGGCGCCATCGGCCCGACCCGGCCTGCTCCCATGTCGCGCCCCAGGCCGCTGCGGTTTACACACGAGGCGAGTGCTGGTCAGGGCTTGCGGTGCGCTCCCGCGGCGCGCCATTTGAGCGGACCCAGCGCANNCTGGACATGGGTCGAACTCCCAACTTGTTGTTGCGCGCACCAATGTGGCTCATCGCCTTGGCACGGCAAAGGCCGCTCGGATGAGGCCTCCGGGCTATCCTTCAGACCATGCAGTATCTGTGCCAGATGCCTGCGGCACGCGGGCCTGACGGCGCGTGCGGCGCGTGCGACGGTGCGTTCGACGGTACCTTCGACGGCGCGTTTGGGCGCACCAGCACAGCTGGAGCAGACGAGGGCACGGATGCCCGGTCCTGCCCTCAAAGCGCGGACAGCGGCCCGTGGGGAGGGCCCAAAGATCGGGCCCCGTGCTGGCCAAAAGTGATCCCCGGGTCGGGATGCTGCCTCGCTCGCCGCCACCGGGTGCGGCGACGTGCCGTCAAACTTAAGCCGCAGGCGCGAGGACGGCTTCGGGACGGCGTGGGCGGATCAGGAAATAGGTGGGGATGAGCCCCAGTGCTGCGATGGCAGCCATGATCCACCATCCTTTGTGAAAAGCGGCCTCGCGGGCCAGCGGTGTGGCCGGCGAGCCGATCACGGCGACCAAGATCGCCACGCCCACGGCAAGAAAGGCCTGGCGAAGCATATTGATGACACCGGAGCCTGTCGCAAATGATGAGGGCGGCAACGAGGACATGCCTACCCCCATGAGCGTCGGAAAGGTCAGTCCCACGCCGATGCCGGTTGGGATCATCCCGAGCAGCACCAGGAATATATTGGCTTCGAGGCCGATGAAGACCGCCCACGACGCCAATCCCAATGCAAAACAGAAAATCCCGGCCGTCACGACACTCGCCGCCCCAAAGCGGGCGATAAGCCTGCCTGCGAAAAGCAGCGAGGTGATCGGGACCAGGAGAGGTCCCGGTGCGATGGCAAGTCCGGTCTGCAGCGCGGACCAGCCCCAGGCATTTTGTTCCCACAACGCGATCGAGAGCAGCATGCCGCCGAAGGCTGCTGAGTAGGGCGCCATCACCAGCGATGCACCGGTGAACTGGCGGCTGCGAAAGAGCGCCGGATCGACGAACGGGTTGCTCGAGCGTAGGCACTGGAGCACGAACAGGGTCAGCAGGACAACCGAGATTGCGAGACTGGCGCCGATCCTGGGCGACGTCCATCCCCAGTCGCCGAGTTTGACGATGGCGAAGATCAGGGCCGCGATACCCCCTGTCACCATCAGCGCAGCGCCGAGGTCGGGCCTCGGGACGTCGTGGCCGGGTACATCGGGGAGCTTGCGCCAGCCGATCAGCATGGCGACGAGTCCGATCGGCACGTTGACGAGAAAGATCCAGCGCCAGCTCGCGGTCACGAGCAGACCGCCTGCGAGCGGGCCGAGCGCCGCGGCCAGGCCGCCGATGGCCGTCCAGGTGCGCACGGCACCGCCCCGCCGGTCAGGCGGAAACGAGGCGAGGAGCAGTCCGAGCGAGGTCGGTGTCATGATGGCCGCCCCGGCTGCCTGCACGACGCGAAACGCGACCAGTGCATGGACCCCGTTGGCCGCAGCACACGCAGCCGAGGCCGCCGTGAAGAGCCCGACCCCGAGGAGGAAGCTCGCATTGCGCCGGTAGCGCTCGGCCAGTCGCCCAAAAAAGACGAGGAGCGACGCGTACGCGATCGCATAGCCGTTCAGGATCCACGACATGTCGTCGAGGGCCGCGTCCTTGAACTCACGCGCGATGTTGGGCAGACCGACGTTGACGATGAAAAGGTCCAGGTTGGCAAGGCAGATCCCCACGCAGACTATTGCCAGCACCTGGTTCGGCGAGGTTTTCGTGCGCGCGTCAAGGCGCTTCGGTGTGACCGCGGCTTCATCGGGTTTGTCCATTTTCATCTCCCTCGAGGGGCTACGCGTGCAGGACTCAAGCGCGGGCGCGTTGCGCCCTGACCCGTGCCGCGCCGGTCACCCGGGTTGCTGGATTGGGCCGCCGCGTCGATGTCGCGCGCGTGGCGCCCGGCCCGGCAGCGAGCTTGAAATCGCTTGTGGCAAGCGGCCGACCCGAGCGGCGGTCGACCAACACCGGGTCGGCGCGCACGCCCGTGACCGAGTCGACGATCACGACGCTCTCACCCTCGGGCGCGAAGTGGCGATTGCCAAAACTCAGGAGTGCAAGGAGGACGTCGTGGAAATCGCGCCCCCGCTCGGTCAATACGTATTCATCGCGCGGCGGACGCTCGCTGTAGCGGCGGCGCTCGAGAAGCCCCGAGTCCACGAGGGTGGCAAGCCGGCGCGCCAACATGTTCGGCGCAATGCCCAGGTGCCTCTGGAACTCGTCAAAGCGCGTGAGGCCGTTAAAGGCATCGCGCAGGATGAGCATGCTCCACCATTCCCCGACCCGCTCAAGGCTGCGCGCAATCGGACAGCGCATCCCCTCGAAACTCTTTCTTTGCATGCCCCGTCCTCACCGGTTCCCGTGCGCAACGAAAAGGCTCGAGGATCTGCGGACCCCCGAGACAGACGCTGCAGTCGACCCCACCGCGGAGGACCTGCAGCCAAGTGACTTTTATGATGATATCCAATTGACTATCATCGTGCAAGTAAGTGAGCAGCAAGTGAGCACAAGGCCCGCGTCAGATTGCATCGCGCCGGATGTCCTCCTCCCCGTCCGGGTCAACGCCGCGGTTCGCCTGGTGGCAGCCGCGCAGATTGGTCCCGCCACGCGGGACGCGCTCGTCACGGCGAGAGCCATGGCCGAGGCCGCACTTCGCGCCTCCTGGAGGTGCCTGCGTTAGGGACCGCAGAGCCCTAGTCGTCGCAGGGATCTGGGGCCTGCCCAGCGGCTCGATTGGACACGCTCGGCGCGAGCGGCAATCAAAGATTCGCGCTCAAACCAGCGTTTGGACGCGCTGCGCGCGATTCTGGGCCGCGCGAAGCCTGCGCCAGATGGCGCGTGAGGCTGATTGGGCCCAGTGAAGACCGGCGTGAGCGGCAAACTGGACTCGCGAGGGGTTGGTCCCCCAGATCGCCCAGCCGGATCCTATCGACCTTGTGCTGCGCTTCGATCTCGGGTTCGCCGGGTCCCGGCCGACCCCACGGCTCCCACAACCTCGACAACCCCCACCGAGAATCCTAAAGCGTCCTGCCCGGTTGTCCGGCTCCCCTCCGATATCTGAGCAGGAGACGCTCGGAGGGCTCGTGGACTTGGCCTACTGCAGGGATCCCATCGGGTGGCCCGGGGTCCTGAGGAGATGAGCCTGCGCCACTTCAAATGTTTCATCGCACGCCGTCGCCGGCACGGGAATGGACTTGCGCCACGCCTGAGCCTTGACGAGCCCGCTCGAGGATTTCAGGGCATAGAAATACATTTCCTGGGCTACGAATTCGATGGCGTCTTCGGCACTGGAGAACGTGACAACGCGTCGCGCGGTCAGGCCCGTCTCGTCGGAGCCGAGTTCCATGACGATCACGGGGCGGCCGCAGGAGTCCAGCGAACAGAACGAGCCGCGGTACATGTAGGTCCCGGCGCGCAGCTCGTTGTACTCCCGCAGGCTCGCTGCAAGTTGCGCGAGTTGCACCCGCTCGTTCCACGAGAGACTCTCGAGCACCGGGTGGGAGCTCGCGCCCGCCGCGCGGCTTGCTTCGTGATTGGCAGAACTCAACATACGCCTACCCCGCTGTGGTCGTGTCGTTCGAATGTCAAGACGTTAAGGGTTGATTGACAAGTGCTGTATCGGATCAAGCGGGGAATAAATTAATACCCTTGGGGAGATTGCGTTGCGGGTGCGCGACAGGGTTGCGGTCCTAAGTGACGCCTTGATTCGGGACGCATCGAGTCGGGACAAGTTGATCAGCCCCGAGCGGCCCAAGCGCGCGCCGCCATGGACTGATTCACCTCTGGAGAAGCATCCGCGACGCCCGCTCGTCGCCCCAAGCCGGGCGCTTGGGTGGCGCTGCGCCTGATGGATCCACCGCCGCGCCCCGGTTGCCGCGCACCGGGTCCGGGTGCCGGATCTAGGAACTTCTACCCAGAGTCCTGCGCGCCCCGGACGCGCGCAGGACAGGCGCGGCGGACTTGCGGGATCGGGCAGGCCTCTTACGACAAACGGCAGCCACGGGTTGCGAAGCTGTCACAAGGGGGTCGTCTTCGTTGCTTAGGCTCCGATACACTCCTCACGCAGCCGATCCTCGCCCGGTAACGCCGCCCTGCCATGTTCCTGCCATCGCTTCTCCACCCGTCCGCTGGCCTGCTGAAGGCGCCACCGCACCCAAGGCGCCCAGGGCACCCAGGGCNNCCAGGGCGGGCAGGCATGGTGGCGCGTGCCCCGGTGTCCGCACGCGCCCGGCGCGCCGTTCTGGGCGCTGTCCTGCCGACTCTGTGCCTCTTGGCAGGCTGCGCCGGACCGGGTCGGCTCACCGTCGCAGAGCACGCACCCGACGCCTATGTGGTCCTGGGCGCCGACGGTCTCGCGCTCGCGCGGGTGCTCAGCACCCGGCAGGCCTGCGGGGATCTGGAGCTTGACGGCAGGAGCGTGCCGATGCAGCTGCGGGCGAGAGCCGAGACCATCCCCCAGAGACCGACCCGGTCTCTCGCAGAGGATTCGAAGCCCTCGGTGTTTGCGGAGGCCACCTGCGAGCTGCCCATCCCGCCTGGTACGCAGACGGCGCGCTTCGCGGGCCGGGACCTGCCGCTTCCCAAGCCGGTGGTTGGGCGCATCGTCGTCATTGGCGACACTGGCTGCCGCATCAAGGTCGAGGACCGTGCATTCCAGGCCTGCAGGGAACCCGACCAGTATCCCTTCGCCGAGATCGCCGAGCGCGCTGCACAGTGGCATCCCGATCTCGTCATCCACGTCGGCGACTACCTCTACCGGGAGAACGCCTGCCCGAACGGGCATCCGGGATGCGCAGGCAGTGCCTGGGGATACGGCTCGGACAGCTGGCACGCTGACTTTTTTGATCCCGCTCGAGCCCTTCTGGCCGCGGCACCCTGGGTCATGGCGCGCGGCAATCACGAATCCTGCGCACGCGCCGGCCAGGGATGGTGGCGGTACTTCGATGCGGCCCCGCTCGTGCCCGGCCGCGACTGCAATGCCGCAGTCGATGATGAGATTGGGGACTTCAGTGCGCCTTATGCGGTGCCCCTCGGCGACGACGCCCAGCTGATCGTATTTGACAGCTCGGCCGCGCCTGCAGGCCTGCCGCCTGCCGACGGCCACCTCATGCACGAGTACGCGACCATGGTCCAGAGCATCTCGGCGCTTGCCACGAGGGCGGGCCACAGCATCGGTATCGACCACCATCCCATCCTGGGATTTGCAGCGGTCGAGAACCCACAGCACGAGGTGGAACTGCGCCCCGGCAACGCCGCCCTTCAGGCGGTGTTCGGGAACGCGAACGAACACCTCTTCCCCGGGCAAATCGACGTGCTCCTCGCAGGCCACGTCCATGTCTGGGAACAGTTGAGCTTCGCCGGACGCTTCCCGTCCCAGTTCATCGTGGGATTCTCAGGCACGGCGGAGGACAAGGTGCCGCTTCCTGCGGTCCTGCCCGAGAACGCAATGCCCGCTCCAGGGGCCCGTGTCGAGACCTTCAGTTCCTGGGTCGGCGGCTTTGGCTACATGACGCTGGAACGCACCGGGAACGCGAGCTGGGATGTGCGCGTATGGAGTCGTCACGGCGTCGCGGTGAACCGCTGCCAGATCGAAGGCCGACTGTCAGCCTGCGAGCACGCGCGCATCGACTAAGCCCCCCCGGGGACCTTTGCACGCTCGGCTTCTAGTCCCAGGGGGTCGGGTTTGGGACGGCGCACGGGGCGGGCATGTCGATCGTGCTGAAATCGGCCGGGCTCGCGATCTCGAGATACTCCATGTCGGGCGAATAGTCGAACAGGTAGTGGACGATCCCGGGTCGCTGGTGGACGCAGTCGCCCGCCTTGACGAGCGTGACCTTGTCCTCGTACATGAAGCGCGCCCAGCCCTTTAACATCAGCACGATGTGGAAAGTGACCTCATGCCGGTGCCAGCCCGTGCCCACCTCGGGCGGCAGGTTCGCCTTGACGAGTTGGGCGATCACCTGGCCGTTGGTCGCATCCGCGATGCCCAGATCCCGGTACAGGAAGAAGTCGCGCAGACCGCCGCCGCGAAATTCCGTATCGTGCTCGCCGACATGCGAGAACTTGGTCGCTGCGGCCAGTGCCGCGGCAGGTTCCAGTAGAGCTTCCATTGCGTGATCTCCTAGAGAGGGTAGCCTGCGGATTCCGCAATCGGTCAAGCGCCACAGACCGAAGAGCGGGGGCGAAACAGACAACAATTCGCAAGTAAAGGCGCCTCCGCCCACCGGGCGGGCACCGATATCGTGCACCGCTGGAACGGGGACGGTGCGCCCGGCCGCCCACGCGACGACTAAAATTCGACTTCGAGCTCGTCAATATCCTCGGGTTCGGCTTTCGCGTCGGCCACCCAGGCAATCATTTCGGGCATCGCCATGATGCGTTCACAGTAGGCCGCGCACGGCTTGTCGAGCGGCACGTCGTAGGTCAAAAGCCGCGTCGCCACGGGCGCATACATGGCATCGGCCATGCCCCGTTCGCCAAACAGGAACGGGCCGCCGTAGGTCTTGAAGCAGCCATTCCAGATGGTGGTGATGCGCTCGATGTCGGCCGCGGCGCGCGACCAGATCTTGAACTTGGGAAAATGCCCCTTCAGATTCATCGGCAAGGCCGAGCGCAAGGCGCTAAAGCCCGAGTGCATCTCGCCACAGATCGCCCGGCAGTGGGCGCGGGCGGCGCGGTCTGCGGGCAGTAACCCCGCGCGCGGCTTGATCTCATTCAAGTACTCGCCGATGGCAAGCGTGTCCCAGATCTTGATGCCTTCGTGTTCGAGGCAGGGCACGAGGATCGATGAGGACAAGAGCAGGATCTCGGCGCGCGCGTCGGCATCATCGGGTGCCACCATGTGCTCCGTGAATTCAAGCCCGGCGAATTTCGTGAGCAACCAGCCCCGCAGCGACCACGAGGAGTAGTTCTTGCTGCTGATCGTCAGCGTGGTTTTCGGCTTGCCCTTCGTGCCCAATTCCGCCCCCTCTTGAGGTCCGCTCGCTGCCTGCTGGGTATCGGCCATGCTTGCCTTCACCCGCTTTTGCGTGCAAAGGCCGTGCCAGATCCGGGCCAGCCAAGGGGTGCGGTAGCACACAATTGGCACACATATTGCGAACCCGGCCCGTGTCGCGCACCAAAACCGGCCAAGGGCATGATCTACCAGGCTTACCAGGCATATGCGGACCTCCTCGAGCCCCTGCGTCGGAATGCGCACGGCGTCATGCCCCTTTTGCAGTGGTCGTTGCGCGATCCGCGCAGCGCGGTCGCGCTGCGTGCCTGGGCGGCAGCCTGCGAAATTTTCGGCGACATGCGTCTGACCGACGCCCGCCCCGCCTTCGGCATCGATTCGGTCATGGTCGCCGGCACCCCGGTGGAGGTCACCGAAAAGGTCGAATTCGCAACGCCATTCGGATCGCTCCTGCATTTCTGCAAGACCAGCGCCGCACCGCAACCCGCCGTCCTCTTGGTCGCGCCCATGTCAGGCCACTTCGCCACGCTCTTGCGCGGCACCGTGGAGACCCTGCTCATCGACCACGACGTGTACATCACGGACTGGCATAACGCGCGCGACGTGCCCACCAATGAGGGCACGTTCAACCTTTCCGACTACATCGCCCACCTGATGCTGTTTCTCGAGGTGATCGGACCCGGCGCCCATCTGGTCGCCGTCTGCCAGCCGACCGTGCCGGCCCTGGCGGCGGTCGCGCTCCTTGCCGAAGACAAGAGCCAGGTCCAACCGCGCACGCTGACCTTGATGGCCGGCCCGATCGACACGCGCATCAACCCCACCGAGGTGAACCACCTCGCCCGGGACAAGCCGATCGAGTGGTTCGCCAACAACCTGATAGGCACTGTGCCCCTGCGCTACCGCGGTGCTTTTCGGCGGGTCTATCCGGGGTTCGTACAGATCTCGGCCTTCATGAGCATGAATCCCGACCGGCATGCGAACGCCATGGCCGATCTCTTTAACCATCTCGTGGCAGGTGACCTCGAGAAGGCCAGGACCATCAAGGCCTTCTATGACGAGTACTTCGCGACCGCCGACCTGCCCGCGGAGTTCTACCTCGAGACGGTGCAACAGGTGTTTCAGGAACACGCCCTGCCCCTTGGTGAACTCAAGTTCAGGGGCCGTCCGATCCATCTGTCGGCGATCCGGCGCACGGCGCTCTTCACGGTCGAGGGTGAACGGGACGACATCTGCGCGATCGGCCAGACGCTCGCAGCCCAGGAACTGTGCATCGGCGTGCCGCCCTTCATGCGCAAACATCATATCCAGACCGGGGCCGGCCACTATGGCGTCTTCAACGGGCGCCGCTGGCAGACCGGCATCTACCCGCTCTTGCGCGAGTTCATCCACACCTTCAACTGAGCCCGGCCGGCCGCGGGCCCTCCGTGGGATGCCCCTTTGCAAAGCGCGCGAGCGCCGCGTCAGAAAGTTTGTGGCAGTGCACGGCACTTCCCCGCGCATCAACTGTCAAAATTCAGATCCGAATCCTGGGAATGTGGTGCTTGAGAGACGGCCTGGTCGGGGGGTTCTGGCAATCGTTTTATTGCCCGGCGAATCGCAGTAGCATCGCCCTCCCGCTGGACGAATCCGGATGTATGCCGGGCGGGGCGGTGACGGCGCCCGCGCCTGGGTGAGCCCTCCCGAGTCCGGGTCGCAGATGGAGCGTGACATGCTGGCAGCAGCCCGAGTCCCCCNNCGCAGGTCCCCGGTGTCGAGTGCGGCACCCCGCGCTGGCTGGCACCCACAAGGCCCGCGCCTGAGGGCGGCGCAACGCCGATCATGACAGCCACGACCAGACGCCATTCGGGACCACCGGTCCGGCCCCGGCCGCCCGGGCCGTGGCCGATCGCGCTGGCGGCGCTTGCGATCGCGCTTGCGACCGCGTGTTCGCGGCTTGCCTCGTTCTCGGGGGACTCCTTCTCGCTCATCTGGCCGGCAGCAGGGATCGGCTTCGTCCTGATTCTCGTATGGGGCCAGCGCGGCCTCCTCGCGCTCGCCCTCGGGCTCGCCGCCTGGGCGATCCCGACCTACTGGCGCGAGCCCATCCTGATCCCGATCATGGTGCTCGCCAGTTGCGCGGGTCCCTGGCTCACCTGGCGCATGGTCCGCACGCACTTCCAGGAGACCTACGAGCCGTTCGCGCGCACCGCCTCGCTCTATGCCTTCCTGCGCGCCGAGGCGCTGGTCGGCATCCCGATTGGCACGCTGATCGTTGGCGGCAGCCGGATCATGCTCACCCACGTCAACCTGCGCGACGTACCTGCCCTGTTCTTCGGCGAATGGATCGTCGGCTTTTGCGGCGCGATCACTTTCGCGCCGGTGGTCCATGCGCTCTTTGATGCGGCCGGACGCGCCGATCTGCGCGCCTTCTGGCAGGAGACCCGGGCCGCGATCGCGCGCGACCGCATCATCCTCGCGGGCGTCGTGGGCGTCGCGGCGCTCGGCATGGCCTCGATTCTCCTGCACCAGCCTGAATACGGGCGCGCGGTCCTCTACCTGCTGCTGCCCCTGCTCGCCGTCAACTCGGTGCAGACGCGGGCCTTCCCGGGCCATCTCACCCTGCTTCTGGCCGCGCTCGCGGTCCTGACCACGCGCGCCTATGCCTCCCGGGTGGGCGTGCCCGACTTCGACACGGTCGACCCCGACCTGTTCGTGACATCCCTGTACGTCGTTGTGATCGCCTGCACGACACTCACGCTTCTTGCGATCTCGAGCGAGCGGCGCGCGGCGCTCGAGCGGCTCGAGGAGCAGGCCTTCATCGACCCGCTGACCGGGCTGTTGAGCGAAGCCGGTCTGAACCGTTCGCTCGGGCGCGCGGTGCAAAGAAAAAACCGGAAAATCGGCCTCATCAGCGTGCGCCTTGTCAACGAGCAGGCGGTCGAGCAGCTGCTGGGCAACGAGGCGGCGCGGGCGATCTGCCAGCGCGCCGGCAGCGCCTTGAACTCGCTGCTGGCGGCACCCACCTGGGCGCGGGTGGGATCGGGTCGGTTCATCGGCATCATCTCGAACGTCAGCCACCTGGATGCCCTCATGGCGGCCGCGCTGGCGATCGTGCGGGACGCCTCCGGCGGCGAGGGCGGACCGGCCTGCCGGCCCGTCTGGGCGGCAGCGGCAGCGCGCGGCAAGAGCGGCGCGCACATCACCACCGAGGCGCTGCTGGCGTCTTTGCGCGACGCGGAGCAGGGCTCGCCGGTCGATGGCGCTGCCGTGATCTTCGAGGTCGACCGCAACGCGGCCAGTCATCGATTGACGCGCACACACGAGTCCGAGCGCGTGCGTGATGCGATCGCCAAGCAGCGCATCGTCCTCTACGCCCATGCGATCGTACCGAACGGACGCTCCAATCTGCAGCAGCGCCCAGGCGTCGAGTTGCTCACCAAGCTCGAGGCAGGTGATGGCGGCCTGATTGACGCCGAAGACTGGCTGCCGCTGGCCATGCGCGAGGGTCTGATGCCCGCGCTTGATGTCGCCGTCCTGCGCGGCGCCTTTGCGTGGTTCTCGGCACACCCCAAGGCATTGTCCTCGGTCGAGTACTGCGGCATCAACCTGTCCGGCTCGAGCGTCGGGGATACGGATCTGGTGCGACGGGTGCGCCGCGCGCTGACCGAGAGCCGTCTGCCTCCGGGCAAGTTCATGTTCGAGATCACCGAGGGCCAGTCGATCGCGAGCCCGGCTCGGGCCTCCGAGACGATTCGCGCGCTCCGGCGCCTCGGCTTTAAGATCGCCATCGACGACTTCGGCACCGGTCTTGCAACCTTCGATTACCTCAAGCGCTTCGAGCTCGACTGCATCAAGATCGATGGCTCGTTCATCCATGCCCTCGCCAACAATCCCCTCGATGCGGCCATCGTCAAGTCGATCGTGACCGTGGCGCGCGCGATCTCGGTACGGACCGTGGCCGAGTACGTGGGCGATCAGAAGATCCTCGAGATCGTGAGCAAACTGGGCGTCGACGCCAGCCAGGGCTGGGCCTTCGGGCCGCCCTTGCCGATCGCTGAATTCTTCGCCGCCCTCGCTCCCGAGGTGGCCGGAGCCAACGTCACGCCCCTGTATCCCAGGCGCGCGCTGCAGAACGTCTAGGAGCCCGGCAATTGGCGCGGCGGGCGCCGATGACTCGATTTTGAAGCGGATCAGGCGGACGGGATCCCGGGCACAGGGCGCAAAGCGGGGTTTGCAGTCGGCGCGAAATCAGTCATATTTCCGATAATCGGTCACCTGCCCTGCGCCGCATGGAGGGTCGCCGACTACCGGAAAGGCGATCGTGCTCAGCTTCTTGCTCGGCCTGTTTACTTCTGATGGGTTCATGCCGCACGGGCACTGCTTCCTCTGGTCGCCTGAGGTGCTGTGGACGTATGTCGTGTCCGATGGGGTGATTGCGCTGTCCTACTACTCCATCCCCGTGACCCTCTGGTATGTCGTCAGCCGGCGTCGCGATGTCCCGTTTCGCCGGCTGCCCTATCTGTTTGGGCTGTTCATCCTGGCCTGCGGGACGACCCATCTCATGGACGTGATCGACATCTGGATCCCGCTGTACCGCATCGATGCCTCGATCAAGGCCGTGACGGCAGCGGCCTCGCTGGCGACAGCAATCCTGCTCTGGACGACCGTGCCGGAGATGCTCAGTTTTCCGACGCGCAGCGAACTGGAAAGCAGCAACGAGAGGCTGAAAAAAGAGATCGCAACGCGCACGCGCCTCGAGCGCGAGATGCACGAGCTCAACCATACCCTCGAATACCGGGTGCGCCAGCGTACCGCACAGCTCGAGAAGCTGAACGCTGAACTGCGGCAGGAATCCATCGAGCGCCAGCGCGCCGAGGAGCAGACACGCAGCCTGAACATCAACCTGGAGGCGCGCGTGGCCCAGCGCACGGCGCAGCTGCAGCTGGCCAACCAGGAGCTCGAGACCTTCAGCTACTCGGTGGCCCACGACCTGTGGGCGCCGCTTCGCGCGATCGACGGGTTCTCCCAGGCGCTGCTCGAGGATTTCAGCGCGGAACTGCCCAGCGAGGGCCAGCGCTTTCTGGATCGCATCCGCATGGCCACGCAGCGCATGGGCGTCCTGATCGACAGCATGCTGGAGCTCGCGCGCCTGACACGCAGCGAGATGACCCGAAAGCCGGTCGATCTGTCCCAAATGGCCAATGAAGTCCTGAGAGACCTCAGCCAGGCGCAGCCCCGCGAGCCGGTCAACTTGAAGGTGGAACCCGGCCAGGCGGCCGTGGCCGACCCGAAGTACATCCGCATCGTCCTTGAGAACCTGCTCGGAAACGCCTGGAAGTACACCGGCAAGACAGCCGAGACAAGCATCGAATTCGGACGCCTGCGACGCGAGCCTGATGCCGAGCCGATCTGGTTCGTGCGCGATAACGGTGCGGGATTCGATATGCGCTATGCCGAGAAGCTCTTCGGCGTGTTCCAGCGCTTGCATACCGCGCACGATTTCCCGGGCAATGGCGTGGGTCTTGCGACCGTCCGGCGGATCCTCGCCAAGCACGGGGGACGCATCTGGGCCGAGGCAGAGCCTGAGCGCGGTGCGACGTTTTTTTTCACGCTCGGGCAAGGTGAGCCGCCCGAGTCCGAAACACCCGGCGCGGTTGCCGACGGCGACATCCAAGGATGAACATGACCAGCAAGGCGATCTTGCTCGTGGAAGACAATCCCGACGACGAGGAACTGACGCTGCGCGCGCTCGGTCGCAGCCGCATCGCCAACCAGATCGATGTCGCACGCGACGGCCTCGAGGCGCTCGACTACCTGTTCTCGCGCGGCCGCTTTGCCACACGCGCACCCGGCACACCAGCGCTCGTGCTGCTTGACCTGAAGCTGCCCAAGCTCGACGGCCTCGAGGTCTTAAAGGCGATGCGCGAGGACGAGCTCACGCGGCGCGTGCCGGTGGTGGTCCTGACCTCTTCCCGGCAGCAGGAGGATATCCTCGCGAGCTACGACCGGGGTGCCAACAGCTACGTCCGCAAGCCGGTCAATTTCGCCGACTTCTTCGAGGCGGTGGCGCGCCTTGAGATCTACTGGCTGGCCTTGAACCAGCCCCCCGAGTAACGCGGCGCGTCGACTAGGCGTGGATCAGCCGTCCCCCGGCAAACGACCAGTTCTCCCAGCGCGTCTCGACAAAGCAGATCATGATGTGCTCCGGATCGAGCCCCAGGTTCGCCTTGAGCTCCGCCACGACTGCGCTCACGATCTGGCGTTTGACCTTGACCGTGCGGCCCACTGAAAGCAGGATTTCGATGAGCACAAACTCGGTCGTGCGCGGGCGGCTCAGATCCGGATAGGAGGGATCAAAGCGGAAGTCCTCGGCGTCGAGTTCCAGGATCCTCTGGAAGAGGTCGGCCGCCGGCACCCCCGAGGCAACGAGCGCCCGGTGCACGCCGGCCAGCACGGCATCCTTAAAATCGATTGATTTGGGCTTGCGTACCGTAAGCGTCACCAATGGCATGCGTTCCTCCGGTGTTGGCGCCCCTCTCAGAAAGGAGCGCACCCTGTCCGGCCCGTGCCCGCTCCGGTAAGCGCTCCCGAACCCGCTCGTGNNCAGGGCGTGCCAGAACCTGCAGGGCCGGTGTAAATTATCGCACCCACATTCGGGTATAGTCGTGACCCATGATGGCGAGGGCCGTCAGGACGCTTCCAGCGTGCATGCCCCGCCGGCGGCACGAGCACCGGCCGACGCGCCTGGAGCGCGGTCTGCACCGTCCCCGGGTGCCTTTGACCGGTGCCTGGGATGTGCAGCACTCGAGTCCAAGGCATGATCCACAGGCCGCCGCCGTGCCGCCCGACGGGCCTGCCGACTTCACGTATCCCGAGCACCGATGCAGAACCGATCACCCCGCAGCCTAGCCTTCCTTGGTCTCGTGCTCATTGCCGGCGCGGGCGCGAGTTCTGCCCTCGCGCAGCAGGCCGGTTTGCAGCGCCAGGCCAAGATCGGCTATGTCGATGCCGATCGGATCCTGCGTGAGTCGATTCCCGCCAAGCTCGCGCGCGCCAAAATCGAGGCCGACTTTGCGCCGCGCCAGCGCGAAATCGAGGCCTCGATCGCAAAAAACCAGCAAGCCTCCGAGGCTTTCGACCATGACGCGCCGAGCCTCTCGGAGTCCGAGCGCGCGCGGCGGCAGATGGAGGTCCTGCTCCAGGACCGGAAGATCCAGCGGCTGCAGCGGGCCTACAGCGACGACCTGTCCCAGCGCAAAAGCCAGGAACTCGCGATCCTCCAGGAAAACGCCAACAAGGCGATCCGCAAGATCGCCCAGAACGAGAATTTCGACCTGATCGTCCAGGAGGCAACCTACGTCAACCCGCGCATCGACATCACCGAGAAAGTCATTGCCGAACTGGCGACGACGGTGAAATGAGGGCGCCCCCCAGCCGCCCCCCCGCGGCTGGGAGTGAGTGGGGGCAAGAGCGCGCTTTCCAGATATCATTTGGTGCCACGCACCATGGCGGTGGGGCGCCTTGCCGCCCGCCCGGTGCCACCTGAACCCGCTCCGATGGACCCCATGGCACCCAACCGAGACGCCCCCACCGACGTGTCCCCGCCACCCGATGCCGCCTGGCTCGCAATCGGCGAGCGCATCTGTTCCTGGTCCGATGCGCTTGCGCGCCACACCGAAGACAGCACGGCTTTGACCCGCACCTACCTCACCGGGGCCCATCACGGCGCCGCCGGACAGATCCGTACCTGGATGGAGGAGGCGGGCATGCAGGTGCGACGCGACGCCGTGGGAAATATCATCGGGCGCTATGAAGGCGAGAGGCCCGACGCCCCGGCGCTTCTCACGGGCTCGCATTTCGACAGCGTGCGCAATGCCGGCAAGTACGACGGCACCTTGGGCATCCTGCTGCCGATTGCCTTGGTCGGACTGCTTCACGCACAGCGGCGGCGCCTGCCACATGCCCTCGAGGTGATCGGCTTTGCCGAAGAGGAGGGGGTGCGCTTCAAGTCGACCCTGTTGGGCAGCCGGGCGTTGGCCGGAACTTTCGATACGAGCGTGCTCGGCAGCCGCGACGAGGCCGGGACCACTCTGGAAGAGG
This sequence comes from Burkholderiales bacterium, assembly GCA_003136595.1. Classification (GTDB taxonomy): domain Bacteria; phylum Pseudomonadota; class Gammaproteobacteria; order Burkholderiales; family Burkholderiaceae_D; genus BOG-994. The sequence goes on from PLEY01000167.1 coordinate 18,719, forward strand.
TGATCGACACAGCCGGACTTGGATTCGACCATCACGACATCTTCCGGGCCGCCTACCGCCCCGAGCAGGTCCTGGGCTTTGTCGAGGTGCACATCGAGCAGGGGCCGGTGCTCTTGAACGCCGCGCTGCCGGTGGGTATTGTCACGGCGATCGCCGGTGCGAGCCGCTACATGATCGATCTCGCCGGTGAGGCCGGCCACTCCGGCACCGTGCCGATGGACATGCGTCGGGATGCCGCCATGGCCGCCTGCGCCATGGCCCTCGAACTGGAAAGCTATTGCCGCGCGCGCAGCGAGCTGGTGGGGACGGTCGGACTGCTCGAGATCCCGCATGGCACGGCCAACGTGGTGCCGGGACGGGCGCGCTTTTCGATCGACATCCGCTCCTCAGACGACGCGATCCGGCTTCAGGCGGTGGCAGATAACCTCGAGAGTTTCGCGCGCATCGCGCGGGAGCGGAATATCGAGATCAAGCTCACGCCCACCCATGAGGCGCAAAGCGTACCCTGCGCGCAGGCGCTGCAACAGCGCCTCGAAGCCGCGATCGAGGAGTGCGGCCTGCCGGTTCACTACCTGCCCTCCGGAGCCGGTCATGACGCCATGGCGATGGCACGCCTGACCGACGTGGCGATGCTGTTCGTGCGCTGCGGTAATGGCGGCATCTCGCACAATCCGAAGGAGAGCTTGAGCGCCGCCGATGCCGGTACGGCCGCCGCTGTCTTCATGCGTTTTCTTGAAGAGTTCTCCACACCGCGGGCGGGCGCATAGGGCGCGGGTCGAAGCACCGGACAAAGCGGTCCTGGCTGGCCCGCCTTGCGGGGACCTTGGGGACCTTGGGATCTTTGCAGACTTTGCAGACCATGCAGGACCCTGGGCTGTTTGCGGTCTGCCACGGCCACCCGTCGCGTGCCCGCGGCAGTCCTCCAAAGTGGGGACCTGCGCTTTGCGCTACCGGGCCGGCTTTCGAGAGCGCTTTCTGGGCCAGTCTCTGGGCCNNATATTCGCTTACGCTCTCGCTGGGAGTCAGGGCATGCAGAGCAGCACGGCGTGGCCAAGCGCTAGGGGCGGGCCGGCGCGCCCGGTTGCGTGATGTTGGCCAGCCGTCGCACGAGGCGAGCACGGGACCGATATAAGTGAGAGACTCCAGGATTGATCAAACCACGGGGACAGTGTCCGGATGAGTGACCCAGTCGCCCTGAGAGAGAGGTTGGCGTGACGAAAGACTCCCTCACCGTCACCGAGGTCTTCCGGACCCTGCTTGTCGAGGAGAATCCAGCCGGCCAGGAGGGTGCGTCCAAACCCACGCCGCGTGCCTTCACCCGCGAGGATCTCGAAGCCGGCCTTGAGCAGGGGCAATTCGAGATGTACTACCAGCCCAAGATCCGCTCGATCGACCGGACCCTGCATGGCGCCGAGGCGCTGTTACGCTGGAACCATCCCGATTTTGGACTCCTCACGCCGGACCAGTTTCTGCCTCACGCCGAGACCACTGACTTCATCCAGGAACTCGGCGCCTGGGTGGTGCGACAGGTGGCACGCTTTAACGCCCAGGTGCGGGAGAGCCACCCGGGCTTTCTCGGGCGCGTCTCCCTGAATGTCTCGCCGTCCCAGTTCAACGACCCGGCCTATCTGTCAGCGGTTCTGAAGGCCACCGAGCGCTTCGCCTTCCCGAACCATCTGCTGGAGATCGAACTCACCGAGGGAGGCGTGCTGCGCGATCTGGCCCAGGCCGGTGAACTCATGAAGATGATCCGCAGCTACGGGATCTCGATTGCGATCGATGATTTCGGCACCGGCTTTAGCTCGCTGCAGATCTTGGCGCGCCTGCCCATCTCCACCGTCAAACTCGACATCAGCTTCATCCGACAGATCGTCCATTCCGAGGTCGATCGCAAGATCGTGCGCAGCCTCCTTGGCCTGTGCAAGGAACTCTCGCTTGCAAGCGTCGCCGAAGGGGTCGAGGACGAGGAGCAGGCACGCATCCTGACCGAATGGAACTGTGACTTCCTGCAAGGCTTCCTGTTCTCGCCCGCCGTGCCTGAAGGCCAGTTCGTGCCGCTCATCCACACGAGTTGAGCGGCAACGCGCGGGCAACAGTCCCGCCCGGTCTCGGCCGGCCTTCGGTCAGTGCTCCCGGGGATGGTCCTCAATCCGCTGAACTCCCTCACTCCAGGGCAGCGACGTTCCGGCGCCAGGCTGTGAAAGCCTTGCATATCGCGGCAAACGTGAAGTAGGGTTCGCCCGCCTGGTGGCGCCGGCGGTGGGCCTCGAGGAGCGCAGTCGTGACGCGGCAATGCAGGGCGTGCGCGTTCGCAAGCGCGGCGGCATTGGCCGCGTCCGGGTCCATCCGATAGGTGGCCTTGCGCCGCACTAGTCGGTCGGTAAACCGGAGCTCTTCTCTTTGGGCGAACCCGGCTTGGGATGGCCGTTGAACCTCATAAGAGTACGTTTGTTCACCTCTAAAGCCACAAGCCCTTGACCTGCCACGCGAGAAGACTCGCGTCGCTTTACCCCCCAACAAATGCCGCGTATGGCTTGTAAGGAGCCCGGCGGCACTGTTTGGTAGAATTCGGCCCTGCAGCCGGCGATCCGTTGCGGCGTTCCGGTTTCCGGACGACGGACCCCCTGGGGTTTTTGAGTGCCCGGTCTGCGTCGCCCCGACAGAGGGCCCGGGCACCTCGTGCCCATCCACCGACCCGCTCTCATGACTTCCATCTTGCCCCGTGCCGCACAAGTCTCGGCGTTTCATGATGCCGCGCTCCTTGACAGGCGCCACGAGCCGCCCGTCCCCGGCCCGCTGTGGGAGTCAATCGCGCGCAACCACCGCTTCAACTGCCAGCTATGGGACGAGGAAGACCTGGCACGCCGTCGCGACGTTCCTGACGCGGCCATCGCGGCGAACAAGCGCGCCATCGACGGCTTTAACCAACAGCGCAACGATGCCACGGAATCGGTCGATGAGCTCGTCCTCGCGGTATTGTCTGGCGTCGAGCGCGCCCCGGGCTGCCGCCTGAATTCAGAGACCGCAGGCAGCATGATCGACCGGCTCTCGATCCTGTCCCTGAAGATTCACCACATGCGGATCCAGACGCAGCGCACCGACGCGGGCGCGGCGCACGTCGAGCGCTGTCGGACCAAACTCACGCTGCTGCGCGAACAGCGCGAGGACCTGCAGTCGTGCTTTGATGCCCTTATCGACGAGTGTCAGGCGGGCCGCATGTACTACAAGATCTACCGTCAGTTCAAGATGTACAACGATCCGGCGCTCAATCCCCATCTCTACGGCGCAGGTGCCCACCGGGGCTCCGCGGAGACCGGCAATTCATGAGCCCGGCGCTGCACAGCGATCCCCAGCGCACTCCGGCCAGCGGCGAGATGCAGCTCGCGCGCCAGGCCTGGTTCGACCGGCTCGCGCAGCGGCCGCCGCGGATTCTCATCGTGCAGCGCGACAACATCGGCGACCTGGTCCTCGTCACGCCGTTTCTGCAGGCCCTACGCGCCTGCCTGCGCGACGCGACCATCGACATCCTCGTGAATTCCTACAACGCGACGGTGATCGAGCGCAGCCCTGATCTGAACGGCAGCTACCTCTACATCAAGGCCAAGCACCGGCGCGAGGGGGAGTCCTTGGCCTCGGTCTATTGGCGCACCTGGAACCTCTGGCGAACCCTGAAGCGCAATCGGTATGATCTCGCGATCCTGATGACGGGCCGCTTCGCGAGGAACAGCCTGCGGCCCGCGGTCGCCGCCGCAGCCGCCCATATCGCCGGGTTCACCGATGGCACGGGCGCTGCGCGGCGCATCGACCTCGGTCTCTTGCCGGAACTCATCCGTGAACGCCATGTGGTCCGCCGCAGCGAGGCGCTCCTTGATGTGGTGGTCCCCGCAAGTCTCAGGCAACGGTTCTGGCCGGGGGAACTGCCCTCGTGTCGTGTCTTCCCGGACCCAGCCCTGGTCGTCGACATCCTGCAGGAGCGCGAGCGCATCCTGGGCTCCGGGCGGGTCGTGATCGGCATCCACATCAGCGCACGCAAGGTCGACCAGCGCCTCGGGATCCAGACCTTCGCTGCCCTGATGCACCGGCTCCACGCCGCGACCGGCTGCGTATTCATGCTGTTCTGGGCTCCCGGCTCGGCCGCCAATCCGCTGCATCCCGGCGATGACGCGCGGGCCGAAGAGCTGCTCGCCTTGACCAGCCGGCTGCCGGTGTTCCCACTCGAGACGCGCCAGCTGCCGCACCTCATCGCCGGCCTTGGGCTCGCCCATCTGCTCGTGTGCAGCGATGGCGGGGCGATGCATCTGGCCGCCGCCCAGAAGGTGCCGATCGTCGCCCTGTTTGGCAATTCCGACCCCGAAGTCTGGCATCCCTGGGGCACCCGCCACGAGGTGCTGCGCGCTCCCAGCGAGCGGGTCGAGGACCTCACTGCCGATACGATCTTCGCGGCGGCCACGCGCGTGCTCAACATTGCTCCCGAAGCGCAGGACGCGCGGCACGGCACGGTCTGACCCCATTGAAAATCCTGATCCTAAAGCGCGACAAGCTCGGCGACCTGCTCCTCACCACACCCCTGTTCGCGGCCCTGCGTGGCGCCATGCCCGAGGCCCGGATCGATCTGCTGGCGAGCGATTACAACGCCTGGGTGGCCGAGGGCAATCCGCACCTCGACGAGATTCTGAGCTATCGCCGGGTGCGGATCGGTAAACGCTTCGTACCGGCAGCGGCCTGGTCCCAGGCGCGCCTTTTTTTTGCGCTACGCAAACGTCAGTACGACGCGGTGATTGTCGCCCAGGGCGAGGACTCGCCGCGCGCGGTGCAGCGCGCCCTGTGGACGGGTGCCAAGCGGGTCATCTCCTATGTCGATCCCGGGCACGACTATGGACGGCGCCTCACCGACGCGCTGCCCGCACCGACCGCCGGTCACGAGGCCGAGCGGCTGCTCGGGCTGCTGCGTCCCCTGGGTATTGAGGCGCCGCTCGTCGGGGCTGCACCCTGGTTCCAGCTGCCCGCGGCCGCGGCGGCAGCCGCGTCCACCTGGCTTGGCGAGGTACACCTCGAACCGGGGCGCTATGTGGTGCTGGGTCTGGGCGCGCGGCGCGCGCGCAAGCAGCCGACCACTGAACAGATCCTGCGCTGGGTGAGCTGGCTGAAGAATGAATGGTCGCTCGACACGGTGTTCATGTGGACCCCGGGTGACAAGGGCAACCCCCTTTATCCCGGCGATGACGCGATCGCCGAACCGGTGCTTGCGGCCCGGCCGGTGGGACTCATCCCGTTTCGCGGACCGCTCCTGCCGGCGCTGGGCATCATCTGGCAGGCACGCACCAGCCTGTTTCCGGACAGCGGCCTCATGCACTTCGCCTCGGCAAGCCCGGGCGGCGTGCTTGGCCTGTTTGGCGACGAGGCAGATTTCGCCCGGAAGTGGGCGCCCCTTGGCAAGCATTCGCGCCACCTGGTGGTGCCGCACGTGAGCCTGCTCGAGGATGCCGTCCTGTCTGCTGAACTGTCTCCCCTGCTTGCGGCCCGCGGCGCCTCGTGAGCCGGCTGCAAGGCTTCGCTCCTGGGGTCCGCTTGTACCAGCTTGCATCAGCTTGCGCCCGCTTGCACCGGCGCGCGATTCGGCGCAGCATCACGGGGCAGCAATCCATCAGCTTCATATAAGAGCCGCACAGGCTCCAAACCGCAGGTCAACCGCGAGTCTTTGACTCCGTCCCAGGAACCCCTCATGTCCAGACCCCTTCGTCACCCGACGCGCCAAGTCGGCGATCGGCCCCGCGTCACCGCCGTCGATCCCGAGCTCACCGAGGACGGCGTGACCTTCCACATGACGTATCAGGGCAAGACGCACGAGGTGCAGCTGCCCCGCGCAACCCTGGTCGATCTCTCGAACTCCGACGATCCCGCGCTCAATCTGCTCCTCGAGTACCAGAGGCACAGCGCGCGCATCCAGGGGGTGGCCGGGCGGATCCTCTCGGCCCGCAATGGCGACTCGCCCATCATCCTGAAGTCCGATTTCTTCCGTTAGCCCGACGTTCTCAATCTGCGGGGGCAACGGTAGCCCAGTACCTGTTTTGGTTGGAGCACCCCTTGGCAGGTCACCACTGCGCTGGTATGACCCGCCGGTGTCTCTAGACTAGCCTGGCGGTGAAGTTCGGGGCTCGTTCGGCCGGCAGCTTTAACTGCAGGGGGTCCAGGGACGTGCGCTGGTCGGACTCGGGCTGCGCGGACCGCGAGGGCACCCGCTTGCGAGCGCGAGCCCAGGGGCCGTTTAAGTTTCCGTCTGGCGAGCCTTCTGCCCGATCACCAGGAGCTGCGCCACCAGGTCGCGGATACCGCGCACGGTCACCTCGTCCCGGGTCGGACCCTGCAGCACCAGGTCTGAACCCGCCACGATCAGGTATGTCGTGATCGCGAGCAGCCGCGCCTTCACCGGATCGCCCGTCAGTCGCGTGTAGAGCTCCACCGATTTCGCATGGCGCATCTGGTCGGATTGCTGCAGCACCGCAGCCGCGTAGGCGTCGCGTCTCGCAAAGTCGCGGATCGCGAGTTCGATGCGGATGTTGCGATACGAATTGCGGCCCTCGTCAAAGTTGATATCCAAAGAGTGGAGCAGCGCCTGCTCCGGATCGTCCTCCGTCACGAGTCGCAACCAGGTCTCGGTGCGCAGACGCCTGAAGACGAGCCAGTGGTCGAGGAATGCGACGACCAGGTCGGCGTGGTCCTTGAAGTGCCAGTAGAAGCTGCCACGCGTCACACCCAGGCGCTTGGCCAGCAAGAGAATGCGCAGGTTTCCAAAGCCCCCTTCGGCGACCGCGTCGGCGGCGGCGCGCACCCAGGCCTCGCGATCGAGGAGATCACGCTCCGCGCGCTGCTTGGGACCACGCCCATGGCGCCCCTCGTCAAGCTTCATGGGTCGCGCCAATGAGAGGTGCAGAATTGGCGGCCGGCCCCTGCGGGAATGCACCAGCGTGTGCTCCCGTACGCGATCCAGCACACGAAGGGACGCAGTTTCGGGCGCAGCTTCAACGAATCATCGCGCCGCCGTCGGCGACGATGGTCTGGCCCGTGATGTAGCGCCCGGCCCGGCTGGCCAAGAGCACCGCGATCCCGCCAATGTCTTCCGGCTCGCCGATCCGTCTTAACGGCAACTCGCGCTCCACCATGGCGCGCACCTTCGGATCCTCGTGAATGGCGCGTGCAAAATCGGTGCGAACCACACCCGGCGCGATGCAGTTCACACGGATGTTATCGGGGCCCCACTCCACGGCCAGATTGCGCGCGAGCTGCATGTCGGCGGCCTTCGAGACGTTGTAGGTGCCGATGACGGCCGAGCCGTGCAAACCCCCAATGGAGGCAATGAAGATGATGGCGCCATCGTGCTTGGCCACCATGTCCTCCCGCACCAGATTGGCAAGCCAGATGTTCGAGAGGACATTGTTGTTCATGACCTTGGCGAACACCTCATCGCTCATTGCCCGGGTCGGTCCGTAATAGGGATTGGTCGCCGCATTGCACACGAGGATGTCGATCGGACCGAAGGCCGCGCGACTTTTCGCAACGAGCGACTCGACTTGGGCCTTGTCTCCGATGGCTGCCGGCACCGCGAGGGCCGTCCCTCCCGCCGCCCGGATCGCCGCAGCCACCTGCTCACAGGGTTCGGCCTTACGGCTCGATACGACGAGCGCTGCCCCAGCCAGGGCGAGTTGCTCGGCGATCGAGCGTCCGATGCCCCGGCTCGATCCGGTCACGATCGCTACTTTGCCGTGCAGATCGAAGATGTCCATGACTTTTTTCAGCGCCCAGGTCTGAGTCCCGGGGGCCCCGCCCTGCCGGGAATGCCACCAGACAGTAGTGTATTGGACGAGTGTCGTCAAGACGACCCCGCCGACGACCTCACTGCGGCACGATCGGGGGCGAGCGCAAGCGGGACGACCGAGCCGGTGAGCGAGCCCGTGAGCGAGCCGCGCCTAGGCGGCTTCGATGACGTCGTCGAAGTCGCCCAGGGCCGTCAGGTCACTGCCCGCTTTCGCTCCCGCCAGGCGCATAAGCCCGGTGACGGCGGCGGCAATGATGAGATTGAGGACCAGCGCATAGAGTGCCGCATAGCCCGGAATGACCAGCCCCAGGATCTCGAGGGAGAAATTGGCGTTCTTGAAGCTGTTCTCATAGGCGACCCAGGTTCCAAAACCGATCCCGGCGAGCCAGCCCAGGAGCAGCGCCCGATGGTCCAGCGCACGCGTGTAGAGACCCAGGATGATCGCGGGCAGCGTCTGGATGATCCAGATACCGCCCAACAGCTGCAGCTGGATCGCGTACTGCTGGGGCACACCGACGATGAACACCAGGGCACCGATCTTTACCACCAGGGAGGCAAGCTTGGCGACCTGGGTCTCCCGGGCATGCGTGCAGTCCGGGGCGATGTACTCGCGGTAGATATTGCGGGTGAAGAGGTTGGCCGCGGCGATCGACATGATGGCCGCGGGGACGAGCGCGCCGATGGCGATCGCGGCGAACGCCAGCCCGACGAACCAGGAGGGAAAGGCCCAGAGGAACAGGCCGGGCACAGCGAACTGCGCCTTGTAGGTCTTGAAGTAGTCCGCGTACTCGGGCAACTTGTCGACCCCCGCGGCGTAGGCCATGAATCCGAGCAGCGCAAGCAGGCCGAGCAGGAGCGAGTAGGCAGGCAAGAGCAGCATGTTGCGGCGGATCGTGCTGCCTCCCCGGGAGCTGAGGATCGCTGTCACCGAATGCGGATAGAGAAATAGGGCGAGCGCGGAACCGAGGGCAAGGGTCGTATACGCGGAGTAGGCATTCAGGCTTGCCCCGGAAGGCGGCTTGAGCAGCAGTCTGTCGGCGGGGATCTTCGCAAAGATCGCTGAGAATCCGCCAAGCTTCGCCGGAATCACGAACATCGCGGCGATGATCGTCACGTAAATCAGCAAATCCTTGACCACGGCGATGAGGGCGGGTGCCCGCAGCCCGCTCGTGTAGGTATACGCCGCGAGGATCAGAAAGCTGATCACCAGCGGCAACTCGCCCACGATGCCCTCGGTCGGAAATCCCAATGCCGCGATCACGACCTGGATCCCCACCAGTTGCAAGGCGATGTAGGGCATCGTGGCGACGATCCCGGTCACGGCGATCGCGAGCGCCAGCAGCGGACTGTCGTAGCGGCCCCGCACGAAATCGGCGGGCGTGATGTAGCCATGCCGCTTCGAGACGGCCCACAGGCGCGGCAGCACGAGAAAGCCGAAGGGGTAGATCAGGATCGTGTAGGGGACGGCGAAGAAGCCGACCGCACCCGCCCCAAAGACTGCCGCCGGCACCGCGATGAAGGTGTAGGCGGTATAGAGGTCGCCCCCCACCAGGAACCACGATACGAGGGTGCCGAAGCGGCGCCCGGCGAGTCCCCATTCATGCAGGGATGTGAGATCACCTCGGCGCCAGCGCGCGGCGAAGAAACCGAGCAGCGTGACAAAGACGAAAAAAAAGACAAATACGCCAACGGCAACGAGATCCATGCGGTTTTGTGGTGGCGCCCTAGGGCTTGGTCATCCAATGCACGAGCGCGATCACACCCGAGCAGATGAGTACCCAGAGCAGCTGATACCAGTAGAAAAAAGGAAAACCCCAGAGGGTGGGTTCAGAGGTGTTATAAAAAGGCACCCAGAGCATCGCCGCGTAGGGCAGAACCAGCAGCCAATTCCAGGCCTTGTTGCGCTCCTTGGTTTGCATACCTGTCCCCATCCTCATTTTGGTGCGTCGTGTTGCATGCCCTGGGTCGGGCGTGCGGCGCATTTTACCTCGCCAGCCCCGACGCCACCGATGAGGGTAATCCCGGGGCGCGTACCCCTCATGGCGCAGGNNCGGAACCAGCGGCTCAGAAAGGAGACGTCGCAGCAGTCGCCGAGATAGGCGACCGCGAACCAGGTCAGAAACCCACAGAGGACCCAGACCAGGAGGCACACGACGAGAAGTCGGCCCATCTTGGGGGAACTTGGTTTGTCGCTCATCTTTCCTGTCCTTGTTCGAAGACGGGGCAACCAGGCTGCGGGCGACGGGCCACCCTTGCGAAGGCTAGCGCCGCAGCAACACCGAAGCCCTGACGAGGCCGATCACGACGCGTGAGAGCAGTTCCATGTCAAGGGGCATGCCACGCCGGCGCACGTCAAGCAGAAGGGCCGCGCGCATCTCTGCGCTGTCGTTGAGCACCTCGTGGCGATAGGTGTCATCCCACAGCAGACTCTCCCCGTCGCCGATCCGGTGGTCGCGACCGTCGATGGTGAGCACCGCCGCAGGCCGCCCGTCTGCCGCAAGCGGCACCGACAGGCCGAGGTGAAACCGGATGATGCCGCGAAACGGACCACGGTGGGCAGGAATGTGCTTATGGGGTGCGAGAAATGACAGCGACGCCGAGAGCACATCCGGGCAGTCCTCGAGCAGCGCCGCGAGGCGCGGCACGCGCTGCGCGTTGTCTGGCACAAGGGCACCATAGGCCTTGACGATCAGGATGCGCCAGTCGCGCGCATCGTTGGCCGAGATGTCCTCCTGGGACGGCAGGATCTCGTGGAAGCGCGGCACTCCCGACAGGCCCATCGCGACGGTGAGCGCTTCCTCGCGCAACTCCCGCCAGGCCTCGACAAAGCGCGCCGCATCGGGAAAGAACGTGTCGGTGTCCAGCACCGGCGGGCCAGACAGCCGCAGGTCGAAGAGGCGGCGCACCAGCGCTCCGGCCTGGTCATACAGGACATTCATGAACTTCGCACCACTCCATGGACAGGCCTCGCGAGCCGCACCGCCGCCCGTAGAGGGCACCGACGAGCGCAACGGCCGCCCCCCCCTTTTCTTGAGGGGGCTCGGCCCCGGTTGCACGCAAGGCAAAGGCGGCAGTTTAGCGCAGCCGGGTGCCGGCCGATTCCGGCAGCGACATTTCCGGACCGAAACGGGCGTAGCCCGGCGGCCCCGCCGCGCAGCATGGACGGGTCATTGACATCCTCCCCCATGTCTAAAGCCAGGGGATTCCTACAGCTAGACGGCGATGTCCGAGCGCGGCAGCGAGAGCATCCCCACTTGCCTTATTCACAGCGGCCGCACTCGTCGTATGAGCCGAATCCGCCATGGCAAACTGTTCCGCTAGCCACGCCAGGCCGCGCGCCTTGATATTGCGCGCCGCATTGGCGTCGCGGTCGTGGAGCGTGCCGCATACGGCGCACGTCCACTCCCGTACGTCGAGCTCGGCGCGGCCCTTGGGGCCCAAGCGGGCGCCGCACATGTGGCAAGCCTGAGTGGTGAAGCTTTCGTCGATTTCTTGGAACCATGCACCCGCGTCATCGCATTGGTACTTGAGCATGGTTCGATAGCTACTCCAGCCGGCATCGAGCACCGACCTGGCTGGGTTGGTCTGGGTCAGCCAGGTGGCGTTGCCATTGCCGACGAAGCTGGCGCGGTGCGTGCGCACCTGCTCGG
>PLEY01000096.1 GCA_003136595.1 Burkholderiales bacterium
GCGCTCGCCCAGCGCGTCGAAGTCGCCGAAGGCGAGGTCCGCATTATGGGATCGAAGTCCCGGCTGCTCCAGGTGCTGACCGGAAAAAATGGCGTAAATTCAGTGCCCACTCAGGGACTGAAGTGGCGGGCAGCATGAGAGCTATCTCCTACCTTTCTCCTACGATGTGGTCCGGCTGTGGACCATGGCGGAGCGCCAGCCGCACAGCGAGGCGTCGCTCGCGCGCGCGGCGACAACCCACATCCGCGTTCTGGACGAATACTGTGAACTCGACCCGGTCTTCACGGCGGGCGCGCTGCTGTGCGGCATCCGCGAAACCTCGCGGTCGATCGTGCTAAGCGCAATGGTATCCTCACATCCGGGAAGCGGTCTTCCCGCGCGTATCACGTGCAGGAAATGCCTGAAGCTGGCAGCGCGCTGGCACCGTCCATCGCATTGACCATCCCGTACTCAGCGGCACCGTTCGGGGTATTTTCGGTGCCCGTTCGTGTGGCCCCGGCAAGATGCGGCCCGCCGCGGGCCCCCCTGCCGCCATGACCCTGTCGATGGTCCTGTCCCTGCCCACGTCACGGCGTCAGGCCCGCTTGCGGCCTCCCCCGATGTACTGGACGCGCCGAAAGCGCAAGGCGGACCAGTCCTCGTCGATGGCGACCTGGCGCACGCTATCAAAACCCAAGCCCCTTAGGACGTCCCATCCCGAGTCGCGGTTAAAGTCGCACGCATAGCGGCGCGAACTGGCTTTCGGGTAGGCAAACCAGAGGATGGGGTCGCCAGTTGAGTGCTTTGCGGCCTCCTGCGACAGGGTGTCGAGGTCGCTCTGACGCGTGACGAAAACGAGCGCGAACTTGATGCTGGCCAGTGCGGCCGGATCGCGCACGATCTTGACGTCCTGCAGTGCGTCCAGCTCCGGCTCGAAAGACGGCGGTGCTGCGACCACCAGGATCTGCGGCTGGGATTTCAGATTCAGCTTCGCAAACAGACTGGACATGGTTGACCGTTCTTGGTCCCGGACCGGCTCGGGTGGCGGCCAAAGCGGGGCTCCCTGGCTGGCGCGCTCCGTGCGCTGATCGGGGTTGACGCTGTCGTGCAGAAGTCGACCGCATAGAATACCCCCAAGCCCGTCGACATCGCCAGGGGCAACCCCGCGCCGACAAGCCTTCGGGGGTGGTCCGGGTTGGTCCCGCGAGGAACGGCAGAAGGGTCTGCCTGGGTTCTGCGCGAGCACGCGGGCAGCCTCGGCGCATCGTGCGCAGAAACCGGTCACGCATGGACGCGCAGGGGGCAAGGCGAGACAAGGGCGGATGCTGAGCTGAAGCGGCGCTGAAGGAGCGCTCAAGCAGGGCGGAGGCCGGGCGAAAGCATAGGCCGCCCATACACCCCGCAAAAGCGCGCCATCCTGGCCTCACACTTAGTACCCGGCCGGGTGTGGCAGGGCGGTTACGTCTTGACAGTTGTGCAGAGGAGCGCACCCAGCGCAGCGCCGCCGCCGGTATAAGATTGGGGCAGCCGGTGAGCAATAAGATTGCGACACCCGTCCCAACCCCGGCCAAGGAATTCGGTGAACCTCTCTGACGAAACGGACCTCTGGGTCACCTTGCTTGCTGTCAGTACCAGCAAGGCCATCCGCGATGGCGGCTTGTCCTTTTCTCTGAAGTCGAGCAGTCAGCCCATGCCGGTCTTCCAGCTGATGTGTGAGACGCTGCTGCGGGCCCAGGAACGCGGGCTAACGCTCCTCTTTGAGGTCATCAGAGGGCCGGGTGGCGAGATCCAGGAGATCATCTTCGAGAAGATTCTGACCTCGGCGGGCGTGAGCTTCCTTGAACATCCTGGGACCAAGGTGGGCATCTCCGCCGAGAATCGGGCCCTGCTCAAGGGCTGCCTGCAAGGCACCCCGATCGTGCGTCCAGGCGATGCCGCGCGCGGCGAGGAGGGCGGCGCAAGGCGCCCGCGCCTGACCAACTACACGGTCGCGGACCAGCTGCGCGATGCCACGCGCGAGCAGCTCTCCAACTCTGAAATGAGCCTCGGTGCGAGCCGCTTCCTGAAGGGGACGAGTTCGGATTAGGGGGCCCTGCGCCCGACTGTCATCGGCTCGGACTAAAGTACGCAAGCCAGGAGCTGCCCGCGCAGTTCAGGCGCCCGGGTGTCTTCGGAAAGCCAGATTCGGCCAAAGGTGTTGACCTGGAGCGGATCCTCGAGACTTGCGCAGAGCATGTCGTTGCAGTACATCTCGAGATGGCTGCCGCCAAGAATGACTGCGAGCAGCCGATCGCCTCGCCCGACTGACGGAAAGGCGCGGGCGAGCCAGGCGCGGTCCGGTTCCTGCGTCCCACGGGGAGCCAGACGGGTCATCTCCTCGAAGGCGGATTTCACGAGCGTCTGCGAACTGAGCGCGCGCAAGTAACGCGCCTCGAGCGCGTAGTCTCCATCGGGGTAGCCTTTTGCACCCGCGACGTAGTAGGTCATCCGATACACATCGAAGACGCTGTAGCGCAGGGTGCCCGAGCCTAGCGCGCGCCAGCCCCGCGCCCTGTGTTGATCCAGGGCGCGGGGCAACAGCTCTGCCGGCGCGCCCGCAGCGGGCCGCTCGCTCACTTCGGCAGGAGAACCTGGTCGATGACGTGGATGACGCCGTTGTCGGTCACGATGTCGGCCTTGATCACCTTGACACCATTGACCGTCACGCCGCCCGCGGTGGCCAGTTGCAGGCTCTGGCCGTTGAGCGTCGTCACCGCGCCGGGCTTGATGTCCGCTGCGAGCACCTTGCCCTTGACCACGTGGTAGGTGAGGACAGCCGTCAGTTTGGTCTTGTCTTTCAGGAGGGCATCGAGCGTGCCTGCCGGCAGCTTGGCAAAGGCCTCATCGGTGGGCGCGAAGACCGTGAAGGGCCCCGGTCCCTTCAGGGTGTCGACCAGGCCGGCTGCCTTGATGGCGGTGACGAGGGTGGTGAACTGGCCTGCAGCAACCGCGGTATCGACGATATCGGCGGCGTGTGCGGCAAAGGTGGCGAGGGACAGGGTCAGGGCAATTAACAGGCGCTTCATTGGCTACTCCAGGAGATGCCCTTAAGGGCGGGGAAACTATGGCAAGAAATGCTTGGGACTGGTGCGAGCGGGGCATTTCGCCCCGCCCGCTCAGGCGTCAGAACGGCTACCACCACCAGTGGCGATAACCTTCGAGCTCGGCGCGCACATTGGCCGTGCCGATCGCAATACTCGCCGGCACGGTCGTGCCGAAGACGCCGGAGAGCGCCGCGGCTGCAGCCGGGTCGAGGGTCAAGGCGACACCATTGACCTTCAAAATGTCTTCTTTGGCGCTCACCGTGGCTGAGGCCAGCGACAGGTCAAAGAGCGGCAGGCGACCGACGAAACTGCCGTTGGCGGTGACGAGACCGGTCAGAACGGGCGTGCCGGTGCTGTAGAGGTCGATGTCGAAGTCGGTCAGGTCGACGCGGGTAGTGCCCGCTGTGAGCGACAGCCCGCCTGCGTGGTCGATCTCCCCATGGACGGTGCCAAGGTCAACGGCACCGCTCGTGATCGGGAAGACGGCAAAGACCGTGCCCTCATGCTCCTCGATCTGGCCGGGACCGATCGGGCCGGGCTTGACGCCTAGGCCCTGCAAGGCGGAGAGGAAACTGCCGGCCAGGGCGACCGCGGTGCGGCCACCGATCGTGGTGTCGGTGGGTGCCCCGTGGGCCGCAAAGGGAGCGGCAAAGAGGGATAGGGTCAGGGTTCCAGCGGCAGCCAGACTATGCAATCGCTTCATGAAAGTCCTCCAAAGTAGGTTGGTTGCGGATCGATCTTGCTTGTTCACAACGGTCCTGCTTGGCATCCGAGGTTGGCGGACACACTGCTCTACACTCGCGCCTCCCCCAGGTGCCCGTCTCTGGTCGCGGCAAGAACCTCTGCGCTCCAAGCGAATTGCAAAGGAAGGTGCCAAACCAGACAGCCGTTTCTGCCGTATGACTGTTGTGCTTGACGGGACCGCGCGGGAAGGCAGACCATCATCCGGTGACTGCCGATTCCTGAAAAAACCGCCGAGCAGCAAACAAATCCCGTCTGGGCGGAAAGCTGACTGCTCGGCTTTTACGTGACTGATCAGTATTTAGATTCACCCGAATCGCAAAAATCTATGAACACCGCCTCCGTAAAAAAGATTTCCTTTAAAGAACAGCAACTTATCGTCAGAGAGCACGCCATCCTGGATGCCGTCAACCGGCTTCTTGCCGCGAAGGGTTTCGATCTGATGACCCTGGACGAGGTGGCGCTGGACGTCGGGATCGCCAAAGCCTCGGTCTACAAGCACTTCCAGTCCAAGGAAGAACTCGCTTCGGCGGCGATGACCCGCATGCTCCAGGACGCACTGGAGGTCATGGAAGCGCTCGATCCGGCAGCCGCGCCGCTCGACAAGCTGAAGGCCCTGGTGCGCTGGGGAATCGCAACGCACCTCGCGGGCCAGATGCCGATGTTGCCCTCGACACGCTCGTCGATCCGCCAGGCGCTGACCGCCTACGAGCCGTACATGGAAAGGCTGATCAAGGTCAGCGAGATGTTCGGCCAGTGGATCAACCAGGCCCGCGAGGACCAAGTGCTCTCCTCGAGCCTGCCCGCCGAGGCCATCCTTTACACCGTCTTCGCACGTTGCTGCGATCCGGTCGGTGACTTCCTGAAGGAGTCGGGCGCCTACACCGACGAGCAGATCGTCGAGATCCTGATCGAGATCTGTTTCGAGGGTTTTGTGGCGCGGACGACGCCCCCGATCGCACCCGGGGCGTAAGCCCACGCCGCTCGTCTGACAGCTCTCCATGGACGGCCCCGCGGGGCTTGTATGCGGGCTGGACGCGGCGAAACGATGCCCAGCCGCCTTTCGAACCCGAGGTTATCGGGCGCCAGGCGATCTGATGTGAGAGCCCATCCCAGCGCCGCCGCTCTCGCCTTCGGGCACAGCCGTGTGTGCCGTCCGCGATCAGGCCATGGCCGCGCGGAGTTCCGTCAGGATGACCCGGTTGCGGCCGCTGGCCTTGCCCTGGTAGAGGCCCTTGTCAGCGCGCTGGATGGCTTCGAACAGCGTCTCCGTACCCTGCAGTTCGCAGGCCCCGACCGTGACGGTCACGCCGAGGTCGTGACCCTCGATGTGAAAACGCTTCTCGCTCACTCTGCGCCGGAACTCCTCGCCGATGGCCTCGCCGCGCACCGCGTCCGAGCCCGGCAGGACCACCAGAAACTCCTCGCCGCCCCAGCGACCGATCAGGTCGCCCTCACGCAGTGCGGCGCGCAGCGTCGCGGCGACCTGGATCAACACTTCGTCACCGACCTGATGCCCATAACGGTCGTTGTAGCTCTTGAAATGATCGATGTCGATCAGCAACAGGGACAGGGGGCTCGACTGGGCGATGTGGCGCTGGGCCGCGGACTCCGCAATGCCCGCAATATGGCGGCGATTCAGCAGTCCGGTCAGGACATCGGTGTTGGCAAGCTTGTGGAGCTCCCGTTCCGCGCAGCTCACGACGTGCACATAAGAGAACGAGAGAAACGCCAACATCGCGATGACGACCGAGAGATTGAACAGGCGCAGCAGCGACAGCGCGAGGGGCGAGAGGGGTTCGGCCGGGAGCATGTGGTGACTGAAGAGGTCGAGCGCGACGTAGAAGCTCCACAGGCTTGCCAGCGCCAACAGCGCCACGCCCTTGCGCAGCCGCATGCTCACGAAGATGAGCGGCACGAAGATGAGGAGATAGTAGAGAAAGCCCCCATCCCACCCCACCATGTAGGTTCCGTAGGCCGCGTGGCTTAGCACTTCCAGCCACGCCAGCACGATGGCGAGACGGTTGCGGCGCTGATCGAGAAGCTTCCAGGCGGTCCAGTAGATGAGGATGCTGGGAATGTTGATGAGCGCCAAGCCCGGTGAACCCACTGCCCAGAAGATGACGAAAAACAGCGCGTCCACGCAGGCCGCGACCTGCAGGCTCTTCTTTAGGGTCGACCAGAACGCGTGGCCTTTGCGGGCCTTGGCTGCGGTCACCGCCTTGGGCGTTTTCTGGTACGTAGCCGTCTCCATCGACGCAGTCCCGTTGTGTTCTACCTGGATCCGGCGCCTGTTCGCGGCGACGCCTGAACGTGCCCCCGGACCGCCTTGATCCGGTCAGGCAGGCCGCGGTGCCGCCCGACGAGTTCGGTGGCTCCTGCCTTATCGGTGCAATCCACGAAAACCTGAGGGCGGAAGCGCGCGGGCATGGGGCAGGTCCCTCGCTGCAGGGCCCCGCTACGCCCCGGCTTCAAGCCGCGTTCCAGTAAGATAGGGGCCCAAACACCGGTGTCGGCCCGCGGCATGGTGCTGCTGTCCTTCGACGCCGACACATGACCGGCTTGCTGCCGCAAGGATTCGACTTGACGCCACTTACAGCCTTTCCGATCACGAAAAAATGGCCCCCCCGGTTCCCCGAGCGCTTGCAGCTCTATTCGTTGCCCACGCCCAATGGCGTCAAGGCCTCGATCATGCTCGAGGAGACGGGCCTGGCCTACGAGCCCCACCTGGTCAGCTTCCAGACCAACGACCAGATGTCCCCTGAATTTCGCTCACTGAATCCCAACAACAAGATCCCGGCACTCATCGATCCCAACGGACCTGGCGGCGAGCCCCTCGCGCTTTTCGAATCCGGCGCGATTCTCATCTACCTCGGGGAGAAGACGGGCCAGTTCCTGCCCGAGGACCCCGCCGCGCGCTACCACACCATCCAGTGGCTCATGTTCCAGATGGGCGGTATCGGCCCGATGTTCGGTCAGGTCGGGTTCTTCCACAAGTTTGCCGGCAAGGACTACGAAGACAAACGCCCGCTCGAGCGCTATGTGGCCGAAACGCGCCGGCTGCTTGCCGTACTCAATGAACGACTCGTCGGCCGCGACTGGGTGATGGGGCCGGACTATACGATCGCCGACATCTCGATTTTCCCCTGGGTCAACAACCTTGTCGGGTTCTACGAGGCAGGCGAGTTGGTGGGCATGGACGATTTTCCCGAGGTCAACCGGGTGCGCAAGGCGTTCCTTCTGCGCCCCGGAGTTGCCCGCGGGATGCTCATCCCGGCTCGCTCCTAGTCCAGAGGGCGACTGCTTTGGGAGACGGCACTCGCCCGCATCGGCCATGAGCGTCTTGGCATGTGAATCCTCAGCGCAGCGCCCGTGGTCCCATCTCAAACGCAACCTCGTCGGACTTTCTCACCATGCAAAAACTGCTCATCGCCCTCATGGCTGCGCTCCTCATGTCAGGTACCGCTTCGGCCAGCGAGAGGACGGACGTGATGTCCGTGGTACATGAATTCATCGACGGCCTGAACAGGAACGATGAGAAAGCGGCGCTCGCCGCCTGCGCGCCTGAGACTTCGATCATCGACGACTTTGCGCCGCACGTGTGGAATGGTCCGCAGGCCTGCAACCGCTGGGCGAGCGATTTTGATGCCGACTCCAGTGCCCAGGGCGTGACTGATGGGATCGTCACGCTCCTTGCGCCACACCGCGTCGACATCACCGCCGATCGAGCTTATGTTGTCGTGCGGGCGAACTACGCCTACAAGCTGAAGGGCAAGCCGATTCACGAGAACGGCTCGACCTTCACCGTCGCCCTGCAGAAAGGCAAAGAGGGCTGGCGCATCACGGCGTGGGCCTGGTCCCGGAGCTAGGCGCGAGCGGTCCGAAGCACCGGAGCTCGGGTCTCCGACCAGAGGGAATTCCGGCACCGAGGCGCTAGCGCGCCCGGGACTACGCCTCGAGAAACAGCCCCTGGCCGATGAATTCCCCGGGCTTGGCACCCCGCGGGCAGGCGAAGAGGCCGCTGCCGACGTGCGTGGTGAACTGGTTCAGCATATCGAACTGTGCCATGCGGGCGAAGATCCGGATAAAACCCGTACGGGGGTCACGCTGATAGCACTGGAACAGGAGCCCCGCATCGAACGTCGTCGCCTGGCGCCAGGGCGGCCAGCGCTCCGCGAGATGGATGACGCCATTGTCGTAGGAATAGCCACGGCGCAGGATCTGGGCCCCCCCGTTCTCGGTGGGCACGGCCAGCCGCACGTGCGCATTCTCTGCGATGAGTGGATTGCCTTCGCTGTCCTGCGCGTCAAGATTCGGCGGGTCGAACTCACGGGCCTGGCCGATGGGCGCACCGGATTCCTTATGACGCCCAATGGTCTGCTCCTGGAACGCGAGCTTCATCTGGTCCCAGTGTTCAAGAGCGATGCGGATCGGCCGAACCACCATATAGGTTCCGCCCTGCAACCAGGCCGGGCCTTCGTCGCCCACCCATACGAAGTCGCTCATCGCGCGCGGGTCGGAGGAGGCGACATTCATCGTGCCGTCCTTGAATCCCATCTGGTTACGTGGCGTTTCGCCCTTTTTGAACCCCCCGAGAAATCCGATCTGGCCCCAGGCTATGGAAGCGGTGCCCCGCGCGAGTCCCACGAAGCGGCGGATCGCGTGCTCGACAACCATGGGATCATCGGCGCTCGCCTGGACGGAGAGGTCGCCGCCGGTCCGCTCGGGTAACAGCTGGTCGCCGGCAAAGCGCGGCAGATCGACGAGTGCTTCCGGACGCTGGGCTTGGAGCCCGTAGCGGTCGATGCCATCCTTCTCAAAGAGCGTCGCACCAAACCCGAAGGTCACGGTCAGCCGTGCCGCGCCGATCCCCACCGTGTCGCCGGAATCCAGGGGGGCGGTGTCGGGAGCGCCGGCGGTGTGCATGCGAGGAGCGGCCTGGGTCAGCTCCGCGGCCGCCTCGGTCCAGGCGCGCAACAGGTTGACGAGCTCGCCGCGCTGATCCGTTGTGAGATGAAACGCCATGAAATAGGTATGGCGCTGCGGACGGGTTGCAATCCCCGCCTGATTACGGCCCCAGAAAGGCTCTACCAGGACATGCGCGTGTTCTGCTGCGGGCAGGGGGCCGGCCAGGGCCTGCGCGGTGAGTGGTGCTGTGACTGCCGCAACGGCAGAACGCGCCAGAAAGCGCCGCCGGCCTGCCTTGTGTGCCCGCTCCTTGAATGCGCTCATGGCGACCCGAAAACCAGTGCGTTGACGTCGTCTTCGACGTAATAGATACCCTTGCCATCGGGCGTGAGCGCCAAGCCGAAGAGATCCCCATTGCCAGGCGGCGACTGGGCCTGATTTGGGTCAAGCCAGTGTGCATAGATCTGCTTACCCGCGACCGGGTCGACTTCCACGGCCTGGCCGTTCTTCCCATTGCACACCACGAGGTGGCCGGAGGGCAGCATCACCATGGCGAGTGGCCAGCCGAGCAGACCGTCCTTGGTGACGGTCTGGCCCCGGCCGGCACTCTCGGTACGCGTGCTCGCGTGCTCGATGGCCGTGATCTCGTTGTCAAGGCCGTCCGTGACGTACAGGGTGTCGTCGGGCCCGAGTGCCAGGCCGGTCGGCCCGAACAGGAAGTTGTCCAGATCGGCCCGCTGGGAAAACCCGTTGCCAACCACCGTCTGGCTCTCGAGCACCGGCGGCTTGCCCTCTGGAATGCTGATCTCAAGGCGCAGCACCGTCGCCTCGTGGACCGTGACCGGATAGTGCGTTGCCGGATCGAGAACCCTGGGACCAGGCACGCCGAATCCGGCCATGCTGATGAAGAGCACGGCGCTGTCACCGCGATCAATCGTCGCCATGTTGCCCCAGGGACCATTGATGGTGGGCCCGGCCCAGGTCGCCACGTGGTGGCCGTTGGCGTCAAACACGAGCAGGCACCCATCACCCTTGGTCGTGGTCGTGCCATCGGTACTGGGCATGCTGCCGACGATGACCCAGCCGCTCTTCAACATCGTCATGGCCGTGGTCAGGCCGACCCCGCCCGGACAGCTGGCCAGGTTCTGCGGGACCTGGGCGAAGAGCTTCGTCTGTCTGGTACTGGGCCGATAGTCCACGATCGTGGTTCCCGTCCCCTGCAGGTTCGAGATGTTGTTGAAGTTGTCGATGAGGACGTCCCCGGCCTCGACCAGGCCCACCGAGACCGGCGCCACGACCACGGCATAGGGATTGACATCGCCGTTATCGGGTATGGTCGAGGCCAGGGTCTTGTGGTGATGGATCGTCTCGAGGAATCCCTTGGGCTCCTCGCTGGCGTGAACCGGGGCGCCGAGCGCGAGGGCCAGCACCAGAAGAAGCGCCGCCACGCGGGGCGGCCCGGGATTGATGCCGCCTCCTGCGTCCGCAGCCGACCCGGCCCGGGAACCCGCAAAGGATGTCGATCGAGAAAAGGGCATGATGGCGCTCAACATTCGCTCAGAAAAGGATATTGGTTCGGACGCCGAGTACCAGCTCATTACGGACGGGCTGGAGCGGCGCGCTCGCGCTGACGACGCCTCCGCCCGGGTTGATTACGTATTGGAGGTCCGGCTGGATCTGCAGCCAGGGCCTGACCTGGTACTGATAGGTCAATTCCACGAAGGTTTCCGCATTGCGGACCGGGTGATAGCACCCGCAGAATTGTGCCGTGGCCCGATCCAGCGCTGCCGCCGCATCGCTCACATGGGCGTAGCCAAACCCGATGCCCAACGTATCATCGGTCCGGTATATGAAGGGACTGTGAAACACCAATCCCACATTGGCGCTGAAGTCGATCAGATTACGGTCCGACCTGGGCGTTCCCATGAGCCTTGCGAAGACCGCCAGCGTACGGTTTGGATCGCGACCGTCGCGCCAGATGAGCTGATCCGCCACCGCATAGACGGCGTAGTCACCACCGTGCTGCCGGGGCAACCCGGTACTCAGTGGGTTGGCAAGGGACAACCCGTTCACGTCCACGCGCTGGTCGGCGAAGGACTCGCTGTCATACCAGGCCCCCAGCCGGTAGGTAAAGCCCAGGGGCGGCGCCTCGTCCGGCTCGACCATGCTTCCCAAAGCGGGGTAGGAATACTGGAACTCGACGATCGACAAAGTTCCGGTGCCTCTCGGAAAGCTGGTGCCTGAAGGGTTCTGAACCTGGGGATCGCCTGAATTTTTCGGAACAGGACTGCCGTCAAAAATCCCGGCCAGGAACGCGACGCCATCGATCGGGCGCGCGGCAAGGCGCACCCCCAGTGCTGAAAGCGGATAGGCAGGGCCTCCTGCGGGCAGGTCCGCCGAGGGCAGCATCGGCCAACCGAACATCGTGTTGACGAACGCGAGGGCATTGGTGCTGACCATGAACTCCTGGTCGAGGCTCTGTTGGCCGATCTTGATATCGAGCCGGTCCTCCTCAAGGAATTTCTGCTCGTACCAGAGCTCCCAGAGCCGTGTGGCGCGATCCGCCTCGATGCCGCTCGCGGTCTGCAGGGTCTCAAGGTTCTGCTGACTCAGATTCTGACCATGAATCTGCAACGCGCTGACGTCAAACAACCCGCCATAGTGGCCAAAGGCGCGCTGGGTGTTGAGCTGCACGACCGCCTGGGTGAGCCCGTCATAGTCGAACCCGCGCCGGCTGCCGCCAGAGGTGTTGCCAAGCACCTCGCTGGTCTCCTGGACAGCAAACGAAATGCCGTACGGGGCGAGGCCGCTACGCAACCCCCACAGGTCACCTAACAAATTATTGCTCCGATCGATGCCATTCAAAAAGCCGAAAAGCCCCTCTGTACCTGCCGGCTGCGTGGTGTCCGCCGCTGCCGGAATCGAGATCGGCGGCGGCGCGGCGTCGACGCCGCCTGCAGCCAACAGAGCGACGAGGGGAACAAAACAAGCCCTGCGCAACTTCCCTTGATCGAACCAATTGCCCTTTGGCACCAACAAAACGCCTCCTGAACCGTTAAAGCAAATGCGACTGCAAACAAGAACCATTCTCATTTAAGTCTTGAGACAAGTCAAGGCTTTCCAAGATTTTCAAAGATTTTCCCAAGGATCACTCCAGACAGGAGTGGCCGCCCGACCCGAAGCCGCTCGCGACAGAGACCGGCGTTCGTCAGAACTTCAGGCTCAAAGTCACCCGCAGTTCACGCGGCTCTCCCGGATGAACCGTGATCCCGCTCGGCACAATCGGGCTCTTTGGGGTGACGCGGTAGTCCTGCTGGTACTCGATGTCGTAGTAGGGGCGGTTAAAGACATTGAGCGCATCGACGAACAGAGAGACCCGTTTCGTGAGATCGTCCCTGAAACGCAGGTTCGTCACGAGCGCGGAACTGGCGGTGAGCGTGCCGTCCTGGGACAGGGGGTAGGGCCCGATATAGCGCGTCTCCCATCCCAAGGCCCAGGAGCCAAAATTCACGATCGTGGCGCGACAGATACCCACCTTGCTGACCGCGTTGGGGATCATGTCACCCAGGGCACCATTCTGGTTCTCCTCGGCAAAACGCGCGTGCGTCCACGCAAGATCCAGATCGACAAGCAGGTGGTCAGCCGCGATCCAGTGGTTGTTCCACTCCGCGCCATAGCGCTTGCTGGCCGCATTCGGACTGGTGCTGCCGATATCCGAATCCGCGTTATAGACCAGCTCAGAGTCGCTGTTCAGACTCCACAGTGCAAGCGAAGTCTGCAGGCCCGGGATGGATTCGTTGCGAACACCAAGCTCCCGCCCAAAACTGCCGACCAAAGCGGGGACGGCCGAAGCGGGCAGGCCGGTCGTCGGATCGATGCGATCGATGACGCCGCGCGCGTCATTGCTGTGCAGTCCCCGGCCGGCATCAATGAAAAATTCGGTACGCGACCAGGGCCCGAAGATGAGTGACATCTTGGGGTCGAGTTTGCTCCCCGAGGCGCTCCCCGAGTTCGCCGGCGTCGAGTCGGACGTGGCCTGCATCCAGACCTCCTCGCCCCGCACACCCAGAAGGCTTCTGAACCAGGAATTCCAGTGGGTCGTGTTCTCGACGTAGAGGCCCGATTCGGTCGCGCCGATGTTTTCGTTGCTCACCGTCGCAAAGACCCGCCTCGCCTCGGTATCGAACAGAGCCACGTTGATGGCGTCGTGCCGCACCTGCAGCCCGACCTCGGTGCTCGAGGGCAAACCGAAGAGCGTGTGGTACCAGCCCTTCGCCAGCTTGCCGCCCACGAGGTTGCGATGCTCCTCCTGTTCAAACTGGTCGCCGGTTGCCGGCCGCAGTTCATAGTAGGTGAAGTCGGACCAAAGCTGCAGGTGATAATGCTCGACGTAGCCGGATGCCTTCAGGTATCCCGATGCGTCGGCCATGTGCCACTCTGCGGACACCAGGGCGCGGCCGGAATTGCCGCCATCGGTGGGATTCAAAGCGGAGAACCGCCCGAGTTCTCCCGAATCGATCAATGCCAGTGGGACCTGGTCGGTCGAATTCCAGTGCGCGTCGTAGACGATGCCATCGACCGACCAGCCGCGCTCCGACGTGCCCTCGGAGAATCGCACCAGCCCATTGACCTTGCGCAGTTCCTCCGGCGATGTCCAGGGTCCGTTTTCTTCGAGCAGCTCGAGAGCACCCAGCAACCGGGTCGTGCTCTGCGTCGCGGGCAGGCCTTCGGTCGCAGGGGGTGCGCAGCTGAACTCGGCCAGCCCACACGACCCCGCAAACAAGAAGCGGGTATAGCCATCTTGACCCAGGGTCAGATTGGCGAAGTCATTGTCAAGGCTGTCCCGGTAGTGGATATCGACCGAGCCGGCCGATGCAAAGTCGCCATACTGTGGATAGTAGGGACCCTTGCGATAGCCGACGGTGTCGATGAGTTCGGGGATCAGGAAATTCAGGTCCGTATAGCCCTGGCCGTGGGCGTTGGTCGGCATGTTGACAGGCACGCCGTCCACGAACGTGGCGAGATCGGTCCCGTGATCGAGGTTATAGCCCCGCAGGAAGTACTGGTTCGCCTTGCCATCGCCCGAGTGCTGGGTCACCACCAGTCCGGGGACCGTCTCCAGAACCTCACCGGGTCTTAGGAGCGGTATGTCCTGCAGTGACGCCCCCTCCACCACGCCCTCGGAAGCGGCATCTGAACTGCCCACCGCCGTATCGTAGTGGCCCGTCACAAGGACCGCGGGAAGCGTCGATTGAGCGGTCTGGACGGGTAGGGGGGCGGTGGATTCGCTCCCTGGGGGGGCGCTGCTCTGTGCCCACGCGGGGTCGATGCCCGTGCCAAGCAGCGCGAGGGCAAGCGCTTTCAGTCGCAAAGACTCTGGCATTGCTCACCCTCTACTGTAGGACTTTTGCGAAAAATATCCTACAACGGGTCACAAGTAAAGCACGACCGGAAGCACGCATTCCCGCTCCCTCCAACGAGCAGGCATTGAGCAGTCCACCGGCTCATCCGGGCAAGCGGGGCGCCCGTAGGGTCTCCACAATATTTGTCTTACGAGCGGCACCGGTCCCGAAGCCACCCCTTGGGAACCCGCTCGCGACCGAGAACCGTAGAGGGCACGTGAGTCGGGTGTCAGCCGGTCTGGTTACAGGGGGACTAGGTTTTGGGACGGTAATGCGTATGGGTGTGCCGGTGGGCGCCCTCGATGGCGTGGCTATGCCGGTTTGCTGACCCGTCGACCGGGATCAGATTGATGGCGCCGTGGCGCACACCGGTCTCCGCGAGGAGTTTGTCGGCCAGGGCCTGAACTTCCTTGATGCGGCCCCGCAGGAGGACCGACTCAATGCCGTACTCGTGATCCAGGTGGGTATGCATCGAAGCCACCGTCAGGTCATGGTGGGCATGCTGAAGTTCGGTCAGGCGGGTCGCGAGTTGACGCTCGTGATGGACATACACGTAGCTGACGTTGGCCACGCAGTGTGTCGCCCTGGACTCCGTGATCCGGTCGGTTTCGATGTACTTGCGCAAGATGTCGCGGATGGCCTCGGAGCGATTCTGATAGCCGCGCTGTCTGATGAGGGCATCGAACTCGAGCGCCAGGTTTTCCTCGATCGAGATGGTGATTCGTTCCATGTCGGTGCGCCTTCCGCGGTGATGTTCTGTGGGGCTGCGGATTCCTGTCGGAACCCATGGGGCTCTGAGCGTCCGGCAGATCATGTGGACGTGCGCTCCCCAGTCTGCCGCGCCGGAATTGTCGCATGATCAGGAGCGCCTTCGGCTGGCGTGATGTCCGCTTGGCGCTAGGGCTGCGGCAGCAGCCAAGCCTCTAAGGCGGCCGCTTCAGTGACAGGGTGGCGGGGCCTGCCGCCGGTCGGAAAGTCGGACCCAGCATGCTCCCTGCACACGCGCGGACGTGGGAATGAACGGGCGTGCGAACGAACGGACGCGCGAACGGACGGGGGCGGCAAGGACATCCACGAAAACCCGCACACCAGCGTCCGGTCCTCGCAGCCTCGTGTCGGTGAATCGCACCTCGACAACGATCTGGGAGATGAGGTTGGGGTGCGGGGCCAAGGATGCGGGGGCGGCGCGCAGGACCGGGCGAGACGGGTTCGGGGCGACCGGACGGGTGAACCCACACGCTCGAAGGAAACGAGCGCGCGAAGGCGACCCTTAGGTCATGCATGCGCGGGCGCACCGATCAAAAGGATCACGGTTGACGTTCTTTTCCCGCACCCACCGAGGCCAGGCCGGCCCCCATCCCTGTGTACGCTATCGTACAGACCGGGTGGGACCCACAGAATATTTTCTGCAATGCAAAGAGCGGGTCCGCGTCTCGGAGCATCGGGGGCCTCGACCGCAGCCAGCATTGTTGCACGGACGGCGCCCAGCGGCGCCGAACTTCGGTGGTGGCGCAACCGGTTCTCTGGAGGGATGGCGGGCATGCGCGACATCGTGCAGTGACGTACCGGGCGGGCGCTTCGCCCTGGACAGAGGGGAGAGGAGGTCGAAGGATCACGAGGGGGATAACCAGTAAGACCGCGACCTTGCCGCTTCGCGCCGGGCCGGCCCCAGCCGCGGGACTCCTGCAGTTCGCTGCCGAATTTTCGATCATTACTCATCAGACCATCATGCCGGCCTCCCGCGGACTACCCGCTCGCATCTCCCCCGCCACCCTCCACGAGGAGGACCACTTCGCCACGTTCTTCGCGCACGCACCGGTCGCCTATCTGGTTCTCGATGAAGACGCAGAGGTCCGGGATCTCAATCAAGCCGGCTGCGAGCTGCTCGGTTGGAGCGCGACTTGGTTGACCGGGCGCCCGTTGTGCCGGTGGATCCTGAGAGACGATCTCAGCCTCTTCGAGCGCCATCTCGAGGCGGCGATGGCACTGGGTCGCGGTCGGCAGCGCCTGCGCCTAAAAACGCGCTCGGGCCGGGTGAGGGACGTGCTACTGGAGTCCAACGTCTTGCGCGATACCGAGGCATCGCCCCGCTTCCTGGTGGTCATCATCGACATTTCCGAGCACGGGCGTGACGAGCGGCAGGTCCGGGCCGAGTGGAGCAAATTGATGCACGCCGATCGGGTCGGCATGATGGGCGAGATGGCGTCGAACCTCGCGCACGAACTGAGTCAGCCAATCGGTGCCATTCTGCTGAATGCCAATGCCTGCACGCTGATGGTCACGCGCAGCACCGCGCCTGATGCCGCGAGGCTCTCGGCCACCCTCGAGCGCATCTGCGAGTCCGCGACCTACGCGGGTGAGATGATCTTTCACCTGCGCAAGTACCTGAGCGCGACCGAAGGCGCGCATCAGCATATCGATCTGAATGCACTGGTCCAGAAGGCCATGCGCATGATGGAGCCCGACGCACGCGATCGCGACGTGACGATCCGGCTCGACCTGAGTCCCACTACGCCGAGCTTCGTGGGCGACATGGTCCAGATTGAACAGGTCCTCCTGAATCTGGTTCGCAACGGCATCGATGCCATCAGCGAGGGCCAGCCGCGGCAGATCACCGTGCGTACGCTGCGCTATTCAGAGGATCAGGTCGCCTTTAGCGTCTCGGATACGGGACCGGGGATCTCGGCCCGGGTGGCCGACCATCTGTTCGATCCCTTCTTCACGACCAAGGAAGTGGGNNGGCATGGGCCTCGGTCTTTCGATTAGCCGCACCATCGTGGAAGCTCACATGGGCCGACTCTGGTGGGCACCGGAGGCCACTCCCGGGGCGACCTTCCTGTGCAGTCTGCCCATCGGGATCGGAGTCGTGCCATGAACTCGCTCCCTTCGCTCCGTTCGCTTCCATCGGTGCCATCAGTGCCATCGGTGCCATCTGCGCCGGTGGAACCAGCAGTGTTCGTGATCGAGGACGACCCGGTGTTCCGCGATGCCCTGGTCTTGACGCTCGAGAGCGCCGCGCTACCGGTCCGGTGCTTCCCCGATGCCCTGGAGTTTCTCGGGGCCTACGAGGGCAGCATGGCGGGATGTCTCGTGACCGACGTGCGCATGCGCAATATGAGCGGGCTCGAACTGCAACGGCGTCTGAGCGACGAGGAGATGCTGATCCCCATGGTGTTCATATCCGGGCATGGCGACGTGTCGGTGTCGGCGACGGCGTTCAAGGGAGGGGCCGTCGACTTTCTGCAAAAACCATTCGGCGCCGCCCCCTTTCTGAAGGCCGTCCGGGAGGCGCTCGCGCGCGACCTGCACCAGCGTCGCCTGGCCGAGGAGCGCGGCCTGGTCCTCGCTCGCTATGAGCGCCTGGGGGAGCGTGAAACACGCGTCATGTCGATGGTGATCGCGGACTACTCGACCAAGGAGATCGCGAGGGCCCTGAACATCAGCCCGCGCACGGTCGACCACCATCGCGAACATGTGATGGCGAAGATGGAGGCACGCTCCCTGCCGGACTTGATCGTCATGGGTTTGCTATGCGGAGCCCAGGAGTTGAGCCTAAGCGCGCTGCGTAGTCCAAAGCGCGGCCCGCAGTGAGGGTCACGTCGCGCTCCATCCGGAGGCGCGCCAATGGGTACGCGTACCCATTGGCAGACATGCCGGGCGCAGCGATCATCGACCCAACAGTGCACGCCCGAACATCGTGAGGCCCACCATGCCGGATGAGACCATCGTTCCCTATGGCCGCAAGACGCAGCGGGCCAGTGCTGTCAAAGAGGTGCACGTGATCTGGATCACCGCCGGCCTCGGCTGCGATGGTGATTCGGTCTCGATCACCGCAGCGACACAGCCCTCGATCGAGGACGTCGTACTCGGGGCGATTCCGGGTTTGCCCAAGGTCCTCCTGCACAACCCGGTCCTGGCCTACGAGAACGGCGACGAGTTGATGGACTACTGGTACCAGGCCGAGCGCGGCGAGATCGAGAATTTCGTTCTGGTCGTCGAGGGTTCCATCCCCAACGAGAAGTTGAGCGGCGAGGGTTACTGGGCGGGCATGGGCACCGATCCGAAGACCGGCCAGCCGATCAAGACCACCGAATGGATCGATCGACTCGCTCCCAAGGCGATCGCCGTCATCGGCGCCGGGACCTGCGCCACCTACGGCGGCATCCACGCGATGCAGGGCAATCCCACCGGCTGCATGGGCTTGAACGACTACCTCGGCTGGCAGTGGCAATCGAAGGCCGGCCTGCCGGTCGTCAATGTTCCGGGCTGTCCGGTTCAGCCCGACAATTTCATGGAGACGCTGCTCTACCTCCTGCGCCAGCTTGCAGGAGTCGCACCCATGATTCCGCTCGATGCCCTGGGCCGGCCGAAGTGGCTTTTTACCGCGACCGTGCACGACGGCTGCGATCGAGCCGGCACGTTCGAACAGGGGCTCTTCGCGAAGGAGTATGGCAGCCCCAACTGCATCGTCAAGATCGGCTGCCATGGACCGGTGGTGCAGTGCAATGTTCCGAAGCGCGGCTGGATGGCTGGAATCGGCGGCTGCCCGAATGTCGGAGGCATCTGCATCGGCTGCACGATGCCCGGCTTCCCCGACAA
>PLEY01000091.1:0-40869 GCA_003136595.1 Burkholderiales bacterium
AAGGGTGAGGCGAAGGGGCAGGCCCGGGATGAGCCTGCGTCAGAAAATCGCCCAGCGCAGCCTCGAACGCTTCCGGGGCCTCGAGGTGCGGGATATGGCCGACGTCGGGCACCTCGATAACGCGTGCGTCGGGCATCGCCGCGGCGGCCGCCCGCGCCAGTTTCGGGAAGTCACCCAGGGTCCCGGCAAGACCCGGGCGGGCCGCCGCTTTGCCCGGCGCGGTCCGGTCGCGCGCGCCGTAAATGAGCAGCACCGGCATCTTAAGGGCTGCCAGCTCGTAGACCACCGGCTGCTGGTAGATCATCTGCGAGGTGAGCGCCTGGGCCTTGGCGAACCGGGGATACTCGCCGCTGCCCATGAGGCGCACGTACGGCTCGACGAGCTCGTGTTCGAAGCGCTGATCCCAATGCACAAAGTAGGCGTGCACGTACCGCCGGTACGCCTCGGGCGTCAGTTCGAGCTGCTGGCGGTAGAGGGTCTCCGTGCTCTGTGGGGGTATCGAGCGGCGATAGTCCTCCAGTCCGACCGGGTCCTCGAGAATCAGCCGATCGACGCGCTCGGGCTGGGTGATGGCGAGGCGGATGGCCAGCATCCCTCCCGTCGAATGACCCAGCAGCGTGAAGCGTGCCACGTGCAGGTCGTCCAGAAGCAGGAGCGTGTTGCTCGCCAGCAGATCGAAGCTGTAGGCCAGATCCGGCTTCGAAGACTTGCCAAAACCGATCTGGTCGGGGATGACCACGCGGTAGCCGGCGCGACTGAGCAGCCGGGCCGTGCGTTCCCAGTAGAACCCGCCAAAGTTCTTGCCATGAAGCAGGACCACTGTCTGCCCGTTGGCGGTCCCGACGGGCGCCACGTCCATATAGGCCATGCGCAGCAGCTGGCCCTCGTTTTGAACCTCGAGAAAGTGCACGGCAAACGGATAGGGCCACGCTTCGAGGCCGATCCCCAGAGCGGCGGGATACTGCGGCTCCGGGCCGCCGGCGCCGGGGTCGGCGTGTGCCGGCCATGCCAGATACGTCGCCGCGACGAGGAGCAGCGTCTGCAGGCGCAGTCCGCGCATCCGGGCGAGCCTCGGGGCGGCTTGTGGTGAAAAAGTCGGCATGGGTCTGATTCGGTGCAAAGGCGGCACAACGAAGGTATGCTGCAATGCTCCTCTCGCAGCATTTCGGGAGTCCCCATGATAACGCCAGCCCGCGAGACCTCGCCAGCGCGTCGCCCGCGGCGCGGGTCGCTTCGGAACTGGCTGCGCGGAGCAGCCGGGGGTTGGCGCGCGCGCGCCGCAGCGTCAGTGCCCGCCCGGCCCGGCCGGGACTAAGTCNNGCTGGTGCTGGGCTGCCTCCTCGCCCTCGGCTGGGTGGTGGCACGCCATTACGCCGAACAGCTCGAGTCCCAGGACTGGAACGTGCACACATACCAGGTCCTCTCCGAGCTCGACGCGCTGCAGTCCCACCTCGACCAGGACGGCGGCAGCGCCTACTGCGCGCTGTCGGGCAGCCGCGCCTTTGTCTACGAGCGGCAGGACGCGGACGACTATGAGACGCACTACCGTGCGCTCATCAAACTGACACGCGACAACCCCGTCCAGACGCGGCTGCTGGTGGATCTGGATCGCGCCTGGATGCGCTGGAACGACCAGTACGTCGTGCCGCTTGGGGCGGCGTGCGAGCTGGCCCGGGGGCTGGCAAGACCCCGCCAGGCCGAACTCGACCGGCTTGGCGCGCAGGGCGCGGGTCTGAGGCGCGAGGTCCTCGAGCGCTTGCAGGCGATGATCCGCATCGAGAAGAGTCTTGCCACCGAGCGCCAGGCGCACACCGAGGCTCTGCGCCGGCGCACCCAGGATTGGCTGGTCGCGCTGGGTATCTTCACGGGCATCCTGGTGCTTCTGACCGGGTCCTCCCTGATCCGTGCCGGGGCGCTCCAGGATGCTGCACGCCGCTCGTTCGAGAGCGAGATCGAACAGCGCCGGATCATCGAGAAGCGCCTGAAGAATTCCGAGAGCCGCGTGCGCACGGTCCTCGACAATGTTCCCGACGGCATCATCACGATCAACGAGGAGGGGATCATCGAATCGTTCAACCCCTCGGCTGAGGCGATCTTCGGTTATCTCGCCGAGGATGTGATCGGGCGCAGCGTCAACATCCTCATGCCCGATCCCTATCGGAGCGCCCACACCGGTTTCATGGAACGCTATTCGAAGTCCGGCGAATCGCGCATCATGGGGCGGCGTCGCGAACTGGTCGGCCAGCGCGCCGATGGCACGCGCTTTGATCTCGACCTCGCGGTCACCGAGATCACGATCGACGGCGAGCGGCTGTTCACCGGGATTGTCCGGGATGTCTCGGAAAAGCGCCGCCAGAACACCGAGATCCAGCGTTTCAAGGCAACGCTCGACAACACGCTCGACATCATCTTCATGTGCGATCCGGTCAGTCTGAAGTTTGTCTACGTAAATCGGGGTGCCAAGCAGGCCCTCGGTTACAGCGAGGAGGAACTGCTGCAGATGCGCGCAAGCGACCTGACGCCGGCTTTGCCTGAGCACGTGTTCCGCTCGCATGTCGCCCAGCTTCTCTCCGGTGAGCGCCATTGGCTCAGCTATGAGACGCTGCAGCGGCGCAGCGACGGGTCGGAACTGCCGACCGAAGTGTTCCTGCAACTGGTGCAGGACAATCCGAGCGATCCGGGGCTGTTCATCGGCATCGCGCGCGACCTGACCGAGCGCCGCCGCATCGACCGACTGAAGAGCGAGTTCATCTCGGTGGTCAGTCATGAGCTGCGCACGCCCCTGACCAGCATCCGGGGCTCGCTCGGCCTGCTCGTGGGTGGGGCGGCCGGGGAGCTTCCCGAGCGCAGCCGGCGCATGGTCGAGATCGCCCATCACAATAGCGAGCGGCTGGTGCGGCTTATCAACGACATGCTCGACATCGAGAAGATGGAATCGGGCAAGATGCGCTTTGACATGCGTCCCCTGGAGGTCGCCCATCTGGTCCAGCATGCCCTGGAAGTCAATCGGGGATACGGCGCCGAGTACCAGGTGGAGTTCGTCGCCGAGCCCTCCGGAGCCCTCGAGCGCGTCTACGGGGACTTCGACCGTCTCATCCAGGTTCTGAGCAACCTGTTGTCGAATGCCGCAAAGTTTTCTCCGCCAGGCGGACAGGTGCGGGTTGGCGTGATGCGCCGCGAGAACATGGTCCGGATCGCCGTCGCCGACCACGGTCCGGGGGTGGCCGAGGAGTTCCGGCGCCACCTCTTCAAGCGCTTTTCGCAGGCCGACACGTCCGATGCGCGCCGCAAGGGCGGGACCGGCCTTGGCCTGTCGATCTGCAAGGCGATCGTCGAGCGGCATGACGGAACCATCGGCTGTGACACCGAGCTTGGGGCAGGATCGACCTTCTGGTTCGATCTGCCGGTCTGGCAGAGTCCGGCGCGCGCGGTCCCCGAAGGGGATCTGGGCGCGCCGCGCATCCTCGTGTGCGACGACGATCCGGATGTCGCCCGCGTGTTGACCGCGATGCTGCACGAGGCCGGCTATCAGACCGACGTGGCCTTCAGTGCCGAGGAGGCGCGCGGCTTCCTGGCCCTGCGTCACTACGCACTGATGACTCTCGACATCCGCCTGCCGGGGCAGGACGGGGTCGCCCTGATCCGGGAACTCAGCCGCAGCGAGTCGGTGTTTCGCCGCCTGCCGATCATCGTCGTGAGCGGCCACGACGAGGCCAGCCGCCACGAATTCGCAAGCGGCCATGCGGTTCTCGACTGGCTTGCCAAGCCGATCGATCGGGAGCGTCTGATCGCGGCCACACGGCGCGCCGTGCGCAGCGCCAATGCCAAGGTGCGCATCCTGCACGTCGAAGACGATCTCGACGTGCGCCGGGTCCTGGCCACGCTGGTCGGGACCGACGTCGAGGTCACCGGAGCCGAGAGCGTCGCGCAGGCGACCAGCCTGCTCGGGCGCGCCACCTACGATCTGGTCGTGCTGGACGTCGGCCTGCCCGACGCGTCCGGGCTCGCCCTCCTGCCGCGCATGCAGGGACTCAATGCGCATACGCCGGTGCTGGTGTTCTCGGCGCATGATCCCTCGGCTGAACTGGCCGAAAAGGTCGCGGCCGCGCTCGTCAAATCGCGCACGTCCAATCACCAGCTGCTCGATATGGTGCGCAGGCTCGTTGCCTAGCCCAGGCTCTCCTCCGGATCCTCCACGTCCCCATGCCGCTCGAGCGCATCCTTTACGTCGAAGACGACAACGACATCCGCGAAGTGGTCGGGATGGCGTTGGGCGATGTCGGCGGGCTCGAGGTCTGCCTGTGTGCCTCGGGCGGCGAGGCCGTACAGAAGGCCGAGGCGTTCGCGCCNNAGGTGCCGGTCGTGTTCATGACGGCCAAGGTGCAGCCGAGCGAGGTCGCCGAATTCCTGAGTCTGGGCGCCGTCGATGTCGTGGCCAAGCCCTTCGATCCAATGACGCTTGCGCAGTCGCTGCGCAACATCTGGGCGCGCCTGGAGCGTGCTGCGGGTCGGAGCAATACGGCGGGTGGNNGGTTGAGGGATTCGACTTCGACGAGAAATGGCGCGAGCTGCGCGGGCGCTTTCTGGGGCGTCTGGACGAGCGCGCGCGCAGCATCGGCCTGGCCTGGCTCGAGGTACGCAACGGACGCGATCCGGACGGTGCCGCGCAGAGCGCCCTGTTCCATCAGATCCACAGTCTCTCGGGCTCCGGAGCCACGTTCGGTTTCGCCGAGCTCAGCGCCGCGGCGCGCCGTGTCGAGCCGCTCGTCGATCCGGCGCGGCGGCCAGCCCCGGAGGTGACGGCACCGGCACGACAGGCCGAGATCGACGCGGCACTTGCGGATCTCGAGCGGGAGATGCGCCGCATCCAGGCGGCCGCCCAGCCGTGAGGCCGGTGGACGTGGGGTGCAATGTTGCTTAGGATGTCAGGGCGCCAAGGGAGTCTGTGCGCAAGCGAATTTCGGTATCATGAACCACGTCTGGTCAGGCCTCATCCCAAAGAGCCGCCAGGCGCGTGGCGGGGTTAAGCTATGCTAGCCCGGACTCGAGACCGACACCGTTTGCATGGTGCCAAGAACCGGCGGTAACAGAGAGACTTAGTATGGCCCCAACTCCCTATGCCATCCCGGTGCCCCCCGTGGTCTACGTCGTCGATGACGACGAGTCGATGCGCGAACTGGTCGTGGAGATCGTCCGTTCCCTGCACGCCGTGCCGCGCGCATATGCGCGCGCCACCGAATTCCTCCAGCACTACCGGCCCGAGCCGATCGAGTGCCTGGTGGTCGACATCCGCA
This sequence comes from Burkholderiales bacterium, assembly GCA_003136595.1. GTDB lineage: Bacteria > Pseudomonadota > Gammaproteobacteria > Burkholderiales > Burkholderiaceae_D > BOG-994. Next base: position 5,295 of record PLEY01000091.1, read on the forward strand.
TGCCTGAGATGAGCGGACTGGATGTCCAGAAGAGCCTTCTCGAGCGGGGCATGCTGATCCCGACCCTCTTCATCACCGGCTATGGTGACGTCGGTACGGCGGTCGAGGCGATGCGGGCCGGCGCCCTCGACTATATTCAAAAGCCGTTCGCCCCCGAGGATCTCGCCGTGAAGATCCGGGCGGGGCTCGAGCGTTCGCGCGCGCGCCACCTAAGCTCCCTCGAGCAGGACACGATCAATGCGCGCTTTGCCCTCCTGACGGTCAAGGAGCGCGAGGTGGCCCTGCGCGTGGTGGCGGGCAAGTCCAGCAGGGAGATCGCCGATGAGTTCGGACTGTCGGTGCGAACCATCGAGAATCATCGGGCCCGCATCATGGACAAGCTGCATGCGGATTCGGTGGTGGAACTCGTGCATCTTTTGACGACACGCGTCAACGCTTCGGACCGTTAAGCGTTCTCGACTTGTAACCCGCTGGCCTCGGGCAACCGTCGACAACGGTATAATCTTGTCAGACGGGGTAGCTCGCACCGATCATTGATCTGGGTTAAGAGCGCCGCCCAGGTGCGTGATAGCGTGCGTGTCTGCCCGGTATGCTCTGGATGTCAGCCCACTTTCACCAACTTATGATGGAGAGAAGCATGAAGAGTTCGCGTCGCACGTTCATCCTGCAGACTGCAGGTGTCGCCACTGCTCTTGGACTGTCGCGCACTGCATTTGCCGACATCCCGGCGCTTAGCGAATCCGATCCGACCGCATCGGCGCTGGGCTACAAGGCAGACGCGACCAAGGTCGACAAGGCGAAGTTCCCGAAGTATGCCGCCGGCGAGCAGTGCGCGAACTGCGTGCTCTACCAGGGCAAGCCGGGTGATGCGTCGGGTCCCTGTCCGATCTACGCAGGCAAGGCCGTCTCGTCGAAGGGCTGGTGTTCTTCTTACTCGAAGAAGCCTTGACGAGGCAGTGACGCGGATCGCGTCTCCGGTCCCGTCCTCCCCCCGGCCCGGGCGTCCCTCGCGTCCGGGCCGCTTCATTCGTGCAGCGGGCGCCGCTCTCATCGGGCTGAGCGCGACCTTCGCGCAGGCCACACCGCTTCCCGAGGCGATTGCAGCGCCGCTTGCCCGCGCCGGGATCCCCGAAGCGGCAGCGAGCTTCTTTGTCGCCGGTGTCGACGATTCCCAAGCGTTTCTCGAGGTCAATGCCCAACGGGCGATGAACCCGGCCTCGACGATGAAGCTCGTGACGACCTACGCGGCGCTCGAGGTGCTGGGGCCCGCCTTCACGTGGAAGACCCGCGTGAGCGTTGGTGCCGCGCCGCACGCGGGCGTGCTGGACGGTGACCTCTACATCAAGGGATCGGGCGATCCCGACCTGGTCCTCGAGCGCTTCTGGCTGCTTCTGGGGCAGGTGCGCGCCCGCGGAGTACGCGAGATCCGCGGCGACGTCGTCATCGATCGCACGCTCTTTGAGGCGCACGAGTCGGATCCGGGTCAGTTCGACGGCGAACCCTTTCGGCCCTACAACGTCACGCCCGATCCGTTCCTCCTGAACTTCAAGTCGATCGACCTGGGCTTCGTGCCCGACGAGGCGCTGCACGAGATTCGTGTCATATCCGAACCCGCCATCGCCGGACAGCAGATCGGCAGCGTGCGCTACCTCGACGGGGCCTGTGGCGACTGGAAGGCCAAACTCAATCCGGATTTCACCAACCCCGAACATCTCACCTTCGTCGGCGGGTTTCCAGGCGCCTGCGGCGAGCGTCATCTGCCAGTTAGCGTGTACTCGCACTCCGGTTACGCGACGGCGCTCTTCAAGACCCTCTGGAGCGAATTGGGCGGCACTCTCCTGGGCACGGTCCGGGACGGCGTCGCCCCCACCGAGGCGCTGCCGCTCTATGACGCCGAGTCCCCGAGTCTTGCCGAGGTGATCCGGGAGATCAACAAGTACTCGAACAACGTGATGGCCAAGGAGCTCTATCTCGATCTGTCGGCCGAGTTGCTGAAGCTGCCGGGCAGCGCCGAACGCTCCCAGCGCGTCATCACCAGTTTCTTGGCCGGCCATGGACTGAAGTTCCCCGAACTCGTGACCGAGAACGGCTCGGGCCTGTCACGCATCGAGCGCATCAGCGCACAGAGCATGGGCCGGCTGCTGCAGAATGCCTGGGCCTCGAGTGCAATGCCCGAATACGTCGCCTCGCTGCCCGTGGTGGGAGTCGATGGCACCATGCGCCGTCGGCTCGCTACCGAACGAATCGCCGGGCAGGCCCATATCAAGACGGGCACACTCGCCGACGTGCGCGCCGTGGCAGGCTACCTGCGTGCGGCCTCGGGCAAGTCCTACGTGGTGGTCTCCTTCATCAATCATCCGAACTCCGGTCTGGCCCAGCCGGTCCAAGACGCGTTCCTCCAGTGGATCTACGAGCACGGCTAGGTTCGACACGAGGCCACCCGCGTCAGCCCGCACCGCGGACTGGGTGGGCGGCGCTGCGAGGCGGATTTGCATTACACTGTCCTTGGGGGCGGAGGGGTCATGGGCCCGTCGCCTGAACCGAAGGGAATTTTGGAGAGGAATCGACATGGAACAGACGGAGCTCGATACGGTCAGCAAGGACAAGCTGATCAATGACCTGAAGGTGGTTTTGTCGGATGCTGAAGAGCTCCTGCGGGCCGCAGCGGCGGCGACTGGCGAGCGGGCGGCAGAGCTGCGCGACAAGGCGGCGACCACCCTGAAGCGAGCCTCGGAGAAGATCGTGGATATCCAGGACGTGGTCGTGCAGCGGGGCAAGGCAGCCGCCCAGGCAACCGACGATCTGGTGCACGACAATCCATGGCGCGCCGTGGGCATCGCAGCGGGTGTGGGATTTCTCCTCGGTCTCCTGGTGAACCGCAGATAGTCATGCCTCGCTGGGACTGCGCGATGTGGGTCTGCGAGCCGTAGGGTCCCATGGCCCGTCGCGATCGAGCAGAAGCCCCACCCCTGTTGCACTCGCTGCGCCAGCTGGGCGCCACAGCGCTGGGCATGCTGCAAACCCGCCTGTCGATCGCCGGTGTGGAGCTCGAGGAGGAACTGCAGAGGGCGCTTGGCATGCTCGTCATGGCCCTCACCGGGCTTCTGTTCGTGGCGCTCGCCCTGGTGGTCCTGACCTTCCTCGTGGTCTTCGCGACGGCCGAGAGCGAGCGGATTCTCGTGATGGGGGTCCTAAGCGCCCTTTACCTCGCCATAGCCATCTTTTTTGGGATGCGTCTGAATAGTGCGCTGACGCGCCGACCTCCGATGTTCGCCGCGACGCTCGCCGAACTGGCCAAGGACCGCGCTGCCCTCGGGCCTGCACGGGTCGCGCAGAATCCCATCGCAGACGAGCCGACCGAGGGCACGCCATGAGCGCAGCCGGAGGGGAGCCAGCCCTGCGCAAGCACCTGCTCGTGATGCGGGCCGCGCTCGAGCGCGCTGAGTTCGCCGAGTCGGTGGAGCAGGTCAGACGCGGACTGCGCTGGACGAGCCTGCTGAAGGACACCTTGCCAGGCTTTGCGGTGAAGCAGGGCCTGCCGCTCTTGGCCGCGCTCATGCGCCGCTATCCGTTTGTGAGTACCGCGGCTTCCTTTCTCGTCTCGCGCCTTAAGCCGCGTGCCACCGTCACCGGAGTGTTGCGGGTCATCGTCGTCGCCGGGCTGGTCTGGCAGGGCTGGCAGGTCAGCCGCAGCCTGCGCGAGGGTGCAAGGCGGCGCACTGCACGCGCCAAGCGCGCCGAGCGCATCTAGGTGGGCCTCCCCGGCCGCTGCCCGGACGGGTCCTCGCGTGCCCCGCGGCGACCCTGGGTCGCGCTAGGGTCGCAATAAGGTTGCAATAAGAGGGGTACTACGGCCGAACCATCCGGCACTGATTCGCTGGCGTCGTGGCTGCCGTCGGCAGATAGAGCACCGTGCGGAACCCGTAGCCGCTGCCCTCCTGGTCAAATGCAGTGCCCTCGCTGCCAGACGGCTCCATCACGGAGACGTCGAGCGGCTGGAGCAACTGGTGGTCGTCGGCACGCATGGTCGCCTCGTGGAAGCCATTCGAATAATGCAGACCTTCCAGAGCGCGTGCCGTCGCCGTGACATCGCTGGATCCTGCCTTTTCCATGGCGGCCGCGAGCATCTCCAGCATCACCTGCAGGCGCAGGATCTGGTATTGATCGTGCGGCTCCGGATAGCGCCTGCGAAATGCGAGAACGGCCCGACGGGATGCATCGCCCGCGCTGTTTGGCTGCCATTCGGCGACAGCGACGACGCGCCCGACACCCGCCTCACCGAGCGCGGCCGGGGCCCCGAGACTGTTACCAAAGAACGTGTAGAAGCGCGTGTTGAGCCCGGCTTCGCGGGCCGCGCGCACGAGGAGGGTGAGATCGCTGCCCCAGTTGCCGGTGATGACCGTATCGGCTCCGGCGGCCCGGATCTTCGCCACATAGGGCGCGAAATCCTTCACCGAGCCCAGGGGGTGCAGCGTGTCGCCCACGATCTCGACGTCGGGCCGCTTCCTCAGAAGCAGTTCGCGCGCCGTGCGGGCCACGTCGCGTCCGAACACATAGTCCTGATCGATGAGATAGACCCGTCGCACCCGCGCATCGCCCGCCAGCAGGTCAGTCAGGGCGTTCATGCGCATCTGCGAATGGGCATCGAAGCGGAAGTGCCAGAAGCTGCAGCGCTCCCCAGTCAAGGCCGGATCGTCTGCCGAATAATTCAGGAACAGGACGCGCGTATCGGCAAATCGGGCATTGTGCTTGTTGATGGCGTCCACCAGTGCCCCGGCTACGGCTGAGCTGTTGCCTTCTAGAACGATGCGCGCGCCGGCATCGGTTGCGGCGCGCAGGAGCACCAGGGCTTCCTCGGTCTGGCCGTGCGAATCATAGACCCGCAGGGCGAGCGGGTGGCTGCCATCGGGCAGGCGCACCCCCCCTCGGGCATTGATCACCTCGATGGCGAATTCCAGATTGCGCCGAACCGCCGCACCAGCGTCGGCAAAGGGGCCCGATTGGCCTTCGATCAGTGCGAGTTCGATGGCGTGGCCGGAGGATGTCTGAGCCCGCCGCTCGGACACTTCGGCGTGCGCGAGGCCCGTAGCAAACGCGAGTCCGAGGACAAGCCCCCGGGCGCCCATGCAACAGAGGAGCAAAGCGCGCGGGGGCGGCGATGGGATCAAGGTCTTTCCAGGTGAGGGTTGAGTGCGGGACTGTTGCGCGCTGCCTTCTGGTCCCGTGAAGGTCCGGCCACGGGTGTCGGGCGCTTAGCCTAGGGCAGCCCGAGTTCCGGCCACAGGGCATCGATGCGGCCCTTGACCGCCGGGTCCATTTCGATGGTCCTGCCCCATTGACGGTCGGTCTCGCCGGGCCACTTCGAGGTGGCATCGATGGCCATCTTCGAGCCCAGACCCGAGGTTGGCGAGGCAAAGTCTAGATAGTCAATCGGCGTATGGTCGACCAGGGTGGTGTCACGAAGGGCATCTACCCGGGTTGTGAGGGCCCAGATCACTTCCTTCCAATCCCGGACGTTGATGTCATGATCGACGACGATGATGAATTTTGTGTACATGAACTGACGCAAGAAGCTCCAGATGCCGAAAGCCACGCGCTTCGCGTGGCCGGTGTAAGCCTTGCGGATCGAGACCACCGCGAGCCGATAGCTGCAGCCTTCGGGAGGCAGGTAAAAATCGACGATCTCGGAGAACTGCTTTTGCAGCAGGGGAACAAAGACTTCGTTTAGCGCGATGCCAAGGATCGCCGGCTCATCGGGCGGTTTGCCCGAATAGGTCGAGTGATAGATCGGATCGCGGCGCATCGTGATGCGCTCGATGGTCAGGACGGGGAACCACTCCTGCTCATTGTAGTAGCCCGTATGATCGCCAAAGGGACCCTCAAGGGCGTGCTCATACCCATGTACGGCGCCGTGGCGCGCATCCGGATCCGGCAGTATGTGCCCCTCAAGGACAATCTCCGCACTGGCCGGCACCTGAAGGTCAGAGCCGATGCAAGCGGTCACTTCGGTCCGGCCGCCACGCAATAGACCGGCGAACTGGTATTCCGACAGGCTGTCGGGCACGGGCGTGACGGCTCCGAGGATGGTGGCGGGGTCGGCGCCCAAGGCGACAGCAATCGGGAACGGCTGCCCGGGATTGACCCGGGCGAAGTCGCGAAAGTCGAGAGCGCCGCCCCGGTGCGACAGCCAGCGCATGATGACCCTGTTCGGCCCGAGGACCTGCTGACGGTAGATACCCAGATTCTGGCGGCGGCGCGGGTTGGGAATGTTCTGGGGGCCACGGGTGATCACGAGGCCCCAGGTGATGAGCGGACCGGCGTCATCGGGCCAGCAGGTCTGCACGGGGAGCCTGCCCAGGTCGACATCCCCCTTCTCCCAGACGACCTCATGGCAGGCGGCACCCTTCACGGAGCGGGGCGCCATGTCCCATACCGCCTTGACCAGAGCGCCCAGGCGTTGGGCGTCTTTCAGACCGCGCGGTGGTTCGGGCTCGCGCAACGCGGCCAGTGTGCGGCCGATGTCACGCAACTCGTCGATCGATCCGGCACCCATTGCAAGAGCAACCCGGTCCGTCGTGCCGAAGAGGTTGCCAAGCACAGGGATGCTGTAGCCGATGGGTGACGAAAAGAGCACAGCCGGTCCCTGGATCTTCAGCAAGCGATCGCAAATCTCGGTCATCTGCAGCACCGGCGAGATGGGAACTGCTATCCGGCGAAGCGCGCCCTGCTTCTCCAGATTGGCGATGAATTCTCTTAAGTCTTTGTATTTCATGAGGAAAAATTGCGAGATCGAGGCATGCCGGCAGGTGCGGCGGGAGCCGTGGAGGGCCGGTGGCGATAGAGGCCGATGATACGTCATGGGGCTCCTCGGCCCGGCGGCCCGCATAAAAAGTTGCCGGAATTTGCTGTAGTGAAGCCTTCTTGTCACACAAGCCGGCAAATAGGCTCGATCTTGAGTTGACCTCGGCAGGCCCTTTACCTACACTTCGGCATCGTTTCGAACCGGGAGTCCCGGTCGGCGCAGAGCCGGCCAGGGCCCCGATCAGATTCACGGGTTCTCGGGCACCCACCAACCCATGGAGTGATGGAGCGCTGGCTCCAGCCCGAATCAATGGTACGCACCTCTGCCGGATCGTCCGGCATGTGTTCGGGGCGTACCCCCGATTGCCGGCATCAGGCCCATCCCCGGGCTGCGGCATTCGATCCAAGTTATTCGCGTAGGTGCTGATAAGTTTCCCGTCAGGGAATCACAATAAGCCGACGTGCAGTACGAGGAGGTTCGATGAAAAAGCATTTGATGCGCGATACGCTGCGCCGTGCCGTCCCTGTTTATCTGGCGTTCATGCGCAATGGTCTCGCCCTCGTGGGGCTGACCACGCTCATGATCGGGGCGACCATCTTTACCCGCGGCCCCTTGCGGGCTCAGCCGGAGACCCCGCTGTCCCCAACGCTGCCGGGCAACGAGAGCGCCTTTCTGACCGGCTTTGTCGGCGCGGGCGCCGGCGCGGGCGGCGGCATGATCGCCGAGGCCCTGGTCGCGAGCGTGGCTGATGCGACCCCGGTCACGAGCGACCTGGAGGGCCGGCGCGAGCCGGACGTTGCGCCGGCCGTTCTCACGCCGACCGCCCAGGCGGGCATCGCGCGCTATCTGGCGCGCCGCTACCATGTGAGCGCGGATGCCATCGGTCTCATGGTGACCGAGGCCTACTCTACCGGACGCGAGGTGGGGCTGGATCCCCATCTGCTGCTTGCCGTCATCGGTGTGGAGTCGGGCTTCAATCCCTTCGCCGAGAGCGGCATGGGTGCCCAGGGGCTCATGCAGGTGATGGCCAAGGTGCACAGCGCGAAGTTCGGCGAATACGGCGGACCTCAGGCCGCGCTGGATCCGGTGGCCAATATCAAGATTGGCGCCTACATTCTCAAGGACTGCATCCGGCGTGGCGGCTCGCTGCGCGACGGGCTGCGCCTGTACGTCGGCTCGACGACCGAGGAAGACGGCGGCTACGGCTTGCGCGTGATGCAGGAGAAGGACCGGATCCAGCTTGCTGCCCATGGCGGCAATCCGGTCATCGTCCCGGTTGCATCGCCCGCGGCCAAGCCGCTCCCGAGTCTGGCTCCGACCAAGAGCGCCGCGGCCCGCATTGAGCTACAGCCCCGCGCTGAGGCCGTCGGACGCGCCCACGGAAAACTCGCCGCCCTCTAGGTCGTCACCCTTCAGTGTCCACCGTGTCGGCCCGCCTCGCGGGCGGCGGGGCCGAGCGCCCTCGCTCCGAGGAAGCGCTCGATGCGGCGCACGGCCTCCTCGAGCTTCGGCAGGCTCGTCGCATAGGACAGCCTCAGCCAGCGCTGCGGCTGGTTGTCTCCGAAGTCGTGGCCGGGCACGACCGCGACGCCGGCCTCCTCCAGGAGGGCATCGGCGAACGTCGAGCTGTCCGGGCTAAAGCGGCTGCAGTCGACATATATATAGAACGCTCCATCGGGCGGCACGGGAATCTCGAAGCCGAGCCCTTCCAGGGCCGGCACGAGGTAGTCGCGTCGGCGCCTGAATTCCTCCTTGCGCTGCTCGTAGATGGCAAGGCACTCCGGCGTGAAGCAGGCGAGCGCGGCGTGCTGCGCGAGCGCCGAGGCACAGATGAAAAGGTTCTGCGCGAGCTTCTCCAGTACCGGGACCAGGGGCGGGGGGGCGACCAGCCAGCCCAGACGCCAGCCGGTCATGTGAAAATACTTGGAGAAGCTGTTCAGGACGATGATGTCGTGCGAGTCCGGGCTGACGAGTTCGAGTGCGGTGCGCGGCGGACTGTCGTAGGACAGCAGCTGGTAGATCTCGTCGACGATCGCAAAGCCGCCTTGGGCCCGTACGACCCCGACCAGGCTTGCCAGTTCGGAGAATGCAATCGAGGTTCCCGTCGGGTTGGACGGCGACGCCACGAGGACCGCGCGCGTGGCCGCGCCCCAGTGCTGCCGCACCATGGCCGCGGAGAGCTGAAAGCGCTCGTCAGGCCCTGCCGGGATGAGCCGCGCGCGACCCTCGAAGGCGGCCACGAAGTGCCGATTGCACGGGTAGCACGGATCCGGCATCAGGACCTCCTCGCCCGGATTGACGAGCGCGGCGATGGTCAGAAGCAGCGCTCCCGAGGCGCCTGCCGTGATGACGATCTGACCGGGGTCGACGCTCACCCCGAAGCGAGTGCCATAGAAGTCCGCGATCGCCGCGCGCAGCGAGGGGAGCCCGAGCGCCGGCGTGTACTGCGAGCGCGCCTCGTCTAGCGCCGCGGCAAGCGCCTCGAGTACCGGCGGCGGCGCGGTGAAGTCCGGCTCGCCGATCGTCATATGGATGATGGAGCGCCCGGCCTTCTCCAGTGCAAAGGCGCGCTTTTGCAGCTCCATCACGTGAAACGGCTCAATGCGCTGGGTCCGCGCGGCTAGCTGCAGGGGGGCGTTCATGGTCGGCACCGGGTCTGGCACAGGATAGGCAAACCGCAGTGTAGCCCAGACCCCCGCTGCCTCTGGTCCCTGACGCTGACAAACCCGGCGGGGGCGTCTGATAGAATCGCTGCAAACCAATGTGACGGCCCGACGACATGACAGAACGACGGCGGGCCCTTCTTGCGCCGTCGCGCACCTGCACCGAGGAAGGCACCATGTCCGACCGCCTGCGCCAAGCGGCGCTCGAATATCACGAATTCCCGCGTCCCGGCAAGATTTCGGTCACCCCCACCAAGCAGCTCATCAATCAGAGCGACCTGGGGCTGGCCTACTCGCCTGGGGTGGCCGCGGCCTGCGAGGAGATCGTCGCCGATCCCGCCAATGCATTTCGCTACACGGCGCGCGGCAATCTGGTGGGGGTCATCACCAATGGGACGGCCGTGCTCGGGCTCGGTGCCATCGGCCCCCTGGCGGGCAAGCCCGTCATGGAGGGCAAGGCGGTCCTGTTCAAGAAGTTCGCGGGCATCGATGTGTTCGACATCGAGATCAACGAGCGCGATCCCGACAGGCTCTGCGACATCATCGCCGCCCTCGAGCCGACCTTCGGGGGGATCAATCTGGAGGACATCAAGGCACCCGAGTGCTTCTACGTCGAGCGTCAGCTGCGCCAGCGCATGAAGATCCCCGTGTTCCACGACGACCAGCACGGGACCGCGATCATCGTCGGCGCCGCGGTCCAAAACGGGCTCCAGGTGGTCCAGAAGGACATCAAGAAGATCAAGCTGGTCGTCTCGGGCGCCGGTGCGGCTGCGCTCGCCTGCGTCGATCTGCTGGTCGATCTGGGTCTGCCGATCCAGAACATCTGGCTGACCGACCTGGCGGGCGTGGTCTACGAGGGCCGTGCCGAACTCATGGATCCGGACAAGGCCCGCTTCGCCCAGCGCACCAAGGCGCGCAGCCTGGCCGAGGTGATCGTTGGTGCCGACCTGTTTCTTGGCCTGTCGGCCGGGGGCGTGCTCAGTCAGGACATGGTCAAGACCATGGGTGCGCGACCCATCATCCTGGCTCTGGCCAATCCCACTCCGGAGATCATGCCCGAGCTGGTCCGTGAGGTCCGCGACGATGCCATCATCGCCACCGGGCGCACCGACTATCCCAACCAGGTCAACAACGTCCTGTGCTTTCCATTCATCTTTCGCGGCGCGCTCGATTCCGGGGCGACCACGATCACGCGCGCGATGGAGATCGCGACAGTGAACGCGATCGCGGAACTGGCCCGCCAGGAGCAAAGCGATGTCGTGGCCACGGCGTACGGCGTGCACGATCTCTCGTTCGGCCCGGAATACCTGATCCCCAAACCCTTCGATCCGCGCCTCATCGTCAAGATCGCGCCGGCCGTCGCGCGCGCGGCGATGGAGTCGGGCGTCGCCACGCGGCCGATCCCGGACATGCAGGCCTACACGGAGCAACTCGAACAGTTTGTCTATCACAGCGGCACGCTGATGAAGCCCCTGTTCGCGCTCGCACGAAAGGCAGACCCGGCACGCAAGCGCATCGTCTACGCCGAAGGTGAGGAAGAGCGTATCCTGCGCGCGGTCCAGACGGTCGTCGATGAACAGCTTGCGAATCCCATCCTGATCGGCCGCCCCGAGGTCATCGCGCAGCGCATCACGCGCTATGGGCTGCGGCTGCGTCCGGGGGACGACTTCACGGTCGTCAATACCGAGCATGACCAGCGCTATCGCGACTACTGGCAGGCGTACCATCGCATGCGGGCCCGCCACGGCGTGACCGCGCAATACGCGCGTCTGGAGATGCGCCGGCGCACCACCCTGATCGGCGCGATGCTCATGCACTTCGGCGAGGCCGATGGCATGATCTGCGGCACCATCAGCCAGACCAATGTGCACCTGACCTATGTCGACCAGGTGCTCGGCAAGCGGCCCGGGGTGAACGTCTACGGCGCGATGAACGGCCTGATCCTGCCGGGTCGTCAGGTCTTCATCGTCGATACCCACGTGAACGAAAATCCGACGGCCCCCGAGCTCGCCGAAATCACGCGCCTTGCGGCCGAGGAGTTGCGCCGCTACGGCATCGTCCCCAAGGTGGCGCTGCTGTCGCATTCGAATTTCGGAACGAGCGATTGCCCCTCGGCCCGGAAAATGCGTGAGACGCTCGCGCTCCTGAAGGCGAGCGAGCCGGGCCTTGAAGTCGACGGCGAGATGCATGGCGACTGCGCGCTCGACGAGACGCTGCGCCGCGCCATCCTCCCCGAAACCACCCTGATCGGCGAAGCCAACCTGCTCGTCATGCCAAACATCGAGGCCGCCAACATCTCCTACAACCTGCTGAAGACCGCCGCGGGCAACGGCATTGCGATCGGCCCGATCCTCCTCGGCTGCGCCCGACCGGTCTCGATCCTGACCCCGTCGGCCACGGTGCGGCGCATCGTCAACGTCACGGCGCTGACCGTGGTCGACGCAGGGGCTGAGCGCACCCCCGGGGGCGTGGGTCACGTCTAGAGCGCATCCGCGCCCGACGGGTGCTTGACGCGGCGTTTGCCGAGCGCCATCCGCAGGCCGGGGCCGAGTACCTGCGGCCGCACGTAGGTCGACAGGCGCGAGCGGCCGAACAGGCCATCGACCAGTGCCCGCCTGAGATCCGGTGAGGTCTCCACCAGATCCAGGAATTCGGCCGTGTTCGCCCCCGTCAGGCAATGCTGCTGGATCCAGCGATACACCCCAAAGCGCAGGGCAAAGCGGCGCCGCAGGCGGCGGCGATAGTCCTCGACGACGGCGTGGATCGCGCCGGCATCGCGCCGCCATCGGGCCCCGACCGCCGCGGCCAGGAACTCGGCCGACTCCAGTGCATAGTCGATGCCCTCGCCCGTGATCGGATTGACCAGGCCGGCCGCCTCGCCCACGCACACCCTGGGCGCGCGGCCGGCGAACTCGGGCCTGAAATCGGTGCGCAGGGGATAGGTCCGGATCGGCTCGCGCTGCGTTGCGCGCGCGAGCATCGGGGCAAGAAGCGGGTGGTGGGCGATGAGCTCGGCGAGGCGCTGCGCCTGGCGCATGCCGCCGCGGTCGAACACGCCGCAACCGATGTTGGCCGAGCGCGGCCCGGTGGGAAAGATCCAGCCGTAGCCGGGCATGTCGACGCCATCGAAGAACAGGGTGACGTTCTCATCCAGACCGTCGACATCATCGAAGTAGGCACGCGCGGCGTGCTCGAGCTGGGGTTTGCCAGGGAGCAGGCCGCTTGCGCGCAACAGCTGTGATTCCGCGCCGGTCGCGAGAACGGCGAGCCGGGCGGTGACGACGCCGCCTTGCGCATCGACGATCTCGGCCGTGTCGGCGGCGCTCGAGCGGACCTCGGTGACCTTCACCTCGGCCATGAAGTCGGCACCCGCCTTTTGCGCATGCTCGAGCAAGAGGCTGTCTAGGACCAGGCGCGGGATGACGAGCAGGTCCGAGGGGCCCTCCGGGTCGCGGTCAAACCCGATCGTGAAACTGCGACCGGTGCCGCCGCGGATCGTGACGCCCCGGTTCGGCTGTGCGACCTGCATCACCTTGGGGAGAATCCCGAGTCGGCCCAGTGCCCGGGCGCCGCGCGGCGTGATGCCGTCGCCGCAGATCTTGTCGCGCGGAAAGGCGGCCCGATCGATCAGGGCGACTCTGAGACCCGCCCGGCTGAGCAGCGTGGCGCAGGACGAGCCGGCGGGTCCGGCGCCGACGATGGCGATGTCATAGGAAGGCATGGGCACGATGATACCGGCTCTTCTGGCCGTGTGCGGCCCGCCCGGTACAATGCGGAACACCGGCCTTAGAGTGCCCCTCCGCCCACCCTTCAGAACACCCTGCAAGGGCCCCCGCCAATGCCCCGATTCACCGATGTAGCGCGAAGAGCGCTTCTGCTGGTCCTGCTGCTGATGGCGGCCCTCGCCGCGAATTTCTACTGGTGGGCCATGAGCTGGCCGGTGAGTCTGCCCGACGCGCCCGGCGGGCGCATCGCGTGCGTGTCCTACGCACCGTATCGCAAGCCTGGCGAGACCCCGTTTGACGCTGCGGCCAAGGTCTCTCGCGAGCGGATCGAAGAGGACCTGGCCGCCTTGTCGCGGCGCTTTGACTGCGTGCGCACCTACTCGGTCGGCGCGGGTCTGGACGCGGTGCCCGAGATCGCCCGCCGCCATGGCATGCATGTGCTCCTTGGTATCTGGCTCTCGCGCACCGAGCGCGACAACGAACGCGAGCTCGCGCGCGGCATCGACGTGGCCCGCGAGAACCGCGACGTGGTGTCGGCCGTCATCGTTGGCAATGAGGTCCTCCTGCGTGGCGAGCTGCCGCAGTCGACGCTTGCGGCGCTGGTGCGTCGGGTGCGCGATGCGACCGGGCTGCCGGTGACCTATGCGGATGTCTGGGAGTTCTGGCTGAAGTACCCCGAGGTCGGGCAGGCGGTCTCGTTCGTGACCATCCACATCCTTCCGTACTGGGAGGACGAGCCGGTCGGCGTCGTCGACGCGCTCGCGCACGTACGCGCGATCCGTGCGCGCATGCAGGCGGCCTTTCCGGACCGCGACATCCTGATCGGGGAGACCGGCTGGCCGAGTGCAGGCCGCCAACGCCGCGAGGCCATTCCCAGCCGCGTCAATCAGGCCCGCTACATCCGCGAGTTCCTGGGCTGGGCGAACGCGCAGGGCGTGCGCTACAACGTGATCGAGGCGTTCGATCAGCCCTGGAAGCGCCAGCTCGAGGGCACCGTGGGAGGCTACTGGGGACTCTACGACGACGCCCTGCGCGAGAAGTTTCCGCTCGAAGGCCCGGTCGTGGAAGAGCCCGGGTGGGCGCTCGGGATCGAGGCCGGTCTGGTCTTCGCCGTGGTCCTTGCGGGGCTGGGCTTCGTGGTGCTTCGTCCGGCGTTCTGGGGCTTCATGGTTCTGGCGCTGGCAGGCGATGCGATCGGGGCTTCGCTTGCGGCCCAACTGCGCCACATGGCCTTTGCCAACCGGAATCTGTATGAATCGCTGCTCACCTGGTCGCTGTCGGCCCTGGCATTGGGGGCCGCGTCCTATGCCGCGTGCCTGCTCGCACGCTGGTCCGAGCATCTGTCCGGTGCGCGCATCGAGTTGCCTCTGCCGGGCATCGCGTGGTCCGGCTGGAAGGCCAGCGGTGCCCCGCGCAGCAGCCTCGTCCTGGGCGTGATGCGCTTGGGCTGGCTCTTTGCCGCCGCGGTCATGGACCTGCTCCTGGTGTTCGATGCACGCTACCGCGATTTCCCGACGCTGCTCTTTGCCGCCCCGGGCGCAGGGCTCATGCTGTGCGCGCTCGCATCCCGGCACGACCCCGCCGCGCGCGGCATCGCGCTCGAGGAGCGCCTGTGCGCGCTCTGGCTCATCGCCGCCTCGATCGGGGTCCTCATCATCGAACGCCCGAGCAACGGCAGTGCCGACCTCTGGGTTCTGCTTGGGGTGGCCCTCGCCCTGGTCGTGCTACGCCAGACGCGCTCGCCGCAGTTGCGCCTCGTGCTGAGCGCGGGCGAGGACCAGGGTACCGATGGCCATCGCGAGCGCCCCCGGCTCGTAGCAGTACAAAACGAGGGCCGCGCCGCCGACCGCTAGCGCGAGACCACCCAGGGCCGCGCGGCGCACCAGTGCGGCCAGTCCCGAGAGGACGAGCGCCGCGTAGCCCAGGCCATAGCCCGAATACGTCATGATGGCTGCAGTGCGCAACGCACACCACCAGGGTCCGCCCGCTGCATCGCATTGGTGCGCGATCTCTGGGGGTTGGATGAGGAGGTAGCGGGCCGCCATGGCGAGCCCGGTGACGCCCAGGGCGAGAAGCCAGGGCCAGAGCCGTGTTTTCATGTGCACATTATCGCACTGCTCGCGCTGCCCTCGAGCCGCCCGGGTTCTGCCTGCGGGCACCGGGCCGGCCATGCTACCCTCGGCGTCCATGAGTGACGAAGCCGCTTTCGGGCTTGACGAGAATCGGCGGCGTGAACGCGCCACGGGCCTGCTTTTGTCGGGCGGAGGGGCGCGTGCCGCCTACCAGGTGGGCGTGCTCAAGGCCATCGCCGGCCTGCAGGTGGAGCGCGCGCGTGCCGAACAGCGCCCGTACCTCGCCCGCGAGAATCCCTTTCCGATCGTTGTCGGAACCTCCGCCGGGGCGATCAATGCGACGGCGTTTGCCTCGCGCGCGGACAACTTTCAGGAGGCGGTCGGACGCATCGTCGAGGTCTGGGAGAACTTTCGCGCCGAGCAGGTCTATCGTTCGGATTCGTTCGGGGTGGTCAAGACCGGGGCGCGCTGGCTGACCGCGCTCTCGATCGGCTGGACGCTGCGCAAATGGTCGCGCGCGCGCCCCAAGTCGCTTTTCGACAATGCGCCCCTGTCGGAGCTCCTCACCTCGATGATCGATCCGCAGCGCATCGCCCTGCATCTCGAGACGGTTGCGCTGAAGGCTCTCGCCGTGACCGTCTCGAGCTATACGTCCGGCCAGCACGTGACGTTCTATCAGTCGTCGCATGCCATCGAGCCCTGGACCCGCTCACAACGGCTCGCCATTCCCGAGAGCATCCGCATCGACCATCTGCTCGCGTCCTCGGCCATCCCGTTCGTGTTTCCCGCCAAGGCGCTTCCCCTCGGCGGCCGATCCGAGTACTTCGGCGATGGCTCGATGCGCCAGCTTGCGCCCATCAGCCCCGCGATCCACCTCGGTGCCGAGCGCATCCTTGTCATCGGGGCAGGCCGGATGCAGGAGCCAGGCGGCGCGCGCCCGGGCACCGATCCCGCCTATCCGAGCCTCGCCCAGATCGCAGGCCATGCGCTCTCCTCGATCTTTCTTGACAGTCTCTCCGCCGATATCGAGCGGCTCCTGCGCATCAATCGTACGCTCGGTCTGCTGCCGGCCAAGGAGCGGCGCGAGACCACCCTGCGGCCCATCGAGGTGCTCGTCATCTCGCCCTCGCAGCGTCTTGACGAGATCGCCTCGCGCCATGTCGGCAGCCTGCCTACTCCAGTGCGCGCCATGCTCAGGGGCGTGGGAGCGACGGATGCGCGCGGCGCGGCGCTGGCCAGCTATCTCCTGTTCGAGTCGAGCTACACGCGTGAACTGATCGACCTCGGTCTGACCGACACCCTTGCCCGGCGCGACGAGGTCATCGCGTTTCTCGCCGGGCGCACCCGCGACGTGTGCGCGGACCTGCCGGGCTAGGGCCTCGAGGCGGGCTTCAGGAGCCCGGGGCCCAGGCACAGGCCAGTACGGCCAGTGCGGCCAGGGCTGCCGTCTCGGTTCTGAGCACGCGCGGCCCGAGCGATACTGCGGCAAACCCCAAGGCGGCGAGCGCAGCCGACTCGCGCTCGCTTAGGCCTCCCTCGGGACCGACCACGAGCTGGACGCGAGCGTTCCCCAGTGGTGGTGCGAGGGTGGCGAGGGCCCTCTCGGTCCCCGGACAGGCCATGAGCCGCACGTCTGCGTCCGGCAACGCCCCGAGCCACTGCTCGAGCGTGAGGAGCCCATGGACCGCGGGTACGCGATTGCGGCCGCACTGCTCTGCGGCTGAGCGCGCGATCGCCTGCCAGTGATCGCGGCGCCGGGCGGCCCGCTCCCCCGCGAGGCGCACCACGCAACGCTCCATGGCGAGAGGCTGAAGGTCGAACGCGCCGAGCTCGACCGCCTTCTCGACCACCCAATCCATCTTGTCGGCGCCGGGCAGTCCCTGGACGATCGTGACGGTAAAGGGCAACTCGGCTGCAGGGTCCAGAAACGCGTCGAGGCGCACCAGCGCCTGCCCGGGCTCGGCCCGCAAGAGTTCGCCGTGGAATTCGCCGCCATGGCCGTTGAACAGCGTGATCAGGGCGCCAGGCCGCAGGCGCAGCACGTTGATCGCATGGCGCCGGGCCGCCGGTGGCAGTTCGACGCACGCGTTCAAGGCGAGCGGTGCGTCGACAAAGAAGCGGGGCATCTGGTGACGGCCTTATGAGAGTCGCTACGCTCAGGGTCGCTAAGTGCTGTCGCAGCGCAGCAATTTCCGAAAGGATCGGTCGCCACTGCGCGGGCAGAGCGCGGCGTGATGACCGCGATTGTCCACCGGCCCGGCGAGGCTGGCAATTTCATGTTGCACTGCGGCCCGGCGTGCCCGGGCAATGCACGCACGCGCGGCAGGGTAAACACCGGGTCCGATCGAGGGGTCTGGCGTATGGGTTGGCGTGGGCGCGTCTGCTAAAATCGAGTCCTGACGGTCCGCATGCCCGTGCTTGCCGCAACGCCGATTCCCGCCGTTTCCATCGAACGCCCTTTCTATCGATCCGAACCATGACGCAAGCATCCACCTCCCGCATGGCCAACGCCCTTCGTGTTCTGGCGATGGATGCCGTCCAGAAGGCCAACTCGGGTCACCCGGGCATGCCGATGGGGATGGCGGAGATCGCCGTCGCGCTGTGGAAGAATGTACTGCGCTTTAATCCGCGCAATCCTGAGTGGCTCGATCGCGACCGCTTCATTCTCTCCAACGGCCACGGCTCGATGCTGCAGTATGCATTGCTGCATCTGTCGGGTTATGACCTGTCGATGCAGGAGATCGAGAACTTCCGCCAGCTGCACTCGAAGACCCCGGGCCATCCCGAACGCGGGATCACGCCGGGGGTGGAGACCACCACCGGGCCGCTCGGCCAGGGTCTTACCAACGGTGTCGGGATGGCTCTGGCCGAGAAACTGCTCGCGGCGGAGTTCAACCGGCCCGGGTTCGAGATCGTGAACCATCGCACCTATGTCTTTGCCGGGGACGGCTGCATGATGGAAGGCATCTCCCACGAGGCCGCCTCGCTTGCCGGCAAGCTGCGGCTGGGCAAGCTGGTCGTGCTCTATGACGACAACGGCATTTCGATCGACGGCGAGGTTTCCGGCTGGTTCGCCGACGACACCGCCATGCGCTTTCTCGCCTACGGATGGAATGTGCAGGGGCCGCTCGACGGCCACGACGTGGATGCGGTCACCGCCGCACTGTCCGCGGCCGAACATGCCGACCGGCCGAATCTGATCATCTGCAAGACCGTGATTGGCCGCGGTTCGCCCCATCTGGCGGGTACCGACAAAGTGCATGGCGCCGCACTCGGTCCAGCCGAAGTTGCGGCGACCCGCGCCGCACTGGGTTGGACCGGGGCCCCCTTCGAGATTCCGGCGGACGTGTACGCCGCTTGGGACGCGCGCGCGCGCGGCGCGGCGCTCGACGGGGCCTGGCAGGACCTGTTCGCCCGCTACCGCGAGCGCTATCCCGCCGAGGCGGCGGAATTCCTGCGCCGCTCCAAGGGCACCTTGCCTACGGACTGGCCTGCTCTCGCCGAGGCCCTCGTCACCCAGACCCTCGAGAAGAAGGAGACCGTCGCAACGCGCAAGGCCTCGCTCATTGCATTGAACGCGCTTGCGCCCGGGGTTCCTGAGCTGCTGGGCGGCTCTGCCGATTTGACGGGCAGCAATCTGACCCAGTGGGACAAGGCGGTCCCGCTGCGCGTCGACTCCGAGGGTCAATTCACACCGGGGCGCTACGTCAACTACGGCGTGCGCGAGTTCGGGATGAGCGCGATCATGAACGGGATCGCCTGCCATGGTGGCCTGATCCCCTTCGGTGGCACCTTCCTCACATTCTCGGATTACAGCCGCAACGCCCTGCGCATGGCGGCGCTCATGAAGCTGCGCACGATCTTCGTGTTCACGCACGATTCGATCGGCCTGGGCGAAGACGGACCGACCCACCAGTCGATCGAACAGGTGGCCAGTCTGCGGATCATCCCCAACATGGACGTCTGGCGGCCTGCTGACACGACCGAGTCGGCCGTGGCCTGGATCGCGGCCGTGGAGCGTGACGCCGGGCCGAGTTCGCTCATCTTTTCGCGCCAGAATCTGCCCTACCTGGAGAAGACCCCCGGCCAGACGCGTGCGATTCGCAAGGGTGGCTATGTTCTCATCGACGCGCCCCGGGCGCGTGCCGTGCTGATCGCCACCGGCTCCGAGGTTGCGCTCGCCCAGAAGGCGCAGCGCGCGCTTGCCGAGGAAGGCATCGCCGTGCGCCTCGTCTCGATGCCCTCCACGACCGTCTTCGATCGTCAGTCGCGCGCCTACAAGTCCGAAGTCCTCCCCGAAGGACTGCCGCGCGTGGCGATCGAGGCGGGAGTGACCGATTTCTGGTGGAAGTATGTGCGGGGCTCCGGGGCCGTGATCGGCATCGACAGCTTCGGCGAATCGGCCCCCGCCGAGGCGCTCTTCAAGCACTTTCATTTCACCGTCGAGAATGTGGTGGCCACCGTCAAGCACGTTCTGTAGTCAGCCAGGCTTGCGGGCATGGGACGGGGGCGCATGCGCCCCATCCGCGGAGGAATTTTAAGGGAGATCGGTATGACCATTCGAGTTGGCATCAACGGCTACGGCCGCATCGGCCGCAACATCCTGCGCGCGCACTACGAGGGGGGCAAGTCGCACGATCTGCAGATCGTGGCGATCAACGATCTGGGCGATTCGAAGACGAACGCCCATCTGACCCAGTACGACACGGTGCACGGCCGGTTTCCGGGGACGGTGGCGGTCGAGGGCGATGCGATCGTCGTCAACGGCGATGCGATCAAGGTGTTTGCGCAGCGCAACCCGGCCGAGCTGCCCTGGGGCGCGCTCGGGGTGGACGTCGTGCTCGAGTGTACGGGCCTGTTCACCACCAAGGAGAAGGCGCTTGCCCATATCCGGGGCGGTGCGAAGAAGGTGATCATTTCGGCTCCCGGTGGCAAGGATGTCGACGCAACGGTCGTCTATGGGGTCAACCACAAGGTCCTAAAGGCGAGCGACACGGTCATCTCGAATGCCAGCTGCACGACCAACTGTCTCGCGCCCCTCGTCATGCCGCTGCACCAGCGGGTCGGCCTCGTCAATGGCCTCATGACCACCATTCACTCGTACACCAACGACCAGGTTCTGACCGACGTCTTCCACGAGGACCTGCGGCGCGCCCGCTCGGCAACCATGTCGATGATCCCGACCAAGACCGGGGCGGCGGCTGCGATCGGTCTCGTCATGCCCGAGCTGCACGGCAAGCTCGATGGCTACGCGATCCGCGTGCCGACCATCAATGTCTCGATCGTCGATCTGTCCTTCATCGCGGCCCGTCCCACCACGGTCGAGGAAATCAACGCGATCCTGAAGGAGGCGGCCGACGGTCCCCTAAAGGGCATCCTGGACTACAACTCCGCGCCTCTGGTCTCGGTCGATTTCAACCACAACCCGGCCTCGTCGACCTTTGATGCGACGCTCACGAAGGTCTCCGGATCGCTCGTGAAAGTATCGAGCTGGTACGACAATGAATGGGGTTTTAGCAACCGCATGCTCGACACGACCGTCGCGCTGATGCAGGCGCGCTGACCTTGGTTGCGATCCGCTTGTGCCCGTTCCTGCGGCTTGCCGCCCGCAAGGGTCCCCGATCATGAGATTCCTGCGCATGAGCGAGCTGGACCTTGCGGGAAAGCGGGTCTTCATCCGTGCCGATCTGAACGTGCCCCAGGATGAGGCCGGCCGGATCACGGACGACACGCGCATCCAGGCCTCGCTGCCGGCCCTGCGCCTCGCGCTCGAGCAGCGGGCCGCGGTGATGGTGACCTCGCATCTCGGTCGGCCGACCGAGGGGGCCCTAAAGCCTGCTGACTCGCTGGCTCCGATCGCCGAGCGCCTCGCCCAGCTCCTCGGCCGGCCGGTGCCGCTCGTCGCCAACTGGCTCGCGGGCGTCCAGGTGGCGCCCGGCGAGATCGTGCTCCTTGAGAACTGCCGTGCCAACCCGGGTGAGAAGAAGAACGACGAGGCGCTGGCGCGCCGCATGGCTGCGCTGTGCGACATCTATGTGAACGATGCCTTCGGCACGGCGCACCGGGCCGAGGCGACCACGGTTGGCCTCGCCCGGTTTGCGCCGATTGCCTGTGCCGGACCGCTCCTCGCGGCCGAACTCGATGCCCTGGGCCGGGCGCTGTCCGAGCCGCGCCGACCGCTCCTGGCCATCGTCGCAGGCTCGAAGGTGTCGACCAAGCTCACGATTCTTCGCGCACTGGCCGAATCGGTCGACCAGCTCATCGTGGGCGGGGGCATCGCCAACACGTTCATGCGGGCCGCGGGACTGCCGATCGGCAAGTCGCTCGCCGAGCCGGACCTGGTCGACGAGGCACGCGCCGTGATGGACCTGATGCGGGCGCGCGGTGCGAGTGTGCCGCTGCCTTCCGATGTGGTGGTGGCAGGCGAGTTCTCAGCTCATGCGAAGGCGCGCGAATGCCCAGCCGCGGACGTCGCGCCCGGAGAGATGATCCTCGACATCGGGCCGCGTACCGCGAAGTCGCTTGCGGTGCTGATCGAGGCTGCGGGAACGATCGTCTGGAACGGGCCGATGGGCGTGTTCGAGTACGACCAGTTCGCCGAGGGGACCCGGTCCGTCGCGCTCGCCATCGCGCGTTCCCAGGCATTCTCGATCGCCGGCGGTGGGGATACACTGGCAGCTATCGCCAAGTTCGGGATTGCCGACCAGGTCGGTTACATCTCGACCGGCGGCGGAGCTTTCCTGGAATTCCTCGAGGGCCACACGCTGCCGGCGGTCGCCGCGCTCGAGGCGCGCGCCGCCTAGTGCACAGGCGCATCGTTTCACCGCCGTAACGGGAGCAGGAATGCCGCGCGCCACCAAGATCGTTGCCACTGTCGGACCCGTGTCCAGCGATTTCGACACCCTAAAGCGCATGGTCGAGGCGGGCGTCGACGTGTTCCGGCTGAATTTCTCCCATGGGACCGCGGCCGATCATATCGCGCGCGCCGAACTGATCCGCAGCGTCTCCCGCGCAGTGGGGCGCGAGGTGGCCATCATGGCCGATTTGCAGGGACCCAAGATCCGCATCGGACGCTTCGAGGCCGGTCGCATCGAGCTCGAGAAGGGCGCCACATTCACCCTCGATGCCGCACTGGAAGGACCCGGCGATATCAGCCGCGTCGGCCTCGACTACAAGGAACTGCCGCGCGACGTGCATCCCGGTGACGTGCTGCTCCTAAACGACGGCCTCATCGTGCTCACGGTGGAGCGGGTCGAGGCCGAGCGTATCGTCACGAGCGTGCGCATCGGCGGCGAGTTGTCCAACAACAAGGGCATCAACCGCCAGGGCGGGGGGCTCACCGCCCCGGCACTGACGGCCAAGGACATGGAGGACATCCGCACGGCCATGCGCTTTGCGGCCGACTTTGTGGCGGTGTCGTTCCCCAAGAACGCGAGTGACATGTCGATGGCGCGGCAACTCGCGAACATCGCCGCGGCGGGCAACCGGCATCGGCCGATGATGATCGCCAAGATCGAGCGTGCCGAGGCGATTCCGGAACTGGCCGGCATTCTCGAGGCGAGCGATGGCATCATGGTGGCGCGCGGTGACCTCGCCGTCGAGGTCGGCAACGCAGCGGTGCCGGCCCTGCAAAAGCGCATGATCAAGCTCGCGCGCGAAGCCAACAAGCTCACGATCACGGCCACCCAGATGATGGAGTCGATGATTGTCAACGCAGTGCCGACCCGCGCCGAGGTGTCGGACGTGGCCAATGCGGTTCTGGACGGTACCGATGCGGTGATGCTCTCGGCCGAGACGGCCACCGGCCGCTACCCGGTCGAGGTGGTCGAGGCGATGGCCGCGATCTGCCTGGAGGCGGAGAAATCCTACGAGGTCGAGATTGATCGGGATTTTCTGAACCGCACCTTCACCCGGGTGGATCAGTCGATTGCCAACGGCGCGCTGTTCACGGCCTGGCACCTGCGCGCCAAGGCGATCGCCTCGCTCACCGATTCGGGCTCGACGGCCTTGTGGATGAGCCGGCACAATATCGACCTGCCGATCTATGCCTTGACGCCGAACGTCGCGACCCGGCGGCGTCTGGCCCTGTTCCGCAATGTCCAGCCGTTCGAGCTTGCCCAGGGCGACAACCGCGACACGGTCCTGCATGCAGCCCAGGATCTGCTCCTGGAGCGGGGTGTCGTGGCGCGCGGCGACCTGATCGTCCTCACCATCGGTGAGCCCATGGGTGAGCCCGGTGGCACCAACACGCTGAAGATTGTGCGGGTCGGCCAGCGATGACGACGGGCGGGCGCGCACGCGCGGATGGGCATCGACACCGCGATCCGATTAGAATCGATCAAATCGAATATCTAGGAGACTGTCATGGCACTTGTATCTATGCGTCAACTGCTCGACCATGCCGCTGAACATGGCTACGGTCTGCCCGCCTTTAACGTCAACAACCTCGAGCAGGTGCAGGCCATCATGTCCGCGGCCGCCGAGACCGACAGCCCGGTCATCATGCAGGCGTCGGCGGGCGCGCGCAAATACGCGGGTGAGGCCTTCCTGCGCCACCTCATCGAGGCGGCGGTCGAGAGCTACCCGAATATCCCGGTGGTGATGCATCAGGACCATGGCCAGTCGCCGGATGTGTGCGTGCAGGCGATGCGCTTGGGTTTTTCCAGCGTGATGATGGACGGATCGCTGCGCGAGGACGGCAAGAGCATCGCCGAGTACGAGTACAACGTCAGCGTGACGCGGCGCGTCGTCGACATCGCCCATGCGATCGGCGTGACCGTCGAGGGTGAACTCGGCTGTCTCGGCTCCCTCGAGACCATGCAGGGGGACAAGGAGGACGGGCATGGTGCCGACGGGGCGATGACCCGAGAGCAGTTGCTCACCGATCCGGCCCAGGCGGCCGATTTTGTCCGCAATACGCAGGTTGACGCGCTCGCGATCGCGATCGGCACGAGCCATGGCGCCTACAAGTTCACTCGCAAACCGACCGGTGACATCCTGGCCATCGATCGCATCAAGGCGATCCACGAGCGCATTCCCAACACCCATCTCGTGATGCACGGCTCGTCGTCGGTTCCTCAGGATCTGCTGCAGATGATCCGCGATAACGGCGGCGCGATGAAGGAAACCTACGGCGTGCCCATCGAGGAGATCCAGGAGGGGATCCGGCACGGTGTGCGCAAGATCAACATCGACACGGACATCCGCCTCGCGATGACGGCTGCGGTGCGCAAGTACCTGCGCGAGAATCCCGAGAAGTTCGATCCGCGCGATTTCCTGAAGCCTGCCGTGGCGGCGGCCAAGGCGATCTGCAAGCAGCGCTACGAGGAGTTCGGCTCGGCGGGGCAGGCCTCGCGCATCAAGCCCATCGATCTGGGCCGCATCGCCGAACGCTACAAGAGGGGTGAACTCGCCCAGATGGTCCACTAGGCGCCGCCATGGACCGACTGCCTCCCCTGGGGCGCGCGCGACGCCGGCGGCCCCGCTCGTGAGCGCCGCGCTCTACGAGTCCTCGCTGCATTCGCTCCCCCTCATCGGGCGCGGCAAGGTGCGCGAGAACTATGCGCTCGGTGCCGAGCGCCTGCTCATTGTCACGAGCGACCGCCTGTCCGCCTTCGATGTCATCATGAGGGAGCCCATCCCGGGCAAGGGCCACGTGCTCAACGCCATGGCGAATTTCTGGTTCGCCCGGCTCGCATCGATCGTGCCGAACCATCTGACGGGTATCGATCCCGAGTCGGTGGTGGCGCAAGACGAGATCGAGCAGGTACGGGGGCGCGCGGTCGTCGTGCAAAGGCTGCGTCCGATCCCGATCGAGGCTGTGGTCCGGGGCTACCTCGCAGGCTCCGGATGGAAGGACTACCAGGCCCAGGGGGCGATCTGCGGGGTACGCCTGCCGCCGGGATTGCGCAATGCAGACAAACTTCCGGAGCCGATCTTCACCCCCGCCACGAAGGCCGAGATGGGCCAGCACGACGAAAACATCACCTGGGAGAAGACGGTGGACCTTTTGGGGGCTACGCTTGCGACCCGGATACGCGAGGTGAGCCTTGAGCTCTATCGCCAGGCGAGCGCCTACGCGGCGACGCGGGGCATCCTGATCGCTGACACCAAATTCGAGTTCGGCCAGGACGCTGCCGGCAGACTGGTGCTGATGGACGAGATACTGACGGCGGATTCGTCGCGCTTCTGGCCGGCTGACCTGTATCAGCCCGGACAGAATCCCCCCTCTTTTGACAAGCAGTTCGTGCGCGATTATCTGGAATCGATCCCGACCTGGAAGAAGACTGCGCCGCCCCCACCGCTGCCCCCCGAGATCATCGAGCGCACCGCCGCAAAGTATCGCGAAGCCCTGCAGCGGCTGACGTCCTAAGGCCCCCACGGCAGGCGAGCGCGCCCGCTGCGGGGACGAGCGGCCTTGGCCGCGCACATGTTGCGTGCATGTTGCGTTGACAAGACGGTGGTTATCCCGAATGATTCGGGTCTTGGTGATGCAACGACGCGGGCAGGGCAGGCCCGTGTGGGCATCCAATGTGCCTGCCATCGCCGCCCTGTCTGGCTGATCTATCCAGTCTTTGCAACAATTCATTGAAACATGCTCGCTTCGTTCCTGTTAGAGGCTGCCCAGCGGCAGTGAACTGCCCATGAACACCCCCATTTCCACTGGTGCCCTTGTCGGTATCGCCGCAGGCATCCTGCTGGTGCTGCTGTTTCTGGGGGTGGTGTTCCTGATCCTGCGCCGGGAGTCGGCGCGCAGCAGTTCGCGCAAGAGCGAGCGTGTTGCGGCACCGCGCCGCGCCCGCAGCGTGCCTTCGGCCTGGGAAGGGGCCGACGTGGCACGGGGCGCCCGTGACACGCCCAAGCCCCGCCCGGCGGTCGAGACGGATCTGCCGCCGATCACGATGAACACCACCGACTGGGGCGTGGGTACGGTCGAACCGGTGATGACGCAGTCCTCCCTGATTGCAGCGCCCGCAGCGCCGCAGGATGCCGACGGCGTCTACCGGACCGGCTTTAATCCGTTCTACAAGAGCACCAGTCATATCCAGGTCGAGGAGGTCGCCGATCTGGTCCAGCAGGCCGAACTCATGGTGACCCTCGAGAACATCCCGGTGGCGATCAGCATGTTGACGCGCCATATCCGGGAGACGGAAAAGCCGGTCCCCAAGGCCTGGCTGCTGCTCTTCGAACTGTATCTGAAGACCGGCCGGCGCGAGCAATACGAAAACCTGGCCAAGGGCTTTCGGGCGCTCTTCAATGCACGCGTGCCGTCCTGGGAGGCCCAGGTGGCCGACGACGCCCGCGGTCTGGAGTCCTATACCGCCGTGATGGGCAAGCTGCAGCGCCTGTGGGGACTGCCGAGCTGCCGCGACTTCCTCGAATCCCTGCTCTACGATGATCGGGGCGGCGCGCGCCAGGGTTTCATGCTCACCGCGTATTCGGAAATCCTGTTCCTGATCGAAATCATCGAGACCGCCATGGTCCTCGACGAGGAAGAGGAAGAGCGCCGCAAGATCGAGCTCAAGCTGCAGTCCGACCGTCCGCTCTGAAGCGGGCTGTGACCGGGCCGGCCCGGTTAAAATGAGCGCCTTAGAGAGATCACTCCATGTCCGACGCCCCCCTTGCCTCCCTCGCATCGCCCGATCCTTTGGTCGGCGTGGTCATGGGCAGCTCCAGCGACTGGGAGGTCATGAGCCACGCGGTGGCGACCCTGCGCGAGTTTGAGGTCCCCTGCGAGGCACGCGTCATCTCCGCGCATCGCATGCCCGAGGACATGCTCGCCTATGCGGCCGCCGCGCGCGGCCGCGGATTGGCGGCGATCATCGCGGGGGCGGGCGGCGCGGCACATCTGCCCGGCATGGTCGCCTCGATGACCCAGGTGCCGGTACTCGGGGTGCCGGTGCCGTCGAAATACCTGCGCGGCGAAGACTCGCTGCTGTCGATCGTGCAGATGCCCAAGGGCGTGCCGGTGGCGACCTTTGCCATCGGTGAGGCCGGTGCCGTCAATGCCGCGCTGCATGCGATCGCGATCCTGTCGCGGCACGATCCGCGCCTAAGCGACAGGCTGGACGCGTTCCGGCTCGCGCAGACCGAGGCGGCGCGCTCGGCCAAGCTACCCGGGTAGGTCCCCAGGCCGGCCGCGCAGGGGATCCATCCATGCCCACTCCACCCATCTCCCCGGGCAGCTGGCTCGGCCTTCTGGGAGGCGGCCAGCTCGGCCGCATGTTCGCCATGGCAGCCCAGAGCCTCGGTTATCGCGTGGCGGTCCTCGATCCGCAGCCTGAGGCGCCCGCAAGCAGCGTGGCCGATCTGCAGATCGTCGCCGACTACGAGGACCCCGAGGGGCTCGAGCGCCTTGCCGGACTGTGCGCTGCGGTCACGACCGAGTTCGAGAATGTGCCGGCGCTGAGCCTCACGTGGCTTGGCGAACACATCGCTGTGAGACCGGGGTCCGGGAGCGTCGCGATCGCCCAGGATCGGGGCTTGGAGAAGCAGTTCATCGCGTCGACCGGACTGGCCGTCACGCCGCATGCCCTGATTGCGGCGCCCGACGACTTCGCACACGTCGACGCGTCCCTGTACCCGGCCATCCTGAAGGCGCGCCGGCTCGGCTACGACGGCAAGGGACAGGCGCGCGTGGCGAGCGCGTCCGCGGCGCTTCTGGCGTTTCGCGAGCTGGGCGAGGTCCCTTGCGTGCTCGAGAAGCGCCTGGATCTTGCCTTCGAGATTTCAGTCGTGGTCGCCCGCGCCGCCGACGGCACCGCGGCCGCCTATCCGATCGCCGAGAACATCCACCGCGACGGCATCCTTGCGATCAGCACCGTACCCTCGCCCCGGGTGGACGCCGCGCTCGCCGCCCAGGCCCAGGAGGCCGCACTCGCGATCGCAGCACAGCTCGACTACGTCGGCGTGCTGTGCGTAGAGTTCTTCGTGCTGCAAGACGGCCGGCTCCTGGTCAACGAGATCGCGCCCCGCCCCCACAACAGCGGTCACTACAGCATCGACGCCTGTGCGAGCAGCCAGTTCGAGCAGCAGGTGCGCGTCCTGGCGGGCCTGCCACTGGGCAGCACGCGTCAGCACAGCGCGGCAGTGATGCTCAACCTCATGGGCGAATTGTGGTATGACCCGAGCGGGGCGCGGCGCGAGCCCGACTGGGCGGGGGTCCTCAGCCACCCGGGCGCGCGGCTCCATCTCTACGGCAAGCGCGAGGCGCGACCCGGCCGGAAAATGGGGCATGTGACCTGCGTTGCCGCAAGCGCTTTGCAGGCACTCGAGGAGGCCCACGCGATCGCCGCCCGGCTGGGCATCGATTCCTGGTGATGGCGGGCGTCCCGGTCCCTGCCGCGGCTGTCGACCCCGCACAAATCGACGCAGCGCTTGAACGCCTCGAGGCCGGACAGCTGGTCGCCTTTCCGACGGAGACGGTATATGGTCTGGGGGGCGACGCGCGCAATCCGGCGGCGATCGAGGCCATCTTCGAGCTGAAGGGTCGACCGCGCTCGCATCCGGTCATCGTCCACGTCGCTCCCGGGACGGGACTTCGCGCCTGGGCGCGGGAAATCCCCGCCGCCGCAGAGGTTCTGATCGAGCGCTTTTGGCCAGGTCCCTTAACGCTGGTCCTGCTGCGCGCAAGCGGGGTCGCGGACGCCCTGACCGGCGGCCAGGATACGGTCGCGCTCAGGTGTCCGGCGCATCCGGTGGCGCTGGCACTCCTGGCCGGGCTCGCCGCACGCCATCCGGGCGCGGGCGTGGCCGCGCCCTCAGCAAACCGCTTCGGGCGGATCAGCCCGACCCGGGCCGAGCATGTGCGCGATGAGTTTGGCAGCGCGCTCATGGTCCTGGACGGCGGCCCGGCACAGGTTGGCATCGAATCGACGATTCTCGATCTGTCGCGCCTGTCGACGCTCGGCCCGGTGCTGCTGCGCCCGGGCGCGATCGGAGCAGCAGAGCTTGCCGAGGTACTGGGCATGCCGATCCGGGCACGCGACGCCCGCGCGCCCCGCACCTCGGGCAATCTCGCTGCCCACTATGCGCCGCTGGCGCCGCTCCGTCTGGTCGCAGCCAGCGAACTGCTACAGGTCCCGGTGAACGTTGGCGTCTGGTCCTATTCGGTCACGGCGCCGCCGGACCACAACGCCTGGCAGCGTGCTCCTTCCGACCCCCTGCACTATGCGCACGAACTCTATGCAACGCTGCGTGGGTTCGATCGCCTGGGCGTCAGTGCGATCTGGATCGAGGCGCCACCCGAGGGTCCCGGGTGGGCTGCGATTGCCGATCGGCTGAGCCGGGCTGCAGCGGGTGCGCCGGGTGCGGCGGGTGCGGCGGGTGGGGCGGCCGATCCGGGCAACGCGCTGGGCGCGTAGTTTGCTGCCAAGACGAAGTGGCCGTCGCGGGCTACCATGTCGCCTCATCGGTCCTGCTCATCCGGAGGCTTGTGTGAGGATCTGTCTTCTGGCTGTTATCGTGCACAGGGCGCNNCAGGGGAAGCAGGGGAGTTTCGGAACTTCGTGCGGTGGGCCGCGCGCGTCCTCGTTGGCGCTGTCCTGGTTGCGGCAGACTGTGCACTGGGGGCGCCACCGAGCGAAGACGCGATCGATGCGCTGGTGCGCCCGAGTCTTGAGGCGAAGAAGGCGCCGGGCTTCGTCGTCGTCGTCGTCGATCACGGCGCTACGGTTTTCGCGCGCGGCTATGGCACGGCCGATCTCGTCGAGGGACACGCCCCGTCGCCGGCGTCACGCTTTGCGATCGGCTCGCTGAGCAAGCAGTTCACGGCCGCCTCGATCCTGCAGCTCGCCGCAGCAGGCCAGCTCGACCTGGCCGACCCGCTCGCCCGCTATTTTCCTGCGTTGCCCAATAGCGAGAGGATCACGGTGCAGATGCTGCTCAACCAGACGAGCGGCCTGCATAACTATCCTTCGCTTCTCGAGCACATGTGGCCACTGGAGGGCACGATCGCCCCCGAGAAGCTGCTCGCCATCCTCGCCACCGACAGCCCTGATTTCGAGCCCGGCACGCGCTTTGCCTACAGCAACGCGAATTACTGCGTGCTGGCCGCGATCGTGGAGCGGGTGGCCCATGTCCCGTATGGGGACTACCTTGCCCAGCATATCTTCGGTCCGCTGGGGATGACTGACAGTGGCAACGGGTTCTTGGCGCAACCGGGAACCGTGCGGCCGTATCAGGGCAGTGGCTGGTTCTTGCCGATGCCCCTCATTTCCCTTGACCTCGCCTTCGGAGCCGGCTCGGTCGTCTCCAGCGCGCGCGATCTGGCACGCTGGGATAGCGCACTGCTGTCGCATAGCCTGCTCGGCCCCGCCGCCATGCAGCAGCTCTGGAGCCCTGGCCACCTGCGCGATGGCTCGGCCACCTCCTATGCGATGGGCTTTGTGCCGGCGAGACTCGAGGGACACGCCGAGGTCTGGCACAACGGCCTTGTGCCGGGCGGCGGTGGTTATGGGCTTAATGCCCTGTTTCCGGACGACCAGCTCGCGATCATCGTGCTCTCCAACGGGGCCCAGTTCAAAGGGGAGCCAGAACGCATCGTCAAAGCGCTCGCGCCAGCCTTCTTCGCGGCATCCAGATAGCCGCCCATGCCCAAGCCCTAGTGTTCGCCCCCTGCGACACCAACAGGTCCTGGTTGCGCGCGCCTTTGCGCCGCATCGAGAAGGGCGCTGGCCATCTCGGCGATCACCGGCCCCATGTACAGCTTTCCTAACCAGTCTGGCGGAATCCCGGCATCTCCGTAGTACGCACCGGCGATCTGCCCGACGATGGCGGCCGTGGTGTCGGCATCGTCGCCGAGGTTGGCCGCCTTGAGCACCGCACTTCTGAAGTCCGAGGTCCGCGCAAAGCACCACAGCGCCGCCTCGAGCGAATGCACGGCGTAGCCGCTACCGAAGATGGCCTCCTCGGCCCGCTCGAGATAGGCGCCTCGTGCCAGTGCCTGGACGCGGGGCTCATCGAGCGCGAGTTCGCCGGCATCGAGGATCTGTTCCTTCGGGAGGCCGTCCAGCGCGTTGCACAGGATCGTGCCGAGCAGCGTGCAGCATTCGATGGCCTCGGGGGCGGCATGCGTCGTGCGTGAGCTCTTTGCGCAATACGAGAGTGCTTCGTCGCGCGCAGGGTAGTAGAACAGCACGACCGGTGCGAGCCGCATCAGGGAGCCATTGCCTGCCGAGCGGGGATCGCTCGAGCCTGCATACGGCTCACCGGTCTGCATAAAACGGGTGAGGGCATCGCGCACGGTCAGGCCGATGTCGAAGCAGCTGCCCGTGGCGCTCAGATAGCCCCATTGCCACCAGTTGGTGTAGAGCCCCATCTGATGAGCGGCATCGAAGCCGTTCTTGGTGAGCAGGCTCTCTGCAAGGCACAGCGCCATGGACGTGTCGTCGGTCCATTGGCCCGCGGCCAGTCCGAACGGTCCCCCTCCGACCATGTCCGCTATGGGGGCAAACGTGCCGCGGGGCCGAAACTCGAGTGCCGTTCCCGTGGCGTCTCCGCACGCAAGTCCAAGAAGTGCCCCGCGGTAACGGGCGGCAAGGTCCTTTGGTGGGAGCGTGGGCACGGGATTTTGCAAAGCGCGGGGGATGATGGCCTCGATGGGTGCGTATTCACAGGCCAAGGCCAGGTGCATCGCGTGCCATGCTGGCGAGCCCGCCCCGAGTGCGCATGGCGCAAATGATACTCGGAAGAGCGCCAGAGTTGCGTGCCCGGAGCCCCTAGATCAGGTGCTCTGCCGCCGCGCCAAGGAGGGTGCCCAGCACGACCAGCCAGGGCGGCCACGACCAGCGGATCAGTACCCAGGCGCCCGCAAGGGCGATGAGGGCGTCCGCAGGACCCCGGATGGTGCCCGCGACGAGGGGATTGAGCCAGGCTGCAAGGAGCAGCCCGACCACGGCGGCGTTGATGCCCACCAGGGCGCGTCCGACCCCCGGGTGCGTGCGCAAAAAGCGCCACACCGGCAGCGCCACGGTGACAAGCAGAAAGGAGGGGGCAAAGATCGCAACGAGCGCGACGAGGCCTCCCCAGGGGCCGTTCGGCGCGGTGTTCGCAGCGCTCCCCAGAAAGCCGGCGAACGTAAATAGCGGTCCGGGCACTGCCTGCGCTGCGCCGTAGCCTGCGAGAAAGGTGTGTTCCGGGATGGCACCTGTGGCGACCACCGACGCCTCAAGCAAGGGCAGCACGACGTGCCCGCCGCCAAAGACGAGGGCGCCGACCCGAAAATACCGCGCGAAGGTGCCGACCGTACCGCCGGCAAGCTCTGGGTTCGCAACGGGCAGGAGCACGAGTGCCAGGACCAACAGAACGAGCGCCGCCTGGGCTGTGCGCGCCGGCACCTCGGGCAGGCCCGCCGTATCGCCGAGCGACTCGGGCGTGCGTGCGAAGAGGGCGCCGAGCGCTCCGCAGACGAGCAGCAGGATGATCTGAGCCAGGGCAAGCGGCAGCACCAAGGCCAGGGCCGCCACCACACCGGCCAAAACCTTGCGTTGCCAGTCCGGGCAGAGACTCCTCGTCATGCTCCAAAGCGCCTGGGCCACGACCGCGACCGCCGCCAGTTGCAGGCCCTGCACCCAATACGCGTCCTGCACGAGCTCTGCATGACGGGTCCAGCTGCCCAGGGAAATCATGATGAGCGCCGAGGGCAGCGTGAACCCCAGCCACGCGGCCAGCATGCCGCCCAGACCGGCCCGTGCGAGGCCAAGGGCCATGCCGACCTGACTGCTGGTCGGCCCGGGCAGGACCTGGCACAGAGCCACCAGCTCGGCATAGCGGGCATCGGTCAGCCATCTGCGCTTCTCGACAAATTCGCGGCGGAAGTAGCCGATGTGCGCGATCGGGCCGCCAAAGGAGACCAGTCCGAGGCGCAGGAACACCCAGAACACCCAGAACACCTCCAAGAGCGAGGAGGGCCGGGGCGAGGGGAGCGGCGCCGCCTCAGGCGCCCCGGCGTTGGCGATGGCAGCCTCTCTGGGGCCAGGTGATGTGACGAGGCCGGGTCTGGAGCGCGCGCCACCCGCCGACTTCGGGCCGGGCAGACCCCTGCCTCGGCGCGGACCCCCGGGTCACTGAAAGGCCTGGATCCCGGTCTGGGCGCGCCCGAGGATGAGCGCGTGGATATCGTGGGTGCCTTCGTAGGTGTTGACGACTTCAAGGTTCACGAGGTGGCGGATCACGCCGAACTCGTCGGAGATGCCGTTGCCGCCCAGCATGTCGCGCGCGAGCCGGGCGACATCGAGCGACTTTCCGCAGGAATTGCGTTTCATGAGCGAGGTGATCTCGGGTGCTGCCGAGCCCTCGTCTTTCATGCGCCCAAGGCGCAGGCAGCCGGCCAGTCCCAGCGTGATCTCGGTCTGCATGTCGGCGAGTTTCTTCTGGATCAGCTGATTGGCGGCGAGCGGCCGGCCGAACTGCTTGCGATCGAGCACGTACTGGCGCGCCGTGTGCCAGCAGAACTCCGCGGCACCAAGCGCCCCCCAGGCGATGCCGTAGCNNATGGCGGCCCAGGCCAAGCTCGATCACCTCGGCTACAGCAGCCCGGTGCAGGAACTCGCCGAGCGGTTCCACATGAGCCAGGCGCTGCTACGGTCACTCAATCCGAAGGCCGATTTCACCGCCGCAGGCACGACGATTCTGGTCACCCGGCCGGGCGCCGACCCACTGCCGACGATCGACAGGGTGGAGGTAGATAAAGCCGCCAACGAGGTCCGCGCTTACGCCGCCGACGGCCAGCTGGCTGCCGCCTTTCCGGCCACCGTCGGCAGCACGGAACGGCCGGCGCCCTCCGGCGTGTGGGCGGTCAAGTCGGTGACCCCCAACCCCGACTACACCTACGACCCGAAGCGGCTGACCTTCGGCAACAAGGCCGGCGGCGTGTTGACCATCAAGCCCGGGCCCAACAACCCGGTCGGTTCGACCTGGATCGCGCTCACTGTCGAAACCTACGGCATCCACGGCGCGCCCGATCCCACCGAGATCGGCAAGAACGCCTCCCACGGCTGCGTGCGCCTGACCAACTGGGACGCGGCCACCCTGGGCAAGGCCGTCGCCAAGGGCGTGCCGGTGAGCTTCGTCGGCGAGACGTCGAAGAGCTGAGGCGGCTTCGATGCGCCGCTAAAACGCGTTCTCGCCCGTGATCGCCCGGCCGAGGATCAGGGCGTGGACGTCGTGGGCGCCCTCGTAGGTGTTGACCGTCTCCAGGTTCGCCGCGTGGCGCATCACATGGTACTCGCCGGAGATGCCGTTGCCACCGTGCATGTCCCGGGACTCCCGGGCGATCGCCAGCGCCTTGCCGCAATTGTTGCGCTTCATCAGGCTGATGGCTTCGGGGACCCAGGCGCCCTGGTCGATCAGCCGGCCGAGGGCGAGCGCGCCTTCGTAGCCCAGGGCGATCTCGGTCTGCATGTCAGCGAGCTTCTTCTGCACCAGCTGGCGGGCCGACAGCGGCCGGCCGAACACCTGGCGCGAGCCGACGTAGTCGCGGGCGGCATGGAAACAGAACTCCGCCGCGCCCATCGCCCCCCAGGCGATGCCGTAGCGCGCCGAATTCAGGCACGTGAATGGCCCCTTTAGGCCGCGCACTTCCGGAAAGGCGTTCTCCTCGGGACAGAAGACCTCATCCATCACGATCTCGCCCGTGATCGACGCCCTAAGGCCAACCTTGCCATGGACCGGGGGAGCCGAGAGCCCCTTCATGCCCTTCTNNCCGTAGCGGGCCTTGTTGAGGCAGGAGAACGGCCCGCGCAGGCCCTGCACGTCCGGCAGCATGGCCTCCTCGGGCACGAACACGTCCTGCAGGGCGATCTCGCCGGTGATCGAGGCGCGTAAGGACAGCTTGTTCTCGATCTTCGGGGTCTCGAAGCCCTTCGAGCCGCGCTCGACCAGAAAGCCGCGGATGATCCCGTCCAGCTTGGCCCAGACCAGGGCGACGTCGGCGATCGGGGCGTTGGTGATCCACATCTTGGCGCCGTTGAGGATGAAGCCGCCGGGCGTCTCCTTGGCCACCGTGCGCATCGAGGCCGGGTCGGAGCCGCCGTCCGCCTCGGTGAGGCCGAAGCAGCCGACCAACTCGCCCCGCGCCATGCCGGGCAGCCACTTTTGCCGCTGCTCCTCGGAGCCGAACTCGTAGATCGGGTACATGACCAGCGACGACTGCACGCTCATCGCCGAGCGGTAGCCCGAATCCACCGCCTCGATCTCCCGGGCGATCAGGCCATAGGCGATGTGGCTGACCGCCGCGCCGCCATAAGCCTCCGGCAGCGTCGGGCCGAGAAAGCCCAGGGCGCCCATCTCGGTCATGATCTCGCGGTCGAACCG